>PMIK01000152.1 GCA_003157095.1 Gemmatimonadota bacterium | reverse complement strand
GTCGCCCGCCGGGCTCGTCGAATTCCTATCTCCTAGTGACACAGTCGGATATCTGTTTCCGCCTTCGCGCAGGCGCGCGGCGGCTCCGGGGCCTGGCGTTCGCCGGCGCCTTGGCGTTCGTGGCTCCCAGGCCCGCCTACGCGCAGCAGGACACCAGCGCGACGCGACGTGACACCGCGCACGTCTCCTACCGCACCGAGGACATCGTCTTCGTAACGGCCGGACGCGAAGCCGGCCTCGCGGTGGGTGACACGCTGGAGTTGATGGGGAGCGATGACGGGGGTGTCGCCGCGCGCGCGGTCGTGATGAGCGTGGCGCGGAAGACGTCCAGCGCCACCCTGATCTCCTCCGGCGCTCGCGTTGCCGTCGGCCAGCTGGTCCGGTTCACGCCGCATCCGCCGCCGGTGCAGGCCGCGGCCGCTCCACCGGTGCCGACGGACACGGCGGTGGCGGCGCGGGTGGCCGCTCCGGAGGTCGCGTCCGCCCCGGCGCCCACACCGGATACACTCGCACCGCCGGCCGTGCGAGTGCCGCGTCGCGCAGTCAACGCGCGGTGGCGGGGGAGTCTTCAGCTCGACCAGAGCGCCAGCTCGGCCGGAGGCCAGCAATCGCTCACGACCTACCAGACATCCGCGGCACTCGCGTTGAGCGGGCCCCTGGCGCCGTGGCTGAGCCTGGCCACCCGTACCACGACCAGGTTCCGCAACGGTTCGAGCGAGCTGACGGCGATGGGCCTCACGGGCAGCTCGACGACACTCTACCAGCTCGAGGCGCGGGTTGCGCCGCCCGGCTCGTGGTGGAACTTCTCGCTCGGCCGCATCCTGCCGGCGGACGCGCCGGGGCTCGGTTACCTGGATGGCGCGCGCCTCGAGGTGCAGCCCGCCGCGGGCCAGAGGATCGGCGTGTTGGCCGGCTACGCGCCGGACGTGTTCACGATGAGTCCTTCGACCCAGGTGGAGCGTGCGGGCGCATACTGGGGCTTCACCGGCCGGACGCTGTCCGGCTCGCTGAGCGGGGCCACCGAAATCCAGTCGAGCGCGGTCCGCCGCACCTGGTTCTCGGGCCAGGGATTCTGGACTCCGGCGCCTGGGACCTCGTTCTCGCTGCTCGCCGACGTGGATCACGGCGCCGGGTGGGAGAGGTTCCGCGGCTTCCAGCTCACCAACCTGTCGGCCGGCGCGCACACCAACCTGCCGCTGGGCTTCCGGGGCGGCGTCACGTTTGAGTCGCAACAGGCGCTGCAGCTGTTCTCCATGGTCGTGCTGGGCGACACGTTTCCGCTCCCCGGGCGGCTCACCGGCTTTACGGCCTCCCTGGGCCACGACCTGCTGGGCTCTTCTGTGGAGCTGTCGGGCGGCTACCTGAAGCGCACCACCGACCCCAATCCCACGTACCGCGGGACGTTGACACTGTTCAGCCGGCACCTCATGCTCGCCGTGATGGGGCAGCACAGCGACCTGTTCGACTTCGGCTCCGTCGTGGCGCGGCTGCCGATACCGCTGGGCACGACACCGCTGACGGCGGCGCTCGGCTTCTCGTCCAACGTGACCAGGACGCCGGGGGGCGCCCAGACGATGTGGCGCTACGGGGTCGAACCGGAACTTGGCTACCGGCTCGGCGGCGGATTCTACGCGTCGGTGAGCGGCGACATCGGCAAGTACGCGGGCCTGACGAGCACCTACCTTCGCGCGGGAGTTTCGTATCAGCTCTGGTAGCGCAGCGGGCGGCTCGGCTCGAACCGCCGCGGGCATCTCGCGCCGGGTGGACCGCCTGATCCTGGCGGTGGGCATCCTGTCGGCCGCGGCCGGCGTGCTGTTCCTCGGCCGGAGCGCGGGCTACTACACCCTGCCGCTGTGGGACCGCCCCGATTCCCCGCTGCACGAAGCGCTGCGCCCGTCGGGCACCCTGGGCCACCCGTTCGCGTGGGCCGGCACCGCGCTGATGCTGGTGGGCGTGCTGCTCTACTCGACCCGCAAGCGCCTCGGCCTGCTGCGCGGTCGCGGGCCGATGCGCACCTGGCTCAACCTGCACATCTACCTGTGCCTCAGCGGACCGTTCCTGGTCGCGCTCCATACGGCGGGCAAGCTGCGGGGACTGGGGGTCTACTCGTTCTGGTCCATGATGATCGTCGCCGGCAGCGGCATCATCGGGCGGTGGATCTACCAGCAGTTTCCCCGGACCATCAAGGGCGAACTGATGTCGCTGGAGGAGATCCGCAACGAGCAGGCGGAGCGGCGCGCGCGACTCTCCACCGAGTTCAAGCTCGCACCGGAGCAGCTGGCGGCCATTGACGACGTCACCGAGCGCAGCGTGGGGCGGATCGGCAAGGGGACCGGCGGAGGATTGCGGGCCTTGCCGCGGCTCCTGGCTGACGACCTGGCACGCCCGTTCCGTCTGGCGCGGCTGCGCCGCCGGCTGCGGCAGGAGCGGAACCTGGCGCGCCACGAGGCTCGCGCGATCTTCGACTTGATCGGCCGGCAGGTGGCGACGGCGCGCAAGGTGGCGTTTCTGGACACCTTCCGCACCCTGTTCGGCTACTGGCACGTGGTCCACCTGGTGTTCTTCGCCGCGATGCTCGTGCTGCTGGTGCTGCACGTCGCGTCCGAGGCGTTCTTCGGCGTTCCGCTGGTGGGGACCTGATGCGGGCGTCGGCGTGCGGTGCCGCGGCGCTCGTGGTGCTGATGGTCGCGGCATCACCACCGGTTCAGGCGCAGGGCCTGGCGTCGCCGGGCCCGCTCTCGACCGCGCACGCGAGGCTGGACGACCTGGCACACTGCCTCGATTGCCACGACGCCGGGCGGCAGCTCAGCGGGAGCAAGTGCCTGGCGTGTCACACGTCGCTCGCGCGGGAGATCCGGGCCGGCCAGGGCTACCATGCGGTGGCGACGCGCCACGGCGCGGCGCTCGCCTGCCGCTCCTGCCACGGCGAGCACAACGGGCGCCCATTCCAGATGGTGAAGTGGTCAGCCGGCGGCCGAGAGCGCTTCGACCACCGGCAGACCGGGTGGGCTCTGGCCGGCGCGCACGCCAAGGCGCGCTGCGATGCCTGCCACCGGGCGCCGTTGGTCAGCGAGGCCTCGGTGCGCGGCGACGCGTCGCTCGCGGTGGGGCGCACCTACCTCGGCCTGGGCACCTCCTGCGCCGCCTGCCACCTGGACGAGCACCGGGGCCGCGTCAGCCGGCAATGCGAGGACTGCCATGCGGTGGACGCGTGGAAGCCGGCGCCGCAGTTCGATCACGGCCGCACGAAGTTCCCGCTCACCGGCTTGCACGCGAACGCGCCGTGCGGGAAGTGCCATGCCGTGCGCAGCGAGCTGGCGACCGGGCCGGGGGGCTCCACCGACACGTCGTTCGTGGATTTCCGGGCCAGCAACAGCGAATGGGAAAGCGGTTGCATCGGTTGCCATGCGTCGCCGCACCGGGAGACGGAGCGGGTCGGCACCTGCGAGAAGTGCCACGTGACCACCGGGTGGTTCGTGCTCGCCGCTTCTGAGCGCCACTTCGACCACACCACGGCGGGCTTCGCGCTGAACGGCGCGCACGCCACGGCGCGGTGCGAGAGCTGTCATCTCGCCTCCGCGCGCGCTCAACTCCCCGCCCGCGTGGCGCTGGTGCGCGCCAACTTCGTGCGGCCGATGGCCAAGCCCGCGCTGAAGATGGCGTTCGACCGGTGCGACGCCTGCCACGCCGACGTGCATGAAGGCGAGCTGTCGCCGATGGCGGGCGCGCAGGACTGCGCGGCGTGCCACAGCGAGGCACGCTTCGCGCCGACCCGGTTCTCGCTCACGGCGCATGACAGCACGGCGTTTCCGCTGACCGGCGCACACCGCGCGACACCGTGCGCCGCGTGCCATCCGCTGCTCGAGGGCGCGGCGACCGGCTCGGGACACCTCCGGTTCAAGCTGGCCGGACTCAACTGCGCCTCGTGTCATCACGACCCGCACGGCGGGCAGTTCGCTGGCCGGCGCGTCGCGGGCAGCCGGGCGGCGGCGGCTTCCGAAGCGACGGCGGCCGCGGCGTGCACGCCGTGCCACGACACGGAAGCGTGGCGTCCCGCCCGCTTCGAGCACGACTCCACGCGCTATCCGCTGCGTGGCGCGCATCGCGCGCTGGTGTGCTCGAAGTGCCACCAGAGGGCGGATCGCGGCGAGGCCGCGCGATTCAGCGGGCTACCGGCGACCTGCGAGGCTGTGGCCTGCCACCCCGACCCGCACGGTGGGCAGTTCGCCAGCCGGCTCGTGCCGGGCGCGGGCCACCCGGCGGCGGAGCCGGCGCGCGGCCGGACGGCCTGCATGGCGTGCCATGACGAGACCGCCTGGAAGTCGGTCGCGTTCGACCATGACTCCACGCGCTACCCGCTGCGCGGCGCGCACCGTACCCTGGCCTGCGGCAAGTGCCATGCGCCGGCCACCGCGGGGCTCCCGGCCCGGTTCAGCGGGCTGGGCACCACCTGCGACGCGTCGGGGTGCCACCGCGACCCGCATGCCGGCCAATTCGCGGAGCGCGCGCGCGGCAGCGCGTGCACGTCGTGCCACACCGAGGCGGCATGGGCTTCACTGGCCTTCGACCACCAGCGGGACACCGACTACCCGCTCGACGGTGCGCACCGCAACGTCAGATGCGTCGCCTGCCACCGGCCGCAAGGCGATCCGCCCCTGGTGCACTACCGTCCACTCCCGCATCGTTGCGAGGACTGCCACGCCACGGCGAAGGGAGGGCAGAACCTGTGAGAGCCTCCGGTCTGCCCGCCGTCATGGCGGGCGTGGCGTTGACGCTGGCGCTCACCGCGGCGCCGCACACCCTGGCCGCCCAGGAGCTGCAGGAGGCGGTGGCCAACCCGCACGTCAACCTGCGCGGCCTGGTGTGTACTGCCTGCCATACGACGCGGAACTGGCACGACGTGGTGTTCGACCACCGCAAGACCGCGACGCCGCTCAGGGGCCAGCACGCCATCGCCCCGTGCACCGGGTGCCACAACGTGCGTGACTTCCACACCGTGGCGAAGGAGTGCCGGAGCTGCCACGAAGATCCGCACCGTGGCGACGCCGGTCAGCGCTGCGAGCAGTGCCATCGCGAGTCGAGCTGGCAGCAAGTGAGCGCGAGGGACGCGCACGCGCGGACCCGGCTCCCCGAGCTCGGCGTGCACGCCTCCCTGAGGTGCGTAGACTGCCACCGCCAGGCCGCGTTCCAGCAGTTCAGCGGCGCCGTCACGCCGTGCGCGACCTGCCACCAGGCGACCTTCGCGGCCACCGCGAACCCGTCGCACAGCTCGCTCGGGTTCTCGCGGCAGTGCGAGAGCTGCCACCAGTTCACCACCTGGAGCTTCGCGCTGTTCCAGCAGCACGACGCGATCTTCGGGATCTATAGCGGTGCGCACGCCGGTGTGTGGCGCAACTGCGCGACGTGCCACGCCAACGCAGGCGACTACCACGTCTTCTCATGCACCGTCTGCCACGGCCAGGCCCAGACCGACGCCACCCACCAGGGCATGGGGGCCTCCTACAGCTACCAGTCGTCGGCTTGCCTGACGTGCCATCCCAACGGGAGCCGGGGCAGTTTCGCGCAGCACGATGCGGTCTTCCCCATCAACAGCGGGGCGCACCAGGGAACGTGGACCAGCTGCACCGCGTGCCACCCCACGGCCGGGTCGTCCCAGGTCTTCACTTGCATGTCCAGCGGCTGCCACGCCCAGGCCGCGACCGACCCGATCCACGCCGGCATCTCGGGCTACGCGTACGTCTCGACCCAGTGTCTCTCCTGCCATCCCGCCGGAGGGCCGGCCAGCTTCACGCAGCACGACGCGCTTTTCCCTGTCTATAGCGGGACCCACAAGGGCGTCTGGACTGCCTGCACGGCCTGCCACCCTACCGCGGGGTCGCCGAGCGTCTTCACCTGCATGTCGAGCGGTTGCCATGCGCAGGCGGCCACCGACCCGATCCACAGCGGGATCCCTGGCTATTCGTACGTCGCGACCCAGTGCCTCTCGTGCCATCCGAGCGGCCAGCCCGCGAGCTTCACGCAGCACGACGCGCTGTACTTCCCGATCTACAGCGGCTCGCAC
>PMIK01000174.1 GCA_003157095.1 Gemmatimonadota bacterium | reverse complement strand
CGAGGAGGTTCGCGACCTCGCGGCGCAGCTCGGCCTGGACGTCTTCGACCGACCGGGACGCGTCGATGGTCGTGAAGCCGTACTGATCGGCCATCCCTTCGAATTCCTTGAGCATCAGGCCCTGGTACTTGCGGAACGAGCTGTACAGGTCGGGCGCCAGCCCGATGTCGCGGCCCGCCTCCCAGTAGTCCAGCTCCCCGCCGCGCCGGAGGGTGCGGCGGATCAGCTCGTCGGGATCGAGCCNNCGCGCACCATGTCGCGCGCCATCAATGTGTAGATGTAGCGGTCCGCCAGCACCACGAAACCGCTCCGCAGCGCCGGGATGATCTCGTGCTCGACCCGGTCGGCAAGGTCGGTGGCGTAGAACAGCGCCATCGTCGTACGGTCGAAGGAATGCCCTTCCTTGGCCGACTCGATGCCGCGCCTCGTGAGCGCCGACCGCACCAAGCCGGTCGAGGAGACGGCGAAGCCCTGGCCCTCGAGCCAGCCCTGGAGCAGCTCGATGTGGGTCGAGCGCCCGACGCCGTCCGCCCCTTCGACGACGATGAGGTTGCCCGGCAACTCGCTGCTCATCGCGAGCTTCGCGAGGCCGGAACCGTAGAAGCGGGTTTCCATCATCATCGTCTCACCGGGTGCCCGTGGCGTGCAGTGTGGCGCTGGCCGGGGCCGTTCGCGGCGCATGCGTCCGGCGCAGGCCCTTGAGGATGGGCTTGACGAGCTTGCGCATCTCCCGCTGCTGCTCCACGACCGAGCGGCCCCCGTCGAGCACCGTCAGTCCGAATTCGTCCGCCACGCGGTCGTACTCCTCCAGCACGCGGTTCTGGAAGACCCGGAACGAGGTGATGGGATCGGGCGACAGGCCGAGGTCCATCCCCGCCTCGTGGAACTTGAGCTGGATCCGGCCTCCGGTAATCCGCGCGACCGCCGTGTCGATGTCCACCTTGAAGTAGAGCGAGAGATCCGGACGGGTGGCGAAGTCGTACAGGTTGCGGATCCATGCGGGATCGCAGCCGCGCGCCGCGTCGCGCGCGAACGCGGTGTACGCGTAGCGGTCGGCCAGCACGATCAGCCCGGCCTGGAGCGGCGGCAGGATCGAGCGCTCGTGGCGGTCGGCGAAGTCCGTCGCGTGGATCAGCGAGAAGGTCGTCGGCGAGAACAGGTTCTTCTTCTTCCCGCGCTTGGTCGTGTCCTTCACGATGGGGCTGGAGTTCCACTCGGTGAACGACACGTCGTAGCCTTCCGACACCAGGAAGGTCTGGAGCAGCGAGAGCTGGGTGGACTTGCCCGAGCCGTCTATGCCCTCGACGACGATCAGCCGACCGGGGAAGCTGTGGGGGTCGTGGATTGCCATGGTTCCTTCAAGAGGCGGCGTCGGGCGCGGGCCGCTCATCCTCGGCGTGATGCTTGATGGTCTTCCCTTCCTCCAGGAAAACTACGTCCTCGGCGACGTTCGTGGCGAGGTCGGCCACCCGTTCCAGGTTCCGGCTCACCAGGATCAGCTCCATCCCCGGTTTGATAACCCGTTGATCCTCCATCATATGCGTGAGCAGGATGCGGAACACGGAATCGTTCAGCGAGTCCACTGCGTCGTCGCGCCGGCACACGGCCCGCGCGAGCGGCGCGTCGCCCCGCACGAAGGCCGAGAGCGCGTCCGAGAGCATTTGCCGGGAGAGCCGCGCCATCTCCACGATCTCGGGCTGGGGGACGATGTGCGGGTAGCTCACCAGCTGCTCCGCCGACTGGGCGATGTTCACCGCGTGATCGCCCACGCGCTCCAGGTCTCCGACGATGCGGACGGCGGCGAAAATGAGGCGCAGGTCCCTGGCCATCGGCTGGTGCAGGGCGATGAGCTGGAACGCCTGCTCCTCGATGCTGCTCTCCAGCGTGTTGATGGTGCGGTCGCCCCGGATCACCTCCTGCGCTTTGGTGCGGTCCCGCAAGAGGAGCGCCTCGACGGCGTTGCCGACTGCCTCCTCCGCCTCCGCCGACGCCGCGAGCAGGCGCTGCTTGAGGTGCGAGAGCTCCTCGTGAAAGTGGCGGTGGGGCTCGAGGGGGGTGCTCATCCGAATCTCCCGGTGATGTAGGCGTCGGTGCGCTCGTCGCGCGGGCTGGTGAAGATCTGCTGCGTGGTGCCGAACTCGACCAGCCGTCCCAGGAAGAAGAACCCCGTGTAGTCGGAGACGCGGGCGGCCTGCTGCATNNGGGCTCGTCCATCAGCAGGACCTCCGGCTCGTTGGCCAGCGCGCGGGCGAGGCACAGCCGCTGCTGCTGGCCACCCGAGAGCGAGGTGCCGGGGTCGTCGAGCCGGTCTTTGACCTCATCCCACAGCGCCGCGCTGCGGAGCGACCGCTCCACGATCTCGGGCAACTCGCGCTCGCCGGCGGCCCCGGTGACCCGCGGGCCGTACGCCACGTTGTCGAACACGGTCTTGGGGAACGGGTTGGGGCGCTGGAACACCATCCCGATCCGGCGGCGCAGCTCCACCGGGTCCACCGACGGGCGGAACACCGATTCCCCGTCGAAGGAGATGTCCCCCTTGCGTCGGGTGCCGGGCAGCAGCTCCTGGAGCCGGTTGATCGAGCGGAGGAAGGTGGACTTCCCGCAGCCCGACGGGCCGATCATCGCGGTGACGGCGTTGGGCTTGGCCTCGACGCTGATGTCGAACAGCGCCTGCTTGGCGCCGTACCAGAACGAGTAGTTGGTAGCGGCCAGCGTGCCGATCAGCCGCACGGTGCCGCCGGGAGTGACCCGGACCTTGGGGGCGGCGGTCATCCGAAGCGCCCCGTGATGTAGGCCTCGGTCTGCGGCTTCAAGGGGGCGGTGAAGATCCGGGTGGTGGGGCCCACCTCGACCAGCTCACCGAGGTAGAAGAACGCGGTGAGGTCCGAGACCCGCCCCGCCTGCTGGAGGTTGTGGGTCACGATCACGACCGTGAACTCGCGCTTCAGCTCCTGCACCAGCTCTTCGATGTGGGCCGCGCCGGAGGGATCGAGCGACGCCGTCGGCTCGTCGAGCAGAATCACCTCGGGCTCCGGGGCAACAGTGCGCGCGACGCACAGCCGTTGCTGCTGGCCCCCCGACAGGTTGAGCGGCGACTCGCGGAGCCGGTCCTTCACCTCGTCCCAC
Organism: Gemmatimonadota bacterium; assembly: GCA_003157095.1. Taxonomy (GTDB): domain Bacteria; phylum Gemmatimonadota; class Gemmatimonadetes; order Gemmatimonadales; family JACORV01; genus Fen-1245. The sequence goes on along the minus strand of PMIK01000174.1, from coordinate 6,909 downwards.
AGCGCCGCGCGCTTCAGCGCCTGCTCGACGATGCCCGCGCGGTCCGCGCGCGAGAGCCTGGGCCCGACGGCGAGTCCCGCCGCGACGTTCTCCGCGATGCTCATGGTGGGAAAGGGCGTCGGCCGCTGGAAGACCATGCCGATGCGGCGGCGCACCTGGATCGGGTTGATGCCCGGCTCGTAGATGTCGTAGCCGTCCAACAGGACCCGCCCGGTGACCCGCGTACCCGGCACCAGCTCGTGCATCCGGTTGAGGGAGCGGAGCAGCGTGGACTTGCCGCAGCCCGACGGCCCGATGAGGGCGGTGACCGTGTTTTCGCGGAAAGCGAGCGTGACGTCCCGCACCCCGGAGCTGGTGCCGTACCAGGCGGTGAGCGCATCGGTGGCGAGGCGCGGCACGGTCGCCTGCGGCGCGTCCGCGGGCGCGGGCACCGGCTGAGTGGGCGGAGGCGTCACGTGCGGAGGCCGCCGCAGCCGCTCAGGCGTGCTGACGCTTGGCACGCACCACCGCCCGGGCGACGAGGCTGAGGGCCAGAACCAACACGATCAGCACCAGGGCGCCCGCCCAGGCCTGCCGGTGCCATTCGTCGTAGGGGCCGACCGCATAGACGTAGACCTGAAGGGGCAGAGCCGCCATAGGTCCCAGGAGTCGCGTCGAAAAGAACTCGTTCCCCAGGGCCGTAAAGAGGAGCGGCGCCGTTTCTCCGGCCACCCGCGCCACCGCCACGAGGCAGCCGGTGACGATGCCCGCGCCCGCCGTGCGCGCCACCACCTGGAGGGAGGTGCGCCACCGCGGGTAGCCCAGGGCGAGCGCCGCCTCGCGCAGCGAGTTGGGCACCAGGCGCACCATCTCCTCGGTGGTCCGGGCCAGGATGGGCACCAGGATCACCGCCAGGGCGCATCCGCCGGCCAGGGCCGAGAAGTGGCCCATCGGTTTTACGAGCCAGGTCCACGCGAAGATGCCGATGACGATGGACGGGACGCCGTTCAGCACGTCGGCGACGAACCGGATCGTGAAGCCGAACCGCCCGCCGCCGAACTCCGCGAGGAAGATACCCGTCGCCACGCCGATCGGCACGCCCACCGCGCAGGCCAGCCCGACGATGATCAGCGTGCCGACGATGGCGTGCGCGAAGCCGCCGCCCGGCTCCCCGACCGGGACCGCCGACTTGGTGAAGAAGTTCCAGTCCACCGAGCCGGCGCCCTTCAAGATCAGCATCCCCAGAATGGCCGCGAGCGGAAGGATGGCGAGCGCCGCGGCGCCGTAGGTGACGCCCGTCATGGCCGAGCCGACCAGCCGGCGCGCAGTGCGTCCGCGCATCAGATGGCCGTGCTGCCCACCGCCGAGCCGCGGGCGACGCGCCATACCAGCACGCGGGCCACGGCGTTGACGACGATCGTGATGAGGAACAGCACGGCGCCCACGAGGAACAGCGCCGAGAGATGCATGTCCGACACGGCCTCGGAGAACTCATTGGCGATCGCCGCCGCGATGGTGTAGCCGGGCTGGAGCAGCGATGCCGAGACCTCGTGGCGGTTCCCGATCACCATCGTCACCGCCATCGTCTCGCCCAACGCCCGGCCGAGTCCGAGGATCACGGCGCCGATGATGCCCGCCCGGCCATACGGAAGAATCACCGTCCACACCGTTTCCCAGCGGGTGGCGCCGAGCGCGAGGCCGGCCTCGCGCTGCGAAGGAGGCACCGCCAGCAGCACCTCTCGGGATACCGCCGCGATGTAGGGCAGCACCATGATCGAGAGGATGACGCCGCCGGCCAGGACCGACGGGCCGTAGAACACGCCGCTGAAGATCGGCAGCCAGCTGAGGGCATGCCGCGCGACCGGCCAGAAATGGTCGCGCAACAGCGGGATCAGGACGAAGATCCCCCACAGCCCGTAGATCACGCTCGGCACCGCGGCCAGCAGCTCGATGAGGGTCGCGACCGGCGCGCGCAGCCAGCGCGGCGCAAACTCGGTCAGGAAGATCGCGCAAGCCAGGGCCAGCGGGACGGCGATCACCAGCGCGACGAGAGAGGAATACAGGGTACCGACGATGAGCGGGAGCGCGCCGAACTCGCCGCGCACCGGGTCCCACGTGCTGTGCGTCAGGAATCCGAAGCCGAACTTGGACACCGCCGGCCAGGCGTTCACCCCGAGTTCCAGGGCGATTGTCACCAGCACCAGCGGCAGCAGAAGAGCGAAGACGGTGAGCACCGTGCGATAGACCACATCGCCCGGGCTCACCGTCTTCAACGCCCGCCAGCGTTCCTCGGCCGTCGGCTGCGGTCCGGCCTCCGGCTCCAGGACGGTGGCGGGGATGTCGGTCAAGCGCTTAGCGCCCGCGCTGGCCGCGGCCGTAGTTGGCGGGGAGGACTGGCTTGCCGTTCACGGTGACACTCTTCAGGCGCTGCTCCTCGAGCCGGACGACGGGCTCCGGGAGCCTGGCGTACGACAGACCCTCGTTGTACTGCTGGCCGTCGTGCGTCGCCCACCAGACGAACTCCAGCAGGGTCCGGGCCTTGGTCGCGTCGCTCATCTCCTTGGGGATCAACAGCCAGGTGAAGGAAGCGATCGGATACGCCTGCGCGCCGTCAGGGTCCGTGATGGAAATCCGGAAATCCGTGTTGGGGTCGAGTGTGGCCACCGCGCCCGCAGCCGCCCGGGTCGCGCTTTCGAGCGATGCCTGGATGTAGTTGCCGGCCTTGTTCCGCACCAGTCCGTAGTCGATGTGGTTCTGGACCGCGTAGATCAACTCGACGTAGCCAATCGCGCCCGGCGTCTGCTTGACCGTGCTGGCGACGCCGGGATTGCCCTGGCCGCCGAGCCCGACCGGCCAGTTCACCGACGTTCCCTTGCCGACCCGCTGCGCCCAGTCGGGACTAACCTTGGTGAGATAGTCCGTCCAGATGTACGTGGTGCCGGAGCCGTCGGACCGGTGCACCACGACAATGTCCTGATCCGGGAGCGGGATGCCGGGGTTGATGCCCGTGATCCGCGAGTCGTTCCACTTCGTGATCTGGCCGAGGAAGATGCCCGCCAGCACGTCGCCGGTGAAGCGCAGCTGTTGGGTCACCCCCGGAATGTTATAGGTCGGCACGTCCGCGCCGAGGACGGTGGGGATATGCAGGACGTTGCCGTTTACGGCCTGGATCTGCACGTCCGTCATCGGTCCGTCGCTGGCCCCGAAGTCAACGGTGTGATCGGTGAACTGCCGGATGCCGCCCCCCGACCCGATGGACTGGTAGTTGATCTCGACGTTGGGGTGCTGGGTATGGTACTCCAGCATCCACTTGGAGTAGATGGGATAGGGAAAGGTCGCTCCCGCCCCGGTGAGCCGGATAGACCCCTGCGCTGCCGCGCTCCCCGCCAGAAGAACCGCTCCGGTGGCGACCGCCAGCAGTGCCGCGAATGTCTTGGTCATGGATTGCTCTCAGGTCAGAAGGTGAACTGCGTCTGGAACTGCGCCAGGCTCATCGACTTGGGAGCCGCGCCGCTGGCCGGCGTCTGGTAGGACGTGGCATCGATGTCCGCCAGGAGCCGCACGTTCGGGCTGAGCTGGTACGACAGGCCGCCGATGATGATGGTCCGCTTGTCGTAATTCGCGGAGAGCGGGCAGTCGGTGTTGGCGACGAAGTTGCTGCAGGTGTTCGGGTCCACGAGGTCCAAGCGGCCGATGATCGCCAGCGGTGAGGCCCCGAAGTGCAGCACGCCGAAGGCACTCAGGACGCTGCCCTTCTTGAGCGAGTTCGCCGACGTGGTGGCGCTATCCTTGGTGGCCCCGTACTCGGCGGCCAGCGTCAGCATCTTGGAGCGGTACGAGACCAGGCCAATGTAGCGCTGCCGCTGACCACCGCCGGTCGGCGTGCCGGACTGGACGTAGCCCGTGATCCGCAGACCGCCCGCGCGGCTGCCGTCGTCCGTGGCCAGCAGGCGGAACGACGCGCGCGCGGCGAAGTCCTTGTTCTGGTCGCCGGGGGTGTGGTTGTAGTTCTCACCGTTCGACGCCATCGCCTGGAAGTTGAACGCGTCGTGGTTGAAGTTGCCGTCCACGGCGAGCCCGAAGTCGGACGACGACATGTAGCCGGCGCGGTCGAACGGGGTCGTGCCTTCCATGCGGTAGTCCCACAGCGTCTCTTCGTAGTCGACCCAGGGCGTCTGGGTGAGGCCGAACCGGAAGGTGAACGGGCTGCCGGTGGGCGTCCACGCGGCATAGGCATACTTGAGGCGGTAGAGTAGCGAGCCGCCCGCGGTCGCGTCGGCGTCGTGGTAGACGTCGGCCGTGATGCGGGTCATGATGCCGCCGTTGAAGCGGCCGATCACATTGATGTACGCCCGCGTGATGTCGAAGTTGTTCGCGGGGCTCAGCGAGTCCATCTGGGCGGCCCACTGCGCATACACCACGCCGCCGACGGTGATCGGACTCGGACTGGTCGTCTGCGCGGCCAGCGGTGCCGCGGCGCCCGCGGCGACGAGCCCTGCGGCAGCAAGCGTTCGACGAAAAAGGAGCGCCATGTGGTGGATCCTCTGCATGGGGGAACGGTTGGTGCTGGGGGTTGATCCGGAACTCATGGCCGCGAAGAATACCCCGCCGCGTCACGACACAGCGGAGAGGATGTAACGGGGTGGTAACGACGGGTGGGGATACCCGACACCCTGTGCGGCGACGCTCGCGTCACGCCTCCGTAACAGNNGCGCCGAGGGTGCTCAGCGCTTCGACGCGGCCCCCGTGCGCCTCGACCAGGTGCTTGACGATCGCCAGGCCCAGGCCCGTGCCCCCGAGCTCGCGGGAGCGCGCCGGGTCCACGCGATAGAACCGCTCGAAGATGCGCGGCAGGTGCTCGCCCGGGATGCCGACGCCGGTGTCGGTGATCTCGATCTCAACTCCCGCCGGTCCCGTCGAGGCGAGGACGGTGATGTGCCCGCTATCGGGCGTGTAGCGGACGCCGTTGTCCAGCACGTTGAACAGAACCTGCCGTGCCGCTTGCGGGTCGGCGTAGAGCATCGTGTCGGCGATCCGCGTGCTGAGCGTCAATCTCGCCGCATCGGCGCGCGGCTTCAGGGTGCTCCACACCTCGTGCACCAGCGGGCCGAGCGGTATGCGCTCCGGCCGGGGCGACCACGCCCGCGACTCGATGCGCGAGAGGTCCAGCAGATCGTCCACCAGCTGCTGCATGCGCCGCGCGTTGGCGAGCACCTTGTCCAGGAAGTCGCGGCGCACCTCCGCCGGCACGTCTTCGGCCGCCAGCGTCTCGGCGTAGCCCCGGATCACGGTGAGCGGCGTCTTCAGCTCGTGCGAGACGTTCGCCACGAAGTCCCGGCGCACCGTCTCCAGGTGCTTGAGTCCCGTGATGTCGTGCAGGACCAGCACGGCTCCCCCGTCCGGCAGCGGGTGGCTGGAAAGGAGCGCAGTTCGGCTCTCCAGCTCGACCTCGATGGTGGCGGTCTCTTCGCCGCGCAGGGCCTGCTCGACGGCCTCGCGGGCGGTGCGCTGCCGGAACAGCTCCAGCGCCGCGGGCGGGGCTGCGTCGGGGGCGAGCTTGAGGAGGCGGCGCGAGGCCGGATTGAGCGTGGTGACGGCGCCGCCGGCGTCGAGCGCGATGACGCCTTCCACCATTGACGCCACGAGCGCGGTCATCTCCGAGCGCTCGCGCTCCAGCTCCGCCATCCGCCCGGACAGGTTCTCCTCGAGCGAGCGGAGGGCGCGGGCCAGGTCGCCCACTTCGTCCCGGCCCCGGACGTCGATGACGGGCCGCTCGCCGCGCGCGATGGACTGGGCGGCGTCGCGCAGGCGAAGCAGGGGCCGCGCGACCGACCGCGCGAATCCCAGGGCGAGCACGGCTCCGACGGCCAGGGCGAGCAGCCCGCCGAGCAGGACCGCGTTCTGCGCGTCCTGCACGACGGCGTCCACCTGGGGAAGAGGCGTGGAGACCCGCACCGCGCCGCCCGCGACCGGCATCGCCACCTTCATCTCCCAGCGGCCGGTGGAAACGCTGTGCCGGATGTCCGTCCCGGTGCGGCCGGCGAGGGCCTCGCGGAACTCCGGCCGGCTCGCGTGGTTCTCGAGCGATGGCAGCTCGTCCTGCGGGAAGTCGGAGTCCGCGATGACGACCCCCGAACGGTCAATCACGGTGAGGCGGCGACCCGTCGTCCTCCCCAGCTGGTGCACGAGGGAATCGAGCGGCGCGCCGCGAAGGGTGCCCACCGCCCGCGCCAGGTACGCGGTCTCGCGGGTGACCTCGACCGTCGCTTCCTGCAGCAGGCGCGAGCGGAGCGAGCGATCGGAGGCCACGACCAGGGTGACCGTGCTGGCCGCGACCAGCAGCACGTACGACGCGAACAGCTTGCGCGGCAGCCTCATCGCTGGTGCGGGCGCTCGGCGGCGCGGAACCGGTACCCGAAGCCGCGCACCGTCTCGATCTGGTCCCCGGCCGCGCCCAGCTTGGCGCGCAGGCGCTGCACGTGCATGTCCACCGTGCGCGTCTGGATGTCGGGTTGCGACTCCCATACCGATTCCAGCAGCTGCGGGCGGGTCTGCACCCGGCCTCGCCGCTCGAGGAGGAGGAGCAGGAGGCGGTATTCCAGCGGGGTGAGCGGAACGGGCGTGCCGTCAGCCGTGACGGTGTGCGCGCCGCGGTTGATGGTGATGCCGCCGGCCTGCAGCATCGGGCCCGCGGCCGCCGCGGGAGCGCGGAGCCTGCGCAAGACCGCGCCGACCCGCAGCACCAGCTCCTCGGGGCTGAACGGCTTGGTGAGGTAGTCGTCGGCGCCGCCGGCCAGTCCCTTGATCCGGTCGGCTTCGTCCCGCCGCGCGGTGAGCACGATGACGCCCACCTCGCGGGTCTCGTCGCGTCGCCGGATCTCGCTCAGCACCTCGTAGCCGCTGCGCCCCGGCAGCATGAGGTCGAGGACG
>PMIK01000298.1:1545-4231 GCA_003157095.1 Gemmatimonadota bacterium | reverse complement strand
GATCTCGCCGCGATTGGCAATGAGCACCTTCTTGAACATCATCAGCGCTGCAGCGGGTCCCTGCTCAGGCCTTGAACGCCGGACTCCTGGCTCCCCGGCACCGCGTCACCCGACCCGCCGGGCTCCCTCCCCGGGCCGGGCTTGGGCCTCTCGGACCGCTTCGAACCCAAGTTCCCTCCCACGCCTCCCCCCTTCTCCTCGAACCCCTCGAACGTGCGGTCGCTGGCGGCAGCGATGCCCTCGACCTGCAGCTGGAACTCGGTCGGGTTCGAGGAATAGTAGAGCGCGTGCTCGAGCGAAATGACCTTGTTGGTATACCACTGCATCAGGCTCTGATCGAAGGACTGCATCCCGTACTGGATNNGCGACCCGCGACACGCCGTCCTCGGTGGGCACCAGTCGCAACGAGACTACCGCCTGGAGCGCCGTGGAGAGCAGATGGCGCACCTCCTCGTGCTGGTACGGCGGATAGAACGAAATCACCCGGTTGATGGTCTGCGTGGCATCGGTCGTGTGCAACGTCGAAAAAACCAGGTGCCCGGTGTCGGCGGCCTTGATCGCCGTGTCCANNGTGCAGGAACTCGATCGGGTCCTCGACCGTGATGATGTTCAGCCGCCGGTTCTGATTGATGTGGTTGATCATGGCCGCCAGCGCCGTGGACTTGCCGCTCCCCGTCACACCGGTGACCAGCACCAGGCCGCGCGGCTTCAGCGCGATCGCTTCCAGGATCTTCGGGAGCCGCAGCTCCTCGATCGTCTTCACCTCGTAGGGAATCACCCGGAAGGCGAAGGCCAGCGTGCCGCGCTGCCAGTAGATGTTGACGCGGAACCGCCCGACCCCGGGCACCCCGATGGCGAAGTCCGCCTCCTTCGTCTCCATGAAATCCTTGAGCTGCCGCGGCTGCATGAGATGCTCGGCCAGCAGCTTCAGGTCTTGCGGCGTCAGCGGCGCCACGTTGGGCATCGGCACCAACTCGCCCGCCACCCGCACCGTGGGCGGCCGGCCCACCTTGAGCAGGAGATCGGAACCCTTCTGCTCGACCATCCAGCGGATGGAGGCGGGGAAGAACGGCGGGGCGCCGGACTTGACGGGGGCGGCGCCCGGTGCCGGGGGCGGCGGACCGGCGGGAGCGGCTACGGGCTGGGATGCCTGCGGCTCAGACACTGGGCTCCACCCGGAAGAGCACCTGACCGAACTCGACGGGCTGAGCATCCTCGACGAGTATCTCCTTCACCACGCCCGAGACTTCCGACTCCAACTCGTTCATGATCTTCATCGCTTCGATGATGCACAGCGTCTGGCCGGTAGCCACCCGGCTCCCGACCTTCGCGTATGGTTCCGAGCCCGGCTCCGGGGAGCGGTAGAACGTGCCCACCATCGGGGACTTGACCTCGAGGAGCCGCGTCGCGGACGGCGCACCTGCCGTCGCGTCGCCCCCGCCGGTCGCCGCTACGCCCGCGGGCGATTGCGCTCCCGCGGCCGTGCCGGCCGCCGAACCGGGGTTGGGAGCGGAGAGGTAGACGGGCGCCACTGGCCCGCCTTCCCGGCTGACCCGGTAGGTCGTGAAGCCCCGCCGGATCTCGATCGTGGTGGCGCTCGACGCGTCGAGGAGCGCCAGCAGTTCCTTGAGGAGCGCGAGGTCGGTCATCCAAGCACCAGAAGGTCTCGTGGGAATTGGGTGAGCAGAGTGGCGCCTCCGGAACCGAGAACCACATCGTCCTCGATCCGCACGCCACCCCAACCTGAATAATAGATGCCCGGCTCGACGGTGACTACCGCGTCGTCCGGCAGCGACTGCTCAACCGTCCGTGCAAGCCGTGGCGCCTCATGCACTTCCAGTCCCAGCCCGTGCCCGAGCGAGTGGCCGAATGCGCGTCCGTGGCCAGCCTCGGCGATCACGTCGCGGGCCAGCGCGTCGCCCTGTCGGCCCGACAGGCCGGATCGGAGGCCGTCGAGGGCCGCCTGTTGCGCCCGCCGCACGACCCCGAATACCTCCGCCTGGCGGGCAGTCGGGGGGGCGCCCACCACGAAGGTCCGGGTCAGGTCCGACACGTAGCCGTCCACCGTCGCGCCGAAATCCACGAGCAGGAAGTCACCTCGCCCGAGCTCGCGAGCGGATGTGCGGGCGTGAGGCAGCGCCGAGCGCGGGCCGGACGCAATGATGGACGGAAACGGGTAATCCTCGCTGCCGTGCCGACGTAGAGCGGCTTCGAGAAGAGCCGCCACTTCCAGCTCCGTCTGGCCGGCTCGCACCCCGGCAGACGCCTCCTCCAGCGCCGCGGTCGCCACGGTGCCAGCCGCGCGAATCGCATCCACCTCTTCCGGCGCCTTCGAGATCCGCAGGCCCTCGACCACGTCCGTCTTCGGCTGGAAGCGACAGGAGCCCGCTCCCTCACCGCTCAACCGCTCGGCCTCGCGCACCGTGACGACGTGCGACTCGAACCCCACGGAGCGAACCAGGGGGTACTCCGGGAGGAGCTTGAGGAGCCGCTCCCAGGTGCCCGAGCCATCTATCACGATGCGGGCCAGCGCACCGATCTCGCTCCGCGACTGGGTGTCGTAGCGGAAATCGGTGATGAACAGCACCACCTGACGGCACACGAGGAGCAGCCCCGCGCTTCCGGAAAAGCCCGTCAAATACCTGATGTTCGGAGGATGCGACACGACCAGCGCGTCCAGGCCCTC
>PMIK01000298.1:0-1531 GCA_003157095.1 Gemmatimonadota bacterium | reverse complement strand
TTCCTCCTTGCCGTCTGGCAACTGCACTGACCACCGCGCTCTCAGACCTCAACACTCTTCGCAGCCCCGGCCGATCGTCTGAGCCAGCCGACAAGCCCCTCGAGCGCGAGGATGTACGACTGCGCGCCGAAACCGGCCACGACGCCGACGGCGAGATCCGCGAGGAGCGAGCGCCCCCGCTCCTCCTCCCGCGCCCAGATGTTCGTCAAATGCAGCTCGACGAAGGGCACCTCGGCGGCGAGCGCCGCGTCCCGGATGGCCAGGGATGTGTGGGTAAAGGCCGCCGCGTTGATCAGCGCGCCGTCGGCGTTCCCGCGCAGCGCCTGGATGGCCTCGATCAGCTCACCCTCGTGATTGGACTGGAGCCAGGAGATGTCGACTCCCAGGCCCGATGCCCGAGCGCGCACGGCCGCCTCGATATCCCCCAAGCTCGCGGTTCCGTAGCGTCCCGGCTCCCGAACCCCGAGCAGATTGAGGTTCGGCCCATTGACCACCGCGATGTGCACTAGCGCTTGAGTCCCTGGAGCCAGACGTTGAACGCGCTGAGGTCCTCGTCGCCTTCCAACGCCTGTGCATCCGGCTCCTGGGCGACGGGACGGACGCTGGCAGCGTCCGGCGGCGCGCCGAAGAACTCGTCGAAGGACGCGCCGGGCGCGGGAAGCGAGGCCGGCGTGGGAGCGGCCTCCGGAGAGGCGTGCGCAGGGGCATCCCCGGACGCCCCGAAGATCTGGTCCAGAGAGAAGGCGTCGTGCGCCGGGTGTGCAGCCTCGCCGATGGGCTCAGCCGCGGGCGCGGCGAACGCCGCCTCGAGCGGCGACGGCCCCGGAGGAGGCTCCGTCGGAGCCGGAGGCACCGGTGCCCGCAAACTGGCCGCCGCGACGCGCTTGAGCCACGCCCCCGCCGATTCGCCACCGAGCGTCGCTGCGGAGAGATCGGCCGGCGGTCCTTCCAGCGCGCGGAGCTTGTTCCTGAGCGCCTCGTCGCCCGGCCGCTGGGACAGGAGCCGGCGATACACATCGGCCGCTTCGCTCCGGAACCCTTGGCTGAGGTACAGGTCTCCGAGGGTCTCGGTGAGCATTGGCTGCTCGGCCGGCCCACCGCGCTCCTCCGGCGGAGGCGTGGGCGATACCAGCTGCACGAGCTTGGCCGAAGGACGCGCCAGCTCCTCCGCTGGCGTCACATCCTCCGGCATGATGAGCGGAAGATCCGCGGTCGGGCTCTCGGCGGCTTGGAGGAACGGCGCAGCCTCCATACCTCCCGGAGGCGGCTCGGTATCCTCGATGAGCGAGTATGCAACCGACAGATCGGCCGGCAGCTCGACATGCGGTGGCGGCTGCGATACCGATTCCGCGCCGAAAAACGGCTGCTCCTCCTGCCGCTCGATCGCGAATTCTGCCGGCTCGGTCGGAGCGGCCCCCACCGCCGGCGCCGCCGGCGCGGGTTCCTCGGGGACGGGTTCCATCCCCGCGAGGAACTCAGCAGTCGGCGTGGTCAGGCTGTTGTCGTGCTCGAAAGCGGCGATGTCCTCGGC
>PMIK01000185.1:8850-9016 GCA_003157095.1 Gemmatimonadota bacterium | reverse complement strand
GCTGAGCAGCGCCACACAGATCGCTGAGAGCGGGGGCGTGAGGCGCGCATCCAGCAGGCCCGGGAGTGCCCGCTGCGCGAGCCGGAGCAAGCGCCCTTCGACGCCGACCGGAAGGCCGGTCGCGGCCTGGAGCAGACTCAAGACTGTCACCAGCAGCAACGCAGCC
>PMIK01000185.1:0-8843 GCA_003157095.1 Gemmatimonadota bacterium | reverse complement strand
TCCTATGAGGCCGAGCACCCCGATCGCGCCCGCAAGCCCGGCGGTCACGACGGCCACTCGCCGCAGTTTGTCTGGAGTGGTCGTCACGATTGTACCGTGGCGCGGCCGGCGACAACGCTTCGGCACACGTCGAGGAGCGAGTCCAATCCATCTGCTTTGTCGAAGAAGTGCTCCGCGCCCAGCTCCGCACAGCGCCGCCGGTACGGCAGGCTCGGGTGGTTGGTAAGGACCGCGACGCGGGGCGGCGCCGTGAGCCGCTTCACGGCCTCCAGAACCGCGAGGCCATTCCCCTCCGCCAGCCACAGGTCGAGCACCACCAGGTCGGGCAGCAGATCCTCGACGGCCTTGATGGCGGGGCCCTCGCGATCCGCCCACCCGACCACGCGGACGCCCGGCAGCTCCTCCAAAGCCGCTACCACCCGCTGCCGCATCACGGCGGAGTCTTCGACGACAAACACGTCCATGGATTGACCCCAACCCCCGCGATGTCTTCAGCGCTCGCGGGTCCTGCGCCATCAGAAGTTGGCGCACGGCCGTGAGATCGGCTGTCGGCACTGGGTGTGGCGGCGTGTGCGACCAGGCCTACAAGAGCCGACGGGCCGCGTTGGGGCTAAATGGCGAGGTGCTGCTCCAGGGCGTACCGGATGAGATCCACGTCGGACTGCAGGCCGAGCTTCCGACGGATGCGGGAGTGGTAGGTGCTGACGGTCTTCCGGCTCAGGGCCAGGTCTATCGCGATCGCCTTGGTGCTCTCGCCCGACGCCAGGCGAACCAGCACCTCGAACTCCCGATCGGAGAGCAATGTGTGCGGTGGCGAGCCGCTGGGAAGCGCCAGGCGAGTCGCTAGCGCTTCGCCCAGCGACGGCGTGACGTAGATGCCTCCGGCGTGCGCTCTCCGGATGGCTTCAACCAGCAGCTCCGGCGAGCGCTCCTTCGACAGGCAGGCCGAGGCGCCCGCCCGGAGCACGCGCACGGCGTACTGGTCCTCAGGGTGAATCGTCAGGACGACTGTGTGTACCCGTGGATGGTCCTCCTTGAGCCTGCGCAACACTTCGAACACGCCGGGCCCCGGCATCGAGACGTCGAGCACCACGACATCCACCGGCGACGCCGCCAGCACCAGCAGGACCTCGTCGCCCGTCGAAGCCTCAGCAACGACATGGAGATCCTGGTGCTCCTCGAGGATACTCCGCACCCCGGCGCGGACCACTGCGTGGTCGTCGGCGAGCAGCAGCCGGATCATGCCGGCTCCCGCGCAGCCAGTCGCCGCTCGATCGGGATCGCGAAGCGAACCAGGGTGCCGGCACCGGGAGCCCCGGAGATCTCCAGGGCCCCGCCGCTGCTCCGCGCCCGCTCGCGCATCCCGGCGATGCCGAACGACCGGGGATCGGACGCGACGGCCGGCGACACGCCGCAGCCGTCGTCGCGCACCTCGATCACGAGGCTCCCGCCGCCGGACCCGACCCGCACCTCGACATTCCTGGCCTGGGCATGGCGCACGACGTTAGTGAGGGCTTCCTGTACGATGCGGTACCCTGCCACCGCCAGACGCGGGTCCAGCTTGGGCTCGCCGCCGTCGGTCAGCAGATGAATGCGCAGTCCCGCTCGCTTGCCGAGGTGCTCCGCGTACCACTGCAGGGCCGGGACCAGTCCCAGGTCGTCCAGGATCGGGGGCCGCAAGTCGGCGATGATGCGCCGGCCTGCCTCGATGGTCTCGTCCGTCATCGCGATCATCTCGGCGATCTTGCGCTTGACGGCAGGAGTGGGCTCCCGAAGCTTCCTGGCGAGCCAAGTGATGTCGAGCCGCAGCGCGGTGAGCATCTGGCCAAGTTCATCGTGGATTCCACGGGCCATGCGCGCGCGTTCCTCCTCCCGCGCCGACTCGAGGTGCCCGGCGAGGGCCCTCAGCTGCTCCTCCGATTCCCGCAGCTGCTCCTCCGTCCGCTTGCGCTCGGTGATGTCGCGGATGACGGCGGAGTAGCCCGTGAGCGCGCCCGACGCGTCGCGCATCGCGCAGGTCGCGCCGGCAACCTCCACGAGGCTGCCGTCCTTCCGCACCCGGGTCCCCTCGTAGCGCGCGACTGCTGCTCCATGGCCCAGGGCTTCCCGAACCCGACGCAGCTGCGCCTGCGCCGCCGGAGGGGAAATCAGTTCGTCAATGCTCTTCCCGCGTACCTCCGCCGCCGCGTACCCATAGAGACGCTCCGCCCCCGCATTCCAAGTGAGAATGCGGTGCGCCGTGTCCGTGGACATGATGGCGTCGTCCGACGACTCCACTATCGCGGCGAGACGCCGCAGCGCCGCCTCGGTGCGCTTGCGCTCCGTTATGTCGTGCACGACGGCGGAGACCCCTACGAGCTTTGCTTCCCCGTCGAGGATGGGCGACAGGGTCGTCGCGATCTCGACGATCGAGCCGTCACGCCGGCGCCGGGTGGTTTCGTACGGCGGCGGACGCTCCCCGCGGACCAGGCGTTCACGGAGCGTCGCCTGCTCGCCCGCCCGCTCCGGCGGCTCCAGGACGGCGATGTTGCGCCCGATTATCTGTTCGGCCGGGTACCCGTACAGCCGCTCGGCAGCCGGGTTCCAGCTCCTGACCAAGCCATCGAGGTCGGTGGAGAGGATGGCGTCCTCCGACGACTCGACCAGCGCCTGGTAGCGGCCTTCCACCACCTCGGCCTGCTTGCGGAAGGTGACGTCGGCGAGCGCCCCGATCATGCGCAGCGCTTTCCCCGTCGCGTCACGCACGATGTACCCCACGCCACCCACGACGGCATACTCGCCGTCGCTATGGCGGAAGCGGAACTCCTCCGCCCAGTGCTGTGCGCGACCACCCAGGGCCTGCCGCCATCCCAGCATCACCCGTTCGCGATCATCGGGGTGAATCTTCTCGCGCCACCACGCCTCGTCCGTCCTGACGGCCTCCGGCCCGTAACCCAGGACTCGTTCGCAGCTATGGCTCCACCACGTAGTTCTGGTGGTGAAATCCCACTCACAGATGACCTCGTCGGTGGCGAGCGCCGCCAACTCGAAGCGCTCGTTGCTCTTTCTCAGGGCCTCGTCGGCCCGTTTACGCTCCGAGATGTCGCGCGCCACGCCGAGGAGACCGAGAATCCCGCCGTCCGAATCGCGGATCACCGTCGTGCTGAGCGACACGGGGAATTCCCTGCCATCCTTCCGATGGTTGACGAGATCTCCCGTCCAGCCTCCCTGCATCGTGGCCGCGAGGATCTCCCGCCGCACGTCATCCGACGGCTCCAGGAGAGCCGGCGTCCGGCCCAGCACCTCCTGGCGTGCGTACCCATAGGCGCGAAGGAAGGCCTCGTTCACGAACACGAACCGACTCTCGGCGTCGGTCACCGAGATCAAGTCGCTCGCACTCTCAATCGCGTTCGCCAGCAGCCGCAAGTGCAGCTCGGAAGCGCGGCCGTGGGTGACGTCCAGCGCGACACCCACGCAGCCCACCACGGTCCCGGCGTCGTCGCGCAGGGGCTCAACACGGACTTCGAGGAGGATGTCCCCCGCGAGCCGTTCGTACCTCGCGGTGTCGCCACAAAGCGCCCGCAGGTGCGCCGCAATCGCGGGATGCGTTGGATCCGTGGTCCCGAAGATCTCGTACAGCGTGCGATCCGGCGCGTGCCCCCCGGAGGTCGCCAGCCGCAGCGCCTGGGCCCCGAATACCTTCTTCAGCCGCAGCTCCGTGTCGGTCGTCCAGACGTTTGCCGGCATCTGCGCGGTGAGCAAGCGGGAGCGCGCTTCGCTCTCTCGATATTCGCGGACCAGCTCCCGGTCGGCGCTTGCGCGCCGCCTGGCCTCCGCGAGCGCGACCAGGCCGAAGGCGGTAAGGCCGAGAACGGCCAGCAGCAGGACGATGTGGACTGCGAGGTATCGCGCGCTCCCCGGCTCCGGCAACAGGACGGCGAGGGCGGTCACAGCCCAGGCCACCAGCAGCCCTGCCGCGAGCAGCCAGCTTCGGCTCGTCGCCGAAGGGAGAGTGCGCTTGCCTGCCGGTTCCATGTAGCTAGACCCTACATCGCGGGCGTTAGGGGGGCGTTAGGGCACCCTCCGACCGTCGGCGCGGAGGGTGGTCCCGCCTTCCCCACCCATACATGGGGGTCGGAGCGCCGTCTGGCTATAGGATTAATCCCTACCACCTCGGGAGGGGCAGCCCGCGGGCGCGTATCGCTAGAAGACACATGGGGCTCAGCCCAGTTGGGGGCCGCCAACGCAGAGAGCGGACCGTTTCGGCCCGCCCCCTGCAGTCTACAGTCTGGTAACCACTTCAGCCCTTGCCGTCTGGCAACTACCCTGCGATCTGCCCTCCGCTACCTGACCTCTTTGAGATTGGCGTTGACCTGCTCCCAATTGACGACGTTCCACCACGCCCCGATGTAGTCCGCCCGCCGGTTCTGGTACTTCAAGTAGTAGGCGTGCTCCCAAACGTCGAGGCCGAGGATTGCCGCCTTCTTTTCCATCGCGGGATTGTCCTGGTTCGGCGTGCTCGTGATGGCGAGCTTGCCGGCGTCGAAGATCAGCCACGCCCACCCCGAGCCGAAGCGNNGAAGGCGCTGTGGTTCCAGTGCCCCCCGCCGTTGTTGCGGACGGCCGTGCGCACCGCCTCCGGCACCGTGTCGAACGACCCCATGATCTCGCTCAGCCCCCGCTTCTGCCACTCGGGCGCCTTCTCGAGCGCGGCGTTCAGGTTGGTGACGTAGGCCTGATGGTGCTTGCCATGGTGGATCTGCATGGTCTGCGCGTCAATGTGCGGCTCCAGCGCGTCGAAGGCGTACGGCAGCGCGGGAAGCGAATACGGGTAGGACATGTTAGCGTATCCTTTGTCCGGGAGTGACCGAAAGATTCCAGGGGGGCGAGGTTCGCGCAACTGCGGGCCAACAACCGGCGCCCCGTGTGCGTAACTCACTGGATAGTTCATAGATACACGCTCTCGACCAGGGTCTTCTCCGTGCGCCATACCGCGCTGCTCGCCGCCTTCGCCGCCCTCGCCGCCGCCTGCCGCGCCGTCGCCGCCCTGCCGGACGGCGCGGTGCCCGTCACGGTCGCGGCGGTCGAGCAACGCTCGGTGCCCCAGGAGATCAGCGCCATCGGCACGGTGACGCCCATTCAGACGGTCGCGGTTCGGGGCCAGGTGAGCGGCACCCTTCTCAAGGTGGCCTTCCAGGAGGGCGACGAGGTCCAGTCCGGGCAATTGCTCTTCCAGATTGACCCCCGGCCCTTCCAGGCCGCCCTGGACATGGCGCAGGCCAACCTGGCCAAGGACCGCGCCCAACTGGTGAACGCGCGGCAGCAGGTGACGCGGTACCAGCAGCTGGTGCAGAACAACCTGGCCACCGAGGAGCAGTTCGACCAGCTCAAGGCCAACGCCGACGCAGCGGAGGCCGCCATCGTGGCCGACTCGGCAGCGGTGCAGACCGCGCGCCTCAACCTCGAGTACACCACCATCAAGGCCCAGATCGCCGGCCGTACCGGGAGCCTCCTGCTGCGGGAGGGCAATCTCGTGCCGGTCAACGGGGCGACGCCGCTCGTGGTCGTCAACCAGATCCGCCCCATCGCGGTCAGCTTCTCGGTGCCCCAGAAGTACCTCGACGACATCCAGCGCTTCAGCGCCCGGGGCCACCTCGCGGTCGAGATCCGGCCCACCGAGGACACCTCCGCCGTGCAGCTGGGAACCCTCACCTTCATCAACAACCAGGTGGACACCACCACCGGCACGATCCAGCTCAAGGCCACCTTCGCCAATGCCGACCGGAAACTCTGGCCGGGTGAGTTCGTGGCCGCGCGCCTGGTGCTGAACGTCGAGCGCGACGTGCTGACGATCCCGTCGCAGGCGGTGATGACGGGCCAGAGCGGCAGCTACGTCTACCTCGTGAATCCCGACCGGTCGGTGCGCACCCAGGAGGTGACCGTGGGCCGCTCGGCGGGCGATTTCGTGGTCATCGAGAAGGGACTCGCGCGCGGGCAGATGGTCGTGACCGACGGGCAGCTCAGGCTCGTGCCCGGCGCGAAGGTCGAGGTCAAGGGCGGCGCCGACTCCGGGCGCGCCGCGGCCGCCGGGGGCGGGGACTCGGCGCACGCGCCGGCGGCCAGGGGCGGCCGATGACGATCTCCGGCCTGTTCATCAAGCGGCCCGTGATGACCACCCTGGTCATGACGGGCATCCTGCTGTTCGGCGTGATGGGCTACCGGCTGCTGCCGGTGAGCGACCTGCCCAACGTGGACTTCCCGACGATCCAGGTGAACGCCAGCCTCCCGGGCGGGAGCCCCGAGACGATGGCCGCGGCGGTCGCGACGCCGCTCGAGAAGCAGTTCTCGACCATCGCCGGCATAGATCAGATGACGTCCAACAGCACCCAGGGCAACACCAGCATCACGCTCCAGTTCACCCTCGACCGGGACATTGACGCCGCCGCCGCGGACGTGCAGGCGATGATCGCCAAGACGCTGCGCCAGCTCCCGCTGGGGATTCTCCCGCCGACCTACCAGAAGGTGAATCCGGCGCAGTCGCCGATCCTGTTCCTCGCGCTCACCTCGGCCTCGCTGCCGCTGACCACGCTGGATGAGTACGCGGAGACCTACCTGGCGCAGCGCCTCTCGATGGTGAACGGCGTGGCGCAGGTGCAGGTGTTCGGCGCGATGAAGTACGCGGTCCGGATCCGGGTGGATCCGCGGGCCATGGCGTCGCGCGGCGTGGGGATAGATCAGGTGTACAACGCGATCAACAACGCCAACGTCAACCTGCCGACCGGCATCCTGTGGGGCGTGCACAAGGCCTTCACGGTGCAGGCCAACGGCCAGCTCGCCGACGCCAAGGAGTTCGCGCCGCTGATCGTGGCGTACCGCAACGGCTCGCCGGTGCGGCTCGAGGACATCGCGCAGGTCGTGGACAGCGTCCAGAACGCCCAGAGCGCGAGCTGGTTCGACGGGGTGCGCGGCATCGTGATGGCGGTCCAGCGCCAGCCGGGGACCAACACCGTTCAGGTCGCCGGCGACGTCAAGACGCTCCTGACGAAGCTCCAGGCGCAGATGCCGCCGTCGGTCGAGGTGCGCACGCTGTACGACCGCTCGCTCTCGATCCACAACTCGGTCAACGACGTCAAGATGACGCTGCTCCTGACGCTGTGCCTCGTGGTGATGGTGATCTTCCTCTTCCTTCGGAACGTCTCGGCGACCGTCATCCCGAGCCTCGCGCTGCCGATGTCCATCGTCGGCACGTTCGCCGCGATGTACCTCCTGGGCTACAGCCTCGACAACCTCTCGCTGATGGCGCTCACGCTCTCGGTGGGGTTCGTGGTGGACGACGCGATCGTGATGCTGGAGAACATCGTGCGTCACGTCGAGATGGGGAAACCGGTGATGCAGGCGGCGTTCGACGGGTCGGCGGAGATCGGGTTCACGATCCTCTCGATGACGCTGTCGCTGGTCGCGGTGTTCATCCCGGTGCTGTTCCTGGGCGGCATCATCGGCCGGCTGTTCCACGAGTTCGCCGTCACGATCGGCGTGGCGATCCTGGTCTCGGGCTTCGTGTCGCTCACGCTGACGCCGATGATGTGCAGCCGGTTCCTGCGGCCCGCGAAGGAGGAACACCACGGCCGGCTGTTCCTGTGGTCGGAGCACCTGTGGGAGCGCACGATCCACGCGTACGACGTGAGCCTCCATTGGGTGATGGGGCGGCGCCGCCAGACGATGATCTTCTCGGGCGCGATCCTGCTCGCCACGGTCGTGCTGTTCATGAAGGTCCCGAAGGGCTTCCTCCCCAGCGAGGACACCGAGCAGATCTCGGGCACCACGGAGACGGCCGAGGGCACCGGCTACGACGAGATGGTGCGGCACCAGCAGCAGGTGGCCGCCATCGTCAAGAAGGACCCGAACGTCCTCGACTTCATGTCGTCGGTCGGCGGCGGGAACATGGGACGCATGTTCATCCACCTCAAGCCGCGCTCGCAGCGCAAGCTCGGCGCCGACCAGGTCATCCGGGAGCTGGGGCCCAAGCTGGCGCCGGTGCCGGGGATCAAGGTGTACCTCCAGAACCCACCCCCGATCAGCGTCGGCGGGCGCGTCTCGAAGGCGCTGTATCAGTTCACGCTCCAGGGCGCGGACATTGACGCGCTGTACCAGTACGCGGGGATCCTCCAGACCCGGATGAGCCAGTCCCCGCTGCTCCAGAACGTGACCAGCGACCTCCAGATCAAGAATCCGCAGGTGAACGTCGAGATTGACCGCGACCGGGCCTCGGCGCTGGGGGTGAGCGCCGGCCAGATCGAGAACGCGCTGGCCGACGCCTACGGGCAGGCGCAAGTCTCGACGATCCTGACGCCCAACAACCAGTACTGGGTGATCATGGAGCTGATGCCCCAGTACCAGCGGGACATGACGGCGCTCAACATGCTGTACGTGCTGAGCGACAAGGGCGTGCTGGTGCCGCTGGGTTCCGTGGCCACGCTGACGCAGGACGTGGGCCCGCTCTCGGTCAACCACTCCGGCCAGCTGCCGTCGGTGACGATGTCGTTCGACGCCAGGCCCGGTGTCGCGCTCGGCCAGGCGGTGGCCGAGGTGCAGGGGATCGCGCGGCAGGTGCTGCCGTCCTCCATCGCGACGCAGTTCGCCGGCACGGCCCAGGCCTTCCAGTCGAGCCAGGCGGGACTGGTGTTCCTGCTGGTGCTGGCGATCTCGGTGATCTACCTGGTGCTGGGCGTGCTGTACGAGAGCTTCGTCCACCCGCTGACGATCCTCTCGGGGCTGCCGTTCGCGGGCTTCGGCGCGCTGCTGACGCTGCTGATCTTCGGCGTGGACCTGTCGGTGTACGCGTTCGTCGGCATCATCATGCTGGT
>PMIK01000284.1:149-4335 GCA_003157095.1 Gemmatimonadota bacterium | reverse complement strand
CCGGCTCATCTGGGGCATCAACGACTTCGACGAGGCGTGGCCGCTGCCCCAGACCAACGACCTGGTGCGGCTGGCCACCAGCGCCAGCCTCGCCATCGCGGAGCAACGTCTCGCGATTGACGGCGCGACGGCCGCTGCCGCGATCCTCGACGGCTATCGAACGGCGCTGAAGGCGGGCGGCCGGGCCTTCGTCCTGGCCGAAGGGCACGCGACGCTGCGGGCGATGGCCATACACCGGCTTCACATTCCCGAGCTCTTCTGGGAGAGGCTGCGTGCGCTGCCCACGGTGCGCGGCCCCGTGCCGCCGGGCGCCCTGCGGGCGCGCGAACGGATGATGCCGGAGCGCGATCTGCCTCGGCGACTGGTGCACCGGATCGCCGGCCTGGGGAGTCTTGGGCGCCCACGATACGTCGCGCTGGCCGATTGGCACGGGGGGTTCGTGGCGCGCGAGGCCAAGGCCCTGGCGCCGTCCGCGTGTCTATGGGCGGCGGGTGGCAAGGGCTCCGCCCGGATCCTCTATCAGGACATCCTCGATAGCGCCGTGCGCTGCCGGGACCCCTTCGTCCGGCTGCAGCGCCGCTGGATCGTTCGCCGGCTCGCGCCCGATTGCTCGCGCATCGAGCTGGCTGCGCTGCCGAAGGAGCGGGACGAGCTGCGCCTGCTTCGCGCCATGGGATGGGAGACGGCGAACGTTCATTTCGGCAGCGCGAAGGCGAGGGTGCTGGCCGCCGGCGTTGGCCGCCGCAGACACGGCTGGCTGGCGCGGGCGGCGGCGCTCATGCACGAGGCTGTCGTCGAAGACTGGACAGCCTGGCGCCTCCGGGAATGACCGGCGCCAGAGCCGCAGCGGAGGTTTCGGTGGCGCTACCGGATTCCGGGTCCATAGACTAGGCTTTTCGCAGCCCTTCACGACCGAGGTGGTATGCAACCGCTGCATTTGAGGCGAAACGCTCTCAGCGCACTTGGTGGAGTCGCGGTCCTGCTCGCGCTCGGTGCGTCGCCGGCCCGCGCCATTCCCAGTTTCGCCCGGCAGACCAAGTTGCCGTGCAGCGCCTGTCACACGCAGTTCCCGGAGCTGAACGCGTTCGGCAGGATCTTCAAGCTGAACGGCTACACCTTGCGGATGATCGAGACGATCGAGTCGGCCGACACTTCAGGGCATCAGGAGCTGTCCATCAACCTGATGCCGCTGCCGTCCGTGATGGTCCAGGCTTCGGAGACGTTCACGCGGCGGCCGCAGGGAGCCACGACCAACGGCACGGTGCTGCTGCCGGATCAGCTGAGCGTGTTCCTGGCCGGCGCGATCACGCCGAAGATCGGCGCGTTCATCCAGGTCACCTACGACCCGCAGTCGGGGACCATCGGGTTGGACAACACCAGCATCCGGTTCGCGACCCCGCTCACCCTGGCATCGAAGCCCGGCATTTTCGGCCTCAGCCTCAACAACAACCCCACCGTGCAGGATGTATGGAACAGCACGCCGGCCTGGGGATTTCCCTACGTGAGCTCGGCGGTGGCACCGACACCGGCGGCGGCGACCCTGGTTGACGGGGGGCTGGCGCAGCAGGTCGCGGGGTTGAGTGCGTACGTCTTCTGGGACGACGCCATCTACGGCGAGGTCGGAGCGTACCGGTGGGCGCCGCAGGGAGCGCCGGCGCTCCCCGACTCGACGGTGTTCGGATTGGTGGAAGGCGTAGCCCCGTATTGGCGGCTGGCGCTGACGCGTTCGTTCGGCGACAACTACCTCGAGGTCGGCACGTACGGGATGACCGCGCTCCGGCAGCCGGGAAGCTTCACGCTCGGCAACGCGAGAGACCGGTACACCGACATCGCTTTCGACTTTCAGTACCAGCGCCCGTTGGGGAACAACGACCTGACCATCACGGGGACGTGGATCCACGAGACCCGCTCGCTCACAGCCAGCGTGGCCGGCGGGTTCGCGGCGCTGACGTCGGGGAGCCTCAACACGTTCCGGGCGCGCGCCACGTTCCACGTCGGCCAGAGTCACGCGTTCTCGGTCGGGCCGTTCTTCACCACCGGGACGAGCGACTCACTGCTCTACGCGGCGGGGCCGATCGGCGGCAGCCGGACCGGCAGCCCCAACAGCAGCGGCGTGATCGCCCAGCTGGACTGGAACCTGTGGATGAACGCGCGCATCTCGCTCCAGTACACGGCCTACACGAAGTTCAACGGGGCGAGCAGCGACTATGACGGGTCCGGGCGGAACGCGTCGGACAACAACACGGTGTATGCCGTTCTCTGGCTGATGTTCTGAGCCGCGCGGCTGCGCGTTGACCGGAGCCGGCGGCGGGCGCTTGCCTGTCGCCGGCTCTCTCGTTACCCGTTCTGCTCCCCATACCGCAGCGGACCATGACCCGTAGCGCCGGAATGTGCGTTCTCGCCCTCGCCTGCGCGGCCGCCGTGGCCGCGCCGATCTCACTCGCGGCGCAGCAGCGCGGCGATACGTCGCTGGTGGTGCAGTACCGCGCCGTGGCCGACCGGCTGATCGGCGCGGCGACGGCCGACAGCGCCGCGTGGCTCCGGCTGGCGGAGCTGACCGACCGGTTCGGCAACCGCCTGAGCGGGTCGGAGAGCCTCGAGCGCGCGCTGGACTGGGTGCTGGACCAGATGCGCGCCGACGGTCTGGAGAACGTGCACGGCGAGCCGGCGATGGTGCCGCACTGGGTGCGCGGCGGCGAATCGCTCGACCTGGTGGAGCCGCGGGCCGCGAGGCTCCCCATGCTCGGCCTTGGCGGGAGCATCGGCACGCCACCGGAAGGAATCACGGCGCCGGTGCTGGTGGTGAGCGACACCACCGAGCTGGCGGCCCGCGCCGCCGAGGCGCGGGGGAAGATCGTCCTGTTCGACGCTCCGTACGTCAACTACGGCGTGACGGTGCAGTACCGCTCGAGCGGAGCCATCTGGGCGGCCCGCGCGGGCGCGGTCGCCGCGCTGCTGCGCTCGGTCTCGCCCTTCGACATGCGCGAGCCGCACACCGGCGTCATGCACTACGACTCGACGGCGCGGCCTATCCCCTTCGCGGCGATCGCCATCGAGGACGCGGCGATGCTGCACCGGATGCAGCAGCGCGGCCAGCCCGTGGTCGTCACCCTGAGGATGGAGGCGCGAACCCTCCCCGACGCGCCGTCGAGGAACGTGATCGGCGAGCTGCGCGGCTCCGAGAAACCCGACGAAGTCGTGGTGATCAGCGGGCACATGGACTCGTGGGACGTGGGCACGGGCGCGATGGACGACGCCGGCGGCGTGGTGGTCGCGTGGGAGGCGCTCCGCCTGATGAAGCGCCTCGGCCTGCGGCCGCGCCGCACCGTGCGCGTGGTCGGCTGGACCAACGAGGAGAACGGCGCCCGCGGCGGACTGGCGTACCGGGACGCGCACGCCGGGCAGCTGGCGAGCCACGACGTCGCGATCGAGTCGGACGGCGGCGTGTTCCGGCCCACGGGCTTCGGGTTCAGCGGCTCCGACTCCGCGCTCGCTGTGGTGCGGCAGATCGGCCGCCTGCTTGGCCGCATCGGCGCCGACACGATCACCAAGGGCGGCGGGGGCACGGACATCGGGCCGATCATGCAGCGCGGCGTGCCGGGGATGGGGCTCAACGACGATGGGCGGCGCTATTTCTGGTACCACCACAGCGACGCCGACACGGTGGACAAGCTCGATCCCGGTGACATGGCGAAGTGCGTGGCGGCGATGGCGGTGATGGCCTACGTCGTGGCGGATCTGCCCGGGCAGCTGCCNNAGCTGCCCCGCGGGGGAACGCCGCCGGCTGAGGAGTAGCGCGGGCTAGGGCGTCGCGAGCCGCCGGAGCGCGTCCGCGTCTATGCGGTGGCCGCCGTCGAAGGTGATCAGGCGGTATCGCACCGCCGCCCGCTCCAGCGCCGCCTGTTGCTGCGCCAGGGCTGCGCCGCCGGTGAACTCGTCGCGATCGCCGAGCACGAACACGAGATCGAGCGCGTTCAGCGCGGCCTGGTGGGCGCCGGGATCCAGCTCCGGCGGCAGGAGGCCCGCCCACAGCACCAGCCGATCGACCTTCCGCTTGCCGCGCACCGCCCAGCGGCTCGCGGTCGCCACACCCTGCGAGAACCCGAAAACCGTCAGCGCCACGCCCTCGCGGTGCACCGGCCGGCAGGCCGCGTCGTACACCGCGTCGAGGTAGCGGACGTAGTCC
>PMIK01000284.1:0-144 GCA_003157095.1 Gemmatimonadota bacterium | reverse complement strand
TAGCCGTGGCACACGATCCAGATCTCGGCGGGCGCCTGAGCGTTCTCGCCGAGCACGTAGTAGCGCGCCGTGCGCGGGGTGGTGAGATGATGTTCCTGGAGCATTGTGACAATATGATGCGTGAGAGGTGAGAAGTGAGAGGTG
>PMIK01000087.1 GCA_003157095.1 Gemmatimonadota bacterium | reverse complement strand
CGCGCACGCCGCCGGTGCCCTGCTGGTGGTGGTGTTCAATCCGACCGCGATGGCGCTCTTGAAGAGTCCCGGATCCTGCGGCGCCGACGTCGCGGTGGCGGAGGGACAGCCCCTCGGCATTCCGATGAGCTTCGGCGGCCCNNAAGGCGACCAGCAACATCTGCACCAACCAGGGGCTGCTGGCGCTCGCCGCCACCGTGTACCTCGCCACCGTCGGCCTGGAGGGGCTCAGGGGCGTCGCGGAAGCGTCGTGCGTCAACGCCCACGCGGTGTACGACGCCGTGACCGGCATCAAGGGGTACGCGCCGCTGTGCCCGGGCGGGCCGTTCTTCCACGAGTTCGCGGTGAAGACGCCGAAGCCGGCAGCGGAGATCGTGCACCGGGCCGCGGCGCTCGGCGTGCTGCCCGGCGTCGCGCTGGACCGGTTCGCCTCGCCCATGGAGGACGGCCACGCGCTCCTGATCGCCGCGACCGAGAAGCGCACCGCCGACGACCTGGACCGGTTGGTCGAAGTGCTGAAGCAGGCCTGAGGAACGGACCGGGGTTCACGGTGCCCAAGCTCACGTTCCACGGCCACGCCTGCTTCGTCCTCGAGCACGGGGGGAAGCGGATCGTCTTCGACCCCTTCCTCACGGGCAACCCCAAGGCTGACATCGCGGCGGCCGCGCTGCCCAAGCTCGACGCCATCCTGCTCACCCACGGCCACGGCGACCACCTCGGCGACGCGGTGCCTCTGGCCAAGCTGCACCAGGCCACGGTGGTGGCGCCGTACGAACTGGCGATGTTCTGCGCCGACCGGGGCGCGCCGGACGTGCACCCGATGCACATCGGGGGCGCGCACGAGTTCCCGTTCGGGAAGGTGAAACTGGTGGTCGCGTTTCACGGCGGCGGGGTCGAGGGCGACGATACGGGGAAGTTCACCACGTTCCCCTGCGGCTACGTGGTCACGGTGGGCGGCAAGAGCGTGTACCACGCCGGGGACACGGCACTGACGCTGGAGATGCAGCTCCTGGAAGGACGCGTGGACGTGATGCTCGTCCCGATCGGCGACAACTTCACGATGGGGATCGAGGACGCGGTGCGCGCCGTGTCGTTCGTCAAGCCCAGGGTCGCGATCCCGATGCACTGGGGCACCTTCCCGGTGATCGAGGCCGATCCGCAGGCCTTCAAGAAGGCCGTGGGAACACTGGCCCAGGTGGCCGTGCTCCAGCCCGGCCAGTCGTACGACTTCTAGAGGATCCCTATGCAGCCGTTCCCGCTGAGCCCGTTCCCCACGCCCCTGATCTTCGAGCGCTCGAAGCCGGGACGCGGCGGCACGCGCGTGCCCAAGCCGATCACGGCGAAGCGCGCGGCCGACCTGCTGCCCGCCGCGGCCCTGCGCCGCGACCCGCCGCACCTGCCGGAAGTGCCGGAGTTCGAGGTGATGCGCCACTTCGTGGAGCTGTCGCTCAAGAACCACCACGTGGACCGCGCCCTCTATCCCCTGGGGTCGTGCACCATGAAGTACAACCCCAAGGTGAACGAGGACATGGCGCGGCTCCCCGGGTTCGCCGCGCTGCATCCCTTCACGCCCGATGTGGCGTGCCAGGGCGCGCTGCGGCTGATCCACACCCTGGGCGAGTGGCTGATGGACATCGGCGGGATGGACGCGATCACGCTCCAGCCCGCCGCCGGCGCGCAGGGCGAGATGACGGGCATCTTGCTCATCGCCGCCTATCATCGCTCGCGCGGCGACACGGCGCGCCAGACGGTCATCATTCCCGACAGCGCGCACGGCACCAACCCGGCCACCGCGGCGCTCGCGGGGTTCGTGGTCAAGGCGATCAAGTCCGACCCGCGCGGCCAGATGGATCTCGCGACGCTGAAGGCGGCGCTGGGGCCCGACACCGCCGCCGTGATGCTGACCAATCCCAACACGGTCGGCCGGTTCGAGACCGGGGTGGTCGAGATCGCGAAGCTGGTGCACGACGCGGGCGCGCTGCTCTACATGGATGGGGCCAACATGAACGCCCTGATGGGTGTGGTGCGCCCGGGCGACAGCGGCGTGGACGCGATGCACTTCAATCTTCACAAGACCTTCTCGACACCGCACGGCGGCGGCGGCCCCGGTTCCGGCCCGGTCGCCGTGAAGCGGCACCTCGAGCCGTTCCTCCCCGTGCCGCTCGTCGTCAAGCAGGGCGACCGCTACGCGCGCGAGTGGGACCGCCCGCAGACCATCGGGAAGCTGCACGGCTACTTCGGGAACTTCGGGATGATGGTGCGCGCCTACACCTACATCTCGATGCTGGGACCCGACGGCATCAGGGAGACCGCGCAGGCCGCCGTGTTGAACGCGAACTACGTCGCGGCACGGATCGAGAAGAAGTACCCGATGCCGTTCGGGCGCGGGATGCACGAGTGCGTGGCGACGGGCACGCCGTTCAAGGTGTTCGGCGTCAAGACGCTCGACATCGCGAAGCGGCTGCTGGACTACGGCTTCCACGCCCCGACCATCTACTTCCCGTTGATCGTGCCGGAAGCGCTGATGATCGAGCCGACGGAGACGGCGACCAGGGACGAACTGGACCGCTTCGCCGACACGATGCTCCAGATCGCGAAGGAGGCGGAGGAGCAGCCGGAGCTGGTGACGGGCGCGCCGTACCTGACGCCGGTCAGCCGGTTCGACGAAGCCGCGGCGGCCCGGAACCCGAACGTGCGGTATACTTTCGCCGGCTAGCGGAGGGCGCCGATCAGGCCGTCCGCGCTGCTCTTCGTCGCCGCCGTCGCGATATCGGCGACCTTCGCCCTCGTCGCGGCGGCGAGGGGCGACCGGCCTGGCTTCACGTTCTTCAAGCCCCTGACGACCTCGATCATCCTGCTGGGCGCCGCCTGGCTCGTCCAGCCGGGTGGCCAACCTTATCGTGGCCTCATCGTGCTCGGTCTCACGCTTTCCCTGGCGGGGGATATCCTCCTTGCCCTCCCGGCCAACCGCTTCCTGGCGGGCCTGGCGGCATTCCTTTTCGCCCACGTGGCCTACCTCATCGCGTTCAGCCTGGGGAATCCGCTCACGGCCCGGCAACTCACGTGGCTGCCGCCGTTCCTCGCACTCGGCGGCGCCCTCACCGCCTTCGTGTGGAGCGGCCTGGGCAAGCTGCGGACGCCGGTCCTGGTCTACGCCGCCACGATCTGCGTCATGGCGTGGCGCGCGGCCACCCGCTGCCAGATGGCTGCGGTGCCGCGCACCAGCTTCCTCCTCGCGCTCATCGGCGCCTGCCTCTTCGTCGCATCGGACGCGCTCCTCGCCGTCCGCCGCTTCCGCCGCCCGTTCCGGGGCGCGCACTCGCTCGAGCTCTCCGCCTACTGGCTCGCGCAGCTGCTGATCGCGCTGTCGGTGAGGGCGTGACGTCCGAGCTACCTTCCTGGCCCACGGTTTGCTAGTCTTCTGTCGCCGTAGCCGAAGCGCCTCTCTCACCTGAACATCCGGGGAATTCCCGTGCCCGCAAAGTCCAGGAAGGCCAGGAAGGCAGCCCCCAGGAAGCGGGCTCCCTTCCGTCTCACGTACGCCACGATGTTCGACCCGCCGGAGGAGCTGCATCGGAGCTACGAGACGGCGCTGGCCAAGGTGAGGGCCATCCTGGGGCGCGAGTACCCGCTCTACATCGGCGGCGAGAGGCGCCATGCCGCGGAGAAGTTCGAGGACCGGAGCCCGATTGACACCGACTCGCTGCTGGGCCGTTTTCAGAAGGGTGGCGTGGAAGATGCCAAGGCCGCGATCGCGGCGGCGCGGGCGGCGTTCCCCGCCTGGAGCGCCTTGCCCTGGCAGAAGCGCGTCCGCTATCTCCGCGCCGCCTCGGCGCTGATCAGCAAGCGGGTGTTCGAGTTCGCCGCCGTGGATTCGCTCGAGGTCGGCAAGAACCGGATGGAGGCGCTGGCCGACGTGCAGGAGACAGCGGACCTGATTTCCTACTACTGCGACCAGGTCGAGAAGCACAAAGGGTACGTGACGCCGATGGGCAAGGATCCGCTCAAGGGCTTCACCGTTTCCAACACCAGCATGCTGCGTCCCTACGGCGTGTGGGTCGTGATCTCGCCGTGGAACTTCCCGATCGCGCTGGCGGGTGGCCCGTCGGGCGCCGCGCTCGTCGCGGGCAACACGCTGGTCATGAAGCCCGCCACCGACACCCCGTGGGTCGGCCACTTTCTCGCCACCTGNNGGTGAAGAGCTGATCAGCAACCCCGGCGTGGACGGCATCACCTTCACGGGTTCCTACGACGTCGGCATGCACATCATCCGCGCGTTCACCGGCGGCAAGCATCCGCGCCCCTGCATCGCGGAGATGGGCGGGAAGAACGCCGTGATCGTGTCGCGGCACGCCGACCTCGACCGGGCGGCCCTGGGCTGCTACCGCTCCGCCTTCGGCCTCCAGGGGCAGAAGTGCTCGGCGGCCTCCCGCATCTTCGTCGAGCGGCCGGTCAAGGAGAAGTTCACCGCCCGGATGCTCGCGCTCTTGGAGCGCACCAGCATCGGCGATCCCACGGTGCGCGAGAACTGGCTTGGGCCGGTGGCCAACGCGGCCGGCGCGCGGAGCTATGACAACTACTGCGCCGAGTTGCGCCAGGCGGGGACCATCCTGTTCGGCGGGAGGCGCCTGACGCAGGGCGCGCTCGCCAAGGGCTACTTCTGCGCTCCGACGCTGGTGGACAACGTGCCGGCCACCCACCGGCTGTGGCGCGAGGAGATGTTCCTGCCGATCACCATGATCGCGGCCGTTGATTCGCTCGAGGACGGGATGCGGCGGGCCAACGACGCCGACTACGGCCTCACCGCGGGGTTCTACGGGAACCACAAGGAAGCACAGTGGTTCTTCGATCACATCGAGGCCGGCACCGTCTACGCCAACCGGCCGCAGGGTGCCACGACCGGCGCGTGGCCGGGACTGCAGCCGTTCGGCGGATGGAAGGGCTCGGGGTCCACCGGCAAGTCGGCGGGCGGATTGTACTACGTGCAGCAGTTCATGAGGGAGCAGAGCAGGACGCTGGTGGAGTGAAGCGTGAGAGGTGAGGGGCCGGCTGCTGGGTAGTTGGACAGTCCTGCTCGACCAGCCGGCGTCGGGGGCGTGGAACATGGCCCTCGACGCCGCTCTGCTCTCGGCCGCGGAGCGCGACGGGGCGTGCACGTTGCGGCTCTACGCATGGGATCCTCCCACCCTTTCGTTCGGGCGCAATGAGCCTGCGCTGCGGCGCTACGACCGCGCGGCGATCGCGGCCCGCGGCCTCGCCGTAGTGCGGCGGCCCACCGGCGGCCGCGCGGTCTGGCACCACCGCGAGGTCACCTACGCCGTCGCGGCCCCGTCGTCCGTGTTCGGGTCGCTGCGGGACACCTACCGCGAAATCCACGCGATGCTCGCCGACGCGCTCACGTCGCTCGGCGCCGCGGTGGTGCTTGCCGCCGACCGGCCGGCCGACGGCGTCGGCGCCGGGGCGTGCTTCGCCAGCGCGGCCGGCGGCGAGGTGATGGCGCTCCGGGGGGGCAAGGTCGTCGGCAGCGCCCAGGTGCGAGGCGAAGGCGCGTTCCTCCAGCACGGCTCGGTGCTTCTGGCGGCAGACCAAGAAGTGGTGGCGGGCGTCACCATCGGCGATGCCGCCGCCCCCTCGGCCACCGGAGTTGCGGAACTGGTCGCGCCGGAGCGGGCGACCTGGGACGCCGTCGCCGCCGCGATCCACCGGGCGGCGGCGGCCCGGTGGCTGGTCCCCGCCGTGGCCGGGACGCCGCGCCCGGAGGTACGGCAGGCCGCCGCCGACCTCGTGGCCACCTACGCCGACGCCGCCTGGACCTGGCGGAGGTAGCGGCTGCTTCCCTGCCTGTTCGTGGCTCCAGCCCCAATGCCGACAACTCCTGTCGGAGTCCCGCGGCGCCGCGACTGACGCCCCCCTAACGCCCGCGATACAATAGTCCCGGCCTGGCAGCAGGCCGTTCCGTGTCCGCAGGCCCGTGCAGTCTCCGGAGGTCATCGTGCGTGCACTTCTCGCCTTCCTCGTCGCCATCGCCGCGCCGCTCGCCGCCCAGCAACCGCGGGCGCCGGCCCGGCCCTCNNTGCGGGTCCTGCTCTTCCCCGACTCGTCCAAGCCCACGATCACGGTCAACATCACTTACCTGGTAGGCTCCAGGAACGAGGGGTACGGCGAGACGGGGATGGCGCACTTGCTCGAGCACATGGTCTTCAAGGGGACGCCGCACCATCGCAACATCCCGCAGGAGCTGACCGAGCACGGGGCGCAGCCCAACGGCAGCACCTGGTTCGATCGCACCAACTACTTCGAGGTGTTCGCCGCCACCGACACGAATCTGGTGTGGGCGCTCGACCTCGAGTCCGACCGGATGGTCAACAGCTTCATCGCCAAGCACGATCTCGAGTCGGAGATGACGGTCGTCCGCAACGAGTACGAGTCGGGGGAGAACGACCCCTTCGGCGTGCTGATGGACCGGACGCTGGCGACGGCCTTCCTGTGGCACAACTACGGCAAGTCCACCATCGGCGCACGCTCCGACATCGAGCTGGTGCCGATCGAGCGGCTCCAGTCGTTCTATCATCGCTACTACGAGCCCGACAACGCCGTGCTGGTCGTGGCCGGCAAGTTCGATCCGGCGCGGACGCTGCAGCTCATCGAGCACGACTTCGGGAAGATCCCGCGACCGGACCGCAGCGGCGTGCTGCGCGTGTATCCCACATACACCGCCGAGCCGACGCAGGACGGAGAGCGCAGCGTGACCCTGCGCCGCGTCGGGGACGTGCAGGTCGTGGCCGCCGCGTACCATGTTCCCGCGGGTTCCGACTCCGACTACGCCGCGGTGGACGTGCTGAGCGAAGTGCTCGGAAGCGCCCCCTCCGGGCGGCTGTACAAGGCGCTGGTGGACACCAAGAAGGCCGCGGACGTCGGAGCCATGGCGTTCCAGCTGCGGGAGCCGGGCGTGCTGTACCTCTACGCGCGGGTGCGCCAGGAAGACCGGCTCGACAGCGCGCGGGTTGCGCTGGAGCGCACGGTGGACTCGGTGCTCGTGACGACGCCCACGGCCGAGGAGGTGGAGCGCGGCAAGACGGCGTTGCTCCGCAACATCGAGCTGAACCTCAACAACTCGATGCGGATCGGCCTCGAGCTGTCGGAATGGGCGGCGATGGGTGACTGGCGCCTGCTGTTCCTCTACCGGGACCGCGTGAAGGCCGTCACGCCCGCGGCAGTGCAGCGCGTCGCCGCGCGCTACCTGCTGCCGTCCAACCGGACGCTCGGCATCTTCATCCCGACCGCCGCGCCGGTGCGCGCGGAAATTCCTGCGGTGCCCGACGTGGCGGCGCTGGTGCGGGATTATCACGGTGACACCGCGCGCGTGGCAGGCGAGGCGTTCGACCCGTCGCCGGCGAACATCGAGAGCCGGGTGACGCGGACCGCGCTCCCCAACGGCCTCAAGCTGGCGGTGCTTCCCAAGAAGACGCGCGGGCAGTCGGTGAACCTGGTCCTGCGCCTGCGCTACGGCGCGGTGGCCGCGGTCACCGGCAAGGCGGCGGTGGCGGACCTCGCGGCGGACATGCTGCTGCGCGGCTCCAGGCATCACTCCCGGCAGCAGATCCGCGACTCGCTGGACCGGCTGCAGGCGCGCGTCAACGTGTTCGGCGGCAGCACGCAGACCATGCTGATGATCGAGACCACCCGCCCGAATCTGGCGGCGGTGCTGGGCCTGCTCGGCGAGGTGTTGCGGGAGCCGGCCTTTGACAGCACCGAGTTCCGGACGCTGGTGCAGGAGAACCTGGCCCAGATCGAGCAGCAGAAGAGCGAGCCGTCGGCGCTCGCCTCGATCGCCCTGCGCCGCTACCTGAACCCCTTCCCGAAGGGCGATCCGCGTTACACGGAAACGCTGGACGAGCAGGCGGCGGAGTACGGTGCGGCGACGGTGGACGACGCGCGCCGGTTCTACAACGACTTCTATGGCGCTTCGCAGGCCGAGCTGGCGGTGGTGGGGGACTTCGACCCGGCGCAGGTCACGCGCATCGTATCCGACCGTCTCGGCGATTGGAGGAGCGCGCAGGCATACTCCCGCGTGCCCCAGATCTACCAGGACCGGCCCGACACCAGCATCGTGATCGAAACGCCCGACAAGGCGAACGCCTTCTTCTACGCGGGCCTCAACCTGCGGCTCCGCGACGACGATCCCGACTACCCGGCGCTGCTGCTGGGCAACTACATGCTCGGGGGCGGCTTCCTCAACTCGCGCCTCGCGGAGCGCATCCGGCAGAAGGAAGGCCTGAGCTACGGCGTGGGCTCGTTCGTGAGCGCGGGAGCCCTCGATTCGGTGGGGAGCTTCACCACCTACGCGATCTACGCGCCGCAGAACGTGCGGCGGCTCGAAACGGCCTTCCGCGAGGAAGTGGACCGGATGCTGCGGGACGGCTTCACCGCGACCGAAGTGGAGCAGGCCAAGGCGGGCTGGCGCCAGTCGCGTGAAGTGGGACGGGCTCAGGATCAGCAGCTGGTTGGCACGCTCGCCTCATACCTGTACTATGGGCGCACGCTCGCCTTCGACGAGCAGCTGGAGCGGACGGTGGCGGCGCTGACGCCCGAGGCGATCAACGCCGTGATGCGGAAGTATCTCGTGCCGGGCAAGATCGTCATCGTGAAGGCGGGGGACTTCGCCAAGCACCCCCCCGAGTAAGCCGCCACGGAACGAGGGAAATCGAGGGGGCGCTCCGGCGCCCCCTCGGCGCGTCGTGCCGGGACCTGGCGGCGGGGACGCGAAGGTCTAGATTCGAACCGTGCGCACCCGCCTTGCCCTCGCCATCCCGCTCGTCCTGGCCGCCTGCGCGAAGGGACCCGCCGGCGACGCGGCGCGCGCGCCGGGCGGCACCATGATCATCGCGACGACGGGCGACGCCGACGTCCTCTTCCCGCCCGTCACGTCGGTCACCAACGGCATCAACGTCTCCGATCTCCTCTTCTGCCGTCTCGCCGAGCTGAAGCTCGCCCTCAATACCGTGGACGACGCCGGTTTCCGGCCCGTGCTGGCGCGGAGCTGGGAGCATCCCGACTCGCTCACCATCGTCTTCCACCTCGATCGCCGGGCGCATTGGCAGGACGGCGCTCCGGTAACGGCCGCCGACGTGGCGTTCACCTTCGGCGTGTACCGCGATCCTGCCGTCAACTCGCCGCTCGCCCCGTTCCTCGCGGCGATTGACTCGGTCACGGCGCGCGACAGCTTCACGGTCGCCTTCCGATTCCGGCGCTGGTATCCCGAGCAGCTCTACGACGCCACGTACCACATGCGGGTCCTGCCGCGGCACCTGCTCGACACGATTCCCGCGGCGCGGCTCGCCACGGCGCCGTTCGCTCGCGCGCCGGTGGGCGACGGCCCGTACCGGTTCGTGAGCTGGGCGGCCGGTTCCGAGATCGCGCTCGCCGCCGACCCGGCGTGGTTCCTGGGGCGGCCCGGCCTGGACCGCCTGATCTGGCGGGTCACACCGGAGCTGGCCACCGCCGTGAGCGGGCTGCTCGCGGGCGAGGCCGACGCGATGGAGGTGATCCCGGCGCGCGGCCAGCTCGAGCGGGTGCAGCAGGCCACCGACGTGCGTCTGGTGCCCTACCCGTCCCCGTTCTACGCGGCGATCGTCTTCAACCTCCGCCGGCCGCCGTTCGCCGACCGTGACGTGCGGCGCGCGCTTGCGATGGCCGTGGACCGCGAGACCGTCGTGCGATCGGTCTTCGGGCCGTTCGCGGAAGTCGCCGTCGGCGCGACCAGCCCGATGCAGTGGATCTGGAGCGATTCGATCAGCCAGCTGCCGTTCGACACGGCCGCCGCGGCCCGGCTGCTCGACCAGCGCGGGTGGCGCCGCGGTGGAGCGGGCGGCCTGCGCAGCAGTCACGGCGCGCCGCTCCGGTTCACGCTGCTCGTGCCCACGTCGAGCCAGGTGCGACAGCAGGCCGCCGTGATCGTGCAGGACGAGCTCCGGCGCCTCGGCGTGGACATGCGGATCCAGCCGCTCGAGTTCACCGTGATGGAGCGGCGCACCCAGACGGGCGACTTCGACGCCGCGTTGATCTCGCGGACGATAGACCCGAGCCCGGCGTCGCTGCTTCAGTGGTGGAGCCCGGGCGCGGGTGGCAACATCGGCCGCTACGCGGACACCGCGTTCGGGTCGCTCGCGGCCGCCGCGATGCGCGCGCGAACCCGCGCCGAGGCCGCGCCGCTGTGGCGGAGCGCGCTCGGGCGCCTCAACGACGAGGCGCCGGCGGTCTTCCTCTTCTCGCCGCGCAACAACGCGGCCATCAGCACGCGGTTCAGAAACGTCACGATCCGGCCCGACAGCTGGCTGGCCACGGTCACCGAGTGGCGCGTGATCGAGGCGCGACACATCGCGCGGGACCGGGGCGCTCCCCGGCCGTAGCCCGTGCTCAGGTTCGCGGCCCGCCGCCTCGCCTTCGCCGTCGTCAGCGTCGCCGCGGTCGTCTTCATCACCTTCCTTCTCGTCCATGCGGCGCCCGGCGAGCCAATGCTCGGCACGCCGGAACGGGCCCTGGCATCGCCGGAGACGATGGCCCGGCAACGCACGCTGTTCGGGCTGGACCGTCCGCTCCCGGAACAGTTCCTCCGCTACGCGCGCAATCTCGCCAGGGGCGAGCTGGGGGAGTCGTTCGTCCTGCACCGGCCAGTCGCGGCCGTGCTCGCCGAGGCGGTCCCCAACACGCTGCTGCTGGGGGGCACCGCGCTGGTCGCCTCGCTGCTCCTCGGGCTCGCCATCGGCGTGGTGCAGGCGGCGCGGCACCACTCCCGCACCGATACGCTGCTGAGCGCCGCGACCCTGGTGCTGTACTCCGTACCGGTGTTCTGGCTCGGGCTCGTCCTGCTGCTCGTGTTCGGCGAGAGGCTCCACTGGCTCCCGGTGAGCGGCATGACCAGCGCGGGCCTGGAAGATCGCCTCTCCTCGCTGGGCCGCGCGGTGGACGTGGCGCGGCACCTGGTCCTCCCCGCGGCCAGCCTCGCCCTGGTGCAAGCCGCCGCCTTCGCGCGCTTCCAGCGCAGCGCGCTGGTGGAGAGTCTCGACGCCGAGTACATCCGCGCGGCGCGGGCGAAGGGACTGACGGAGCGGGCCGTATTGCTGAAGCATGCGCTGCGCGGCGCGCTGGCCCCCACGCTCACGCTGGCCGGCCTCTCGGTTCCGTACTTCCTCGCGGGCTCGGTCCTCGTCGAGAGCATCTTCGGCTGGCCCGGCCTCGGCCGCGTGGCGTACGACGCCATTTTCGCCCGCGACTACAACGTGATCACCGCGACCGCCCTCGTCTCCGGGGTGCTGGTCGCGGCTGGCAACCTGCTCGCGGACGTCGCGGTCGCCATCGCCGACCCGCGCGTTCGTCTCGACCAATGAGTCCCTGGCGCCTGGCCGCCCGGCGGTTCGCGCGCAACCGGCCTGCGCTGACGGGGGCGGTCCTCGTCGCGGCGCTGGTGCTGGCCGCGCTCCTGGCCCCGCTCCTGACGGCCGATCCCCTCGCGCAGCCCGACCCGGTGCGCCTCCAGAACCAGCCGCCCTCCGCCGCCCATCTCCTGGGGACCGACCCATACAGCCGCGACATCCTGAGCCGCACGCTGCACGGCGCCCGCGTCTCGCTGGTGGTCGGCATCGGCGCGGCGCTGCTCGCCGTCACGCTCGGCGCGGGCGTCGGGCTCACCGCGGGACTCGCCGGCCGGCGCACCGACCAGCTGTTGATGCGAGGCGTGGACGTGGCCCTCTCCCTGCCGCGCATCGTGCTGCTGCTCGCGGTGTTCGCCGTGTGGGAGGAGGCCCCGGCAGCCGCCGTGGTGCTGCTCATCGCGGTGACCGGGTGGTTCCAGACCAGCCGGATCGTGCGGGCCTCCGTGCTGAGCCTCCGGGAAGCCGATTTCGTCGCCGCCGCGCGCGCGCTCGGCACCACCGGGGCGGGCATCGTGCGGCGCCATCTCTTGCCTCACATCGCGGCCCCGGTGATCGTCAGCGCGTCGCTCGACGTCGGCAACATCATTCTTCTCGAAGCGGGGCTGTCTTATCTCGGCCTCGGCGTGCGACCACCCACTCCCACCTGGGGCAACATGATCATGGACGGCAAGGACGTCCTCTTCAGCGCCCCCTGGGTCGCGCTCGCCCCCGGCCTCGCCCTGGTCCTCACCGTGGTCGCGTTCAATTTGGCGGGTGACGGACTGCGCGATGCCCTCGACCCCAGGGCTGCGGCGTGAGCGGGCCCGCGCCGGCCCGCCCGCCGCTGCTGGAGGTTCACGACCTGACGGTGAACTTCTCCGGCTCCGACGGCGTCGCCCGGGCGGTGGACGGCGTTGATCTCACCGTCGAGGAGGGAGAGACGGTCGGCCTGGTGGGCGAATCGGGGTGCGGCAAGAGCGTCACGGCGCTGGCCATCCTCAGGCTGGTCGAGCCCCCGGGCCACATCGCGCACGGGAGCAGCGTGCGCCTGGGGGGCCGCGATTTGCTCGCGCTCGGCGCCAAGGAGATCCGCGCGGTGCGCGGCAACCACGTGGCGCTGGTCTTCCAGGAGCCGCTCAGCGCTCTGAATCCGGTCCTCAGGATTGGGAACCAGATCGCCGAGGCCATCCGCGCGCACGAGGCGGTCACCCGCGGCACGGCGCGGTGGCGCGCGGTGGAGATGCTCACCGCCGTCGGCATCCCCGATGCCAAGCGGCGCGCCTCGGCCTACGCGCACCAGCTCTCCGGCGGCATGCGCCAGCGGGTGCTCCTGGCGATGGCCCTCGCCTGCCGGCCGCAGCTGCTGCTCGCCGACGAGCCGACGACGGCACTCGACGTCACGATCCAGGCGGAGATCCTGGAGCTGCTCGACGGCCTCCAGCGGAAGCTGGGGATGGCGGTGCTGCTCATCACGCACAACCTCGGAATCGTGGCGGAGCGCACCCGCCGCGTATACGTGATGTACGCCGGGCAGATCGTCGAGGAGGCCGCCACCGAGCAGCTGTTCGCGGCGCCGGCGCACCCATATACCGAGGGGCTGCTCGCGGCCATTCCCCGTCTCGACGAGCGCCGGGACCGGCTGCAGGCGATTCCCGGCCAGGTGCCGCCCGCTACCGCGTGGCCGGAGGGTTGCCGGTTCCATCCGCGGTGCCCCCACGCGTGGGCCAAGTGCGGCACGGAAATGCCGCCGCTGCTCGAGGTGACGCCCGGGCACAGGGCAAGGTGTTGGCTTGTGAAAGAACCGGAGAGGCGTAAGAAGTGAGAGGTGAGGGGTGAGAAGGCTAGGTGAGACGTGAGAGGGGGAAAGGCGTGAGAAGTGGAGCTACGACTTCTCACCCCGACCTCTCACTTCTCACCTGAACCTCTCACCTTTCACTTCTCACCTCTCACGTATGAGGAACACCATTTGACCGCCACACCCCTGGTCGAAGTCCGGGATCTCGTGACGCACTTCACGCACCGCGTCGGCCTGTTCGGCACGCGGCGCGAGGTGGTGCAGGCGGTGAACGGCGTGTCGTTGGACGTCGCGGCCCGCGAGACGCTGGGACTGGTGGGCGAGTCGGGCTGCGGCAAGACGACGCTGGGCCGGACCATTCTGCGGCTGGTCGCCCGCACCTCGGGCGAGGTGCGGTTCGACGGGCAGGACGTGTTCGCGCTCGATCTGGCGGCACTGCGACGCATGCGCCGGCGGATGCAGATCATCTTCCAGGACCCCGACGGCTCGCTGAACCCCCGCCTTTCGATCGGCCGCGCGGTCCGGGAGGGCATCGAGGTGCACCGGCTCGCCCGGGGCGCGGAGGCCGACGGCCGAGTGGAGGCACTGCTTGCGGAGGTGGGCCTGCCGGCGGGGTCGGCGGCGCGCTACCCGCACGAGTTCTCGGGTGGGCAGCGGCAGCGCGCGTGCATCGCGCGTGCGCTCGCCGTCGAACCCGAGTTCATCGTGTGCGACGAGCCGGTTTCGGCGCTCGACGTGAGCGTGCAGGCGCAGGTGCTGAACCTCCTGTTGGACCTGCAGGCAAGGCGTGGCCTCTCCTACCTCTTCATTTCCCACGACCTCGCGGTCGTCCGCCACGTCGCGCCGCGCGTCGCGGTGATGTACCTGGGACGAATCGTGGAGCACGGGCCGTCGGACGGCATCTACCAGCGGCCCCTGCACCCGTATACCCAGGCGCTGCTCACGGCCGTGCCGGTGCCCGACCCGAAGACCAAACGCGCTCGGGTCGTGCTCGCCGGAGATCCGCCCTCGCCGGTGAATCCGCCCGGCGGCTGCCCGTTCCATCCGCGCTGCCAGCATCCGGGCAAGAACGAGTCCTGCCGGACCGTGCGCCCCGAGCTGCGGGAGCTGGCTCCCGGCCACCAGGTGGCGTGCCACCTCGCCGACCGCTGAGCCCACGCCCATGATCACCGCCATCCTGATCCTGCTGCTCGTGGCCGTGGCCCTGCTGGTCGTGCTGCTCGCGCGCCGGCCCCCCGCGCCGGGCAACGAGGCGGCCCTGCTCCAGCAGCAGCTGATCGAGGTGCGCAACCGCCTCGACGCGCTGGTCACATCGCAGGGCACCGCCGTCGGCGACGTGCGCGAGCGCCTCGGCCAGCTGGCCGAGGTCACCCAGCGGCTCGAGGCCGTGGGCCAGACCGTGGTGAAGGTGCAGGAGTTGCTCCAGGTCCCGCGGCTGCGCGGCACCCTGGGCGAGGTGTGGCTCGAGGAGCTGCTGCGCCAGATCCTCCCGGCGGGCCTCTACGCCATGCAGCACGCCTTCCGCTCCGGGGAGCGGGTAGATGCCGTCATCTCCGTGGGAAACCGCTTGGTGCCGGTAGACGCGAAATTCCCCCTCGAGGCGTGCCAGCGCATGCTCGCGGCCGACGCCGGCACCGCCGAGCGCGAGCGGAGAGCGTTCCGCAAGTCGCTGCGCGAGCGGATTGACGAGATCGCCGACAAGTACATCCGGCCCGACGAGGGGACGTTCGAGTTCGCGCTCATGTACGTCCCGGCGGAGAACGTGTACTACGAGGCGGTGGTACGGGGCGAGGACCTGGCGGGCGAGGAGAGCATCGTCGGCTACGCGCTGCGCCGGAAAGTCATTCCCGTCTCGCCCAACACCTTCTATGCGTACCTGGCCGCGATCCTCCACGGCCTCAAGGGCCTCGAGGTGGAGAAGGAGGCGCGGGAGATACTCGACTCACTCGGGGGGCTGCAGCAGCAGTTCGCCCGGTTCGACGTTGCCTACCGGCTGGTGGGGAAACATCTGGACCACGCCGTCCGTCAATACGACGAAGCCGAGAAGCAGATCGGCTTGATTCAGGAGCGATTCCAGAAGATCACGGGCGTCAAGGCAGGTGGTGGGTTGCAGGTTGCAGGTGGTGGGGAGTCGCCGATCGAGGCTTCCGCCGCCGACGCAGCGGCGCCTGCGCCATAGGCACGACAGCCCACTACCCACCACCGACTAGCGGGCAGGCTACCGCACCAGCCCGGGGTACAGCTTCGCGGCGATGGTGAGCAGCACGATGAACACCGCCGCCTGTAACCCGAGGTCCGTCCAGGTGCCCAGGACGCTGTGCCCTCCCTGCACCATGAGGCCGCGCAAGGCGTCCACCACGTAGGTCAGCGGATTGACCCGCGCCACCACCTGGAGCCACCGCGGCATGATGGCCAGCGGGTAAATCGCGTTGCTCGCGAAGAACAGCGGCATGGTCAGCACCTGCCCGATGCCCATGAACCGCTCCCGCGTCTTGACCAGACAGGCCACGATGAGGGAGAAGGTGGCGAACAGGGCGGAGCCGAGCATGACGACCGCGACCACGCCGACCAGCGACAGCGGGGAATACTGCAGGCGGATGCCCATCACCAGCGCCAGCACGTAGATGATCACGGCCTGCGAGAGACCTCGCAGCCCGGCCGAAAGCGCCTTGCCCATCACCAGCGCTCCGCGGTAGGCCGGGCTCACCAGCATCTTGTGCACGATGCCGAGGTCCCGCTCCCAGATGACGGCGATGCCGAAAAAGATGGCGCTGAACAGGACGCTCTGCGCCAGCACCCCGGGAGCCATGAACTCCAGGTAGCTGAGATTGCCGGTGGGAATGGCCTTCACGCGGGTGAAGACCTCGCCGAAGATGATGAGCCACAGGGCGGGCTGCACGGCGCGCGTCAGCAGCTCCGTCGGGTCGCGGACCAGTTTGCGCAGCTCGGCGTCGGCGACGGCCAAGCTCTGCACGCAGAACTCGACGATGGCGGCCACGTCAGCCCAGGCGGCGCGCGGTGCTGCGGGCGCGCCTGACGTCACGGTAGTGGCCTCCCGTTTCGATGGTCCCCCCGGCGACCCGCGCAAACACGTCGTCCAGCGTGGCATCCGGCCCGATCTCGCGCTTCAGCTTCTCCGGCGCACCGAGGGCCGCGATGCG
Source organism: Gemmatimonadota bacterium (assembly GCA_003157095.1). GTDB lineage: Bacteria > Gemmatimonadota > Gemmatimonadetes > Gemmatimonadales > JACORV01 > Fen-1245. Next base: position 6,158 of record PMIK01000087.1, on the reverse strand, counting down.
GCCCTGGTGCATCAACGCCACCTCGCCGCACAGCACGTCCGCCTCCTCCATGTCGTGCGTGGTGATCAAGACGGTCGTGCCCCACTGACCGCGCAGGTTCTCGAGCCGCTCCCACACCGCGCGGCGGGCCAGCGGGTCCAGGCCGAGTGTGGGCTCGTCGAGAAACAGCACAGCCGGCCGGTGCAACATCGCCTGGGCCACCTCCAGCCGCCGGATCATCCCTCCGGAATAGGTGCGCACCAGCTGTTCGGCCGCAGCCGCGAGGCCCATGAACTCGAGCGCGGCGGTGATGCGCTCGCGGCGCTCGGCCCGCGGCAGGCGGTACAGCCTGGCGGAAAGCGTCAGGTTCTCACGCGCAGTGAGGGCGCCGTCGGCCGAAACCATCTGCGGGACGTAGCCGATGCGGCGTCGTACCTCGCGGGGTTGCGCGCTCACCTCGAACCCCGCGACCCGCGCCTCGCCCGAGGTGGGTGGCAGCAGGGTGGTGAGCATCTTGATGGTGGTGGTCTTGCCCGCCCCGTTCGGCCCCAGCAGGCCGAAGATGACGCCCTGGCGCACGCTCAAGTCGAGGCGGTCCACGGCCACGAGCGCGCCGTAGTGCCGCGTGAGCGCGGCGGTGACAATGATCGGGTCAGTGCCCATGTGGATCCGTGACCACTCCCTCGTCCGGGGGTTGGATCGTGCTAATATACTTGGCACCCATGCCCAGACCGGAGTCAGCCCAGATGCACCTGCCACTCTTCGCCATCGGGCGACGGCTGCGCGCCGTGGCCGTGATCGCCCTTCCCGTGCTGGCGCTCGCCCCCGCGCGCGCCGCGGCGCAGGGCGCCACCACGCCTCTGCCAGCCCCCGGTGCGCCGCTCAAGGTGCTCGATCCGGCATTCATTGACCGGACCGCGAACGCCTGCGCCGACTTCATGCAGTACGCCAACGGCACCTGGCTGGCGCACGACACCATTCCCGCCGCGTACTCGTCGTCGGGCGTGACGCGGGACATGAGCGATCACAACGAACTCGTGGTGCGTTCCGTGCTCGACGACGCCGTGGAACAGCGCGCATCGCTGCCGGAGGGCAGCACGCCGCGGAAGCTGGGCACCTTCTACGCGAGTTGCATGGACACCACCGCGATCGAGGCGGCCGGACTGTCGCCGCTCCGCCCCTGGCTCCGGGACATTGACGGCATCACGTCGCGCTCGGGCCTCGTGCAGCAGATCGCCGCGCTCCAGGCGCGCGGCATCAACGTGCTGTTCCGCTACAGCCCGGACGCGGATCCGCACGACGCCGCCCACTACATGGCCTGGCTGTCGCAAGGTGGCCTGGGACTGCCCGACCGGGACTACTACACCAAGGCCGGTGCGTCGGCCGATTCGACACGGCAGCAGTACGTCGAGCACGTGACCCGCATATTCGAGCTGGCCGGCGCGAAGCCCGCGCAGGCCACCCGCGATGCCCATGAGGTGATGCGGCTCGAGACCGAACTCGCGAAGGCCTCGCTCACCCGCCTCCAGCAACGCGACCCGGCCGCGACCGATCACCCGATGACCTCCGCCAAGCTGGCCGCGCTGGCCCCGAGTCTGACGTGGCCGCGGTATTTCCGCAGCATCGGCCTCACCGTCCCCGTTTCCCGCGTCAACGTGGCCGAGCCGGAGTTCGTGCGCCGCGTCAGCGCGCTGCTCAGAACGGCGCCGCTCACGCAGTGGAAGGCCTACCTCCGCTACCACACCATCGCGGAGTCAGGGCCGTGGCTGAGCACGCCGTTCGTCGCGGAGGATTTCGCGTTCAGCTCGCGTTTCAGCGGCGCCAAGCAGCTCCTGCCGCGGTGGAAGCGCTGCCTGCGCGAGACCGACGGCGACCTGGGCGAGGCGCTCGGCCAAGCGTACGTGACGAAGACCTTCCCGCCGGAAGCCCGGGCGCGGGCCCGGGCGGTCATAGACGACATCCGCGCCGCGTTCGGTGAACGGCTGCGGCATCTCACCTGGATGTCCGATTCGACGCGGACGCAGGCGCTGGGGAAGCTCGCACGGATGCGCGAGAAGGTCGGCTATCCCGACCAGTGGCGTGACTACACCAGGCTGGTGGCGCAGGATGGCCCGTTCATCCTGAACGTCGCTCGCGTCAACGCATTCGAGTGGCAGCGGGTGGTGAACCGCCCCGGCGCTCCGGTGGACACGACCGAGTGGGGGATCACCGTACCCACGGTCAACGCCTACTACGATCCCTCGAAGAACGAGATGGTATTCCCCGCAGGCGCGCTGGTGCCGCAGACGTTCGACCCCGCTGCCGACGACGGCGCCAACTACGGCTCACTGGGCGGGAGCTGGGCCGGGCACGAACTCACGCACGGGTTCGACGACGAAGGCCGGCACTACGACGCCGCCGGCAATCTGAGCGACTGGTGGACGGCGGCCGACTCCGCGCACTTCACCCAGCAGGCGGACCTGGTCGCTCGGCAGTTCGACGGGTACATCCAGGTGGACACGCTCCACACGAACGGGAAGCTCACCCTGGGCGAGAATATCGCCGACTTCGGCGGGCTGCTCACCGGGTATGACGCGCTCGAGCAGGCGTTGAAGCGCGACGGGCGCCCGGGACTGATTGACGGCTACACGCCGGAGCAGCGCTTCTTCATCGCCTACGCGCAGAGTTGGCGCGTGCACAACCGCCCCGAGCGGCTCCGCACCCGGGTCACCGTGGACCCGCATGCGCCGGAGAACTGGCGCGTGAACGGCCCGCTCTCGAACATTCCCGCCTTCGCCCAGGCGTTCGGCTGCAAGCCGGGCGACGCAATGGTGCGTCCAGCCGAGGGCGTTCCGCAGATCTGGTAGACGGTCGCGCACACGACGACACCCCGCCGCGGCCACGCCGCGACGGGGTGTTTCGTCTTCCTGGAACCTGCCAGCGCGCCTAGTGCAGTTTGGCGTACTTGGCTTCGAGCTGCTCGTGCGACTCCGCGTGATCCGGATCGTGGATGATGCAGTCGTCCACCGGGCACACTTCGACGCACTTCGGAGCGTCGAAAGCCCCGACGCACTCCGTGCACTTCTCAGCATCTACCAAGTAGATCGGGTCGCCTTGCGTGATCGCCTCGTTGGGACACTCCGGCTCGCAGGCGCCGCAATTGATGCACTCTTCCACGATTTTCATCGCCATGGTCAGACTTCTCCATCGGTGAGGGTGCTGAACCGAGCCACGGCGCGGCCCGCCGCCTGGCGACGACCGCCCCTGCTTCCAATGGGGAGTACTGCAAGAAGGATGCGAGGTGCGATGTCGGTGGCCGTCGGGACGGTGTCCCGCCGAGGAGCCTGTGCTTGGCGGTGAGAACGAGTCTCGGGCGCAGCTCGGCGTAATATGTCACCCATCAGGTTACCGCGAACTGCTACCCAACACTCGGACCGCTCACGGCCAGGGAATTGATGTCCTGATTCTCAAGCACGTGCTTTGAGTACCCGTTCGCCGCCACCTGGATCATGGCCCGGCCGACGTTTGCGGTCGTGGTGACATGACTCGGCAATAGCCGCTTCAGCAATGGGTAAAGCGGCCCGAGTACCGTGTAGACCGCCCGGTACAGCTTTGTCTTCGAGCGGGCGCCTTTGACGGGCTGAATGAAGCCGGGACGGAACATGTAGGCATTGAGGGGCATTGCCAGAAGGTGGTTCTCCGTCTTGCCCTTTACCCGTGCCCACATGAAGCGTCCGTGCTCCGTGCTGTCGGTCCCCTCGCCTGAGACATAGCAGAAGGTGAGCCCGGGGTTGAGTGCAACCAGGGCCCCCGCCGCCGACAGGGTCAGCTCGTAGGTCAAACGGTGATACGCAGCCTCCGTCAACCCAGCCGCGGATACCCCGAGACAGAAGAAACAGGCGTCATGGCCCGCCAGAGCCACTTTCGCGTCGCTGTAATCGAAGAAATCGGAGCGAATGAGCTCGCGGAGCTTCGGGTGGGTAACGCCGCATGGCTTTCGCCCCACNNTCGGACCCGCGGATCCTCCAGGCACTCGGTCAGAGCGCCGCCCCCCACCATTCCCGTGGCGCCAAACACGATGACGTTCACGGCGTCGAGAACCCCGCTGATTGATGAGACAACGCAGCTGCCAGCGCTGGCGCTAAGCCGCCGACCCGCCGCAGCGAACCGGTGGTTGGGCTGTCGCCTTCGGCGACTGGTCGGGCGCCGCTTTCNNGGGAAGCCCGCCACGAGGTAGAGGCTGATGTCGCCCTTGCGCGAGGAGAAACCCGTCAGGCATGAGTCGCCTTCGCGACCGCTCTCGTACTTGTAGTGATAGCTGCCGAACCCGACGATGCTTGTCCCCCACATCTTCGGCTTCTGTTTCGTCGCCTTGGTCATCAGCTTGGCCAAGGCCTCGCAGTCTTTGCGCCTGGCCTCGTCCTCGATGGCGGAGAGGTAGCTCTTCACGCTCGCTGTCGTGGCCTTCGTCTTGTTCTCCGCCATTGCTACCTCTTTCGGACTGGTGTGCGGCGCCCGACGAATCGCGCCTCAGCGGCGGGCNNCCCCCTCAGTGCGGAGCGGGTAGCGAAATGCTGCGACCGACCCGCCGCAACCAGATGAGCGCACCGGGGCGGTCAGCGAACTGCCGCAGGGCCGCGTTCAGGCTCTGCGGGTCGCGTTCCGTCAGCATCACGGTGGCCGCGATATCCCCTTGCTTCACCGTGGCGAAGGGCGTCCGCAGGCGGCCGGACGTCAGGTCCGCCAGGATAGTGTCGCCGTTGAACGCTGCGAAGCTCAGACCCGAGTCCGCTCGTTCGATGACGAACGGCATGCGGATCGGGAGCATCAGAGGATATGACGGCGGGTTCAGGCGCGTAGAATCACCGCTCAGGGAGTGGAACATCTTCGTCGTGTCGGCGACCGGCGAGAGTTCGAAAATGAAGCGGTGCGCTCCCAGGGGGCCCAAACGGCCCACGAACACGGAGGAGGTGCCCTCAGCCTCGAAATCCCGGACCAGATACTGTGTGGCGCTTTCGCGCGTGATGACCATCCGGCCGGCGAGCGACGTGTCCAGCCGGACTTCCCATGTGCCCACCAGTCTTGGCTCCATGACCTCGGAGCCGGGAGGCACCGCGGTCTCGATGGTCGCCATGTTGACGCAGGCGCTGAGCATGGGGGCGAGCAGGACGAGGACGGGGAAACGTGGCATCGTGGCTTCCTTNNCCAGCCACCCGACCCTCGAGCCGCGAGCGCCCGCCCGCTGCAGGCGATGGTTAGGTGGCAGCCTCTCTCGCTGCCTGGTGCGCGAGTGCCGAGGGTGTGCGGCACCCGACAATAGCAGGGGTCTCGTGAACGAGCGCGTCATTCTCGAGGGCCGCCACCATGAACAGAGCAAAGTCGATGCGACGGGTGCGATTGCTCTTGAGGATCGGATCGCCTACGTGCCGACTCCAGACCGGCAGGCCCTCGCTCTCGCCCTCTGCGAGGTCGCTTCCCCTCACGACGGTCCAGCGCGTACTACTGGCGAAGATCCGGCGGCATGCCTCCACTTGGTCGTCGAGGTCCGCAAAGCGCGTCAGCCGTGCGAGACCGCCGAACACAGCCACGATTGCTCTGAGTTTCCACGAGTACCTGTCGAGGCCGTCACGGGTGATATGCCATCCACAGGAGAATGCCAGGCGCGCGCCTGGGGGGCTGTAGTCGAGCACCGCTTGCGCGGTTCCGCTCGAATACTGCTGGACGCCCCACGGAGCCAACACCGCGAGCACCCCGCCGCAGCCGGCGACAGCCTTCCTGATGACCTCGCGATCGTTGGTCGCACCCGGAATGACGGCAATACGCCCCTTGAACGCGTCGAGCTTCTCGACACTGGCTGGGCGGCACACGCCAACCACCTCGTAGCCTCGGTCTAGCGCGTGCTGCACCATGTACTTCCCGAGCTTCCCTGAGGCCCCAACAATACAGACCTTCATCGTGTCCGCCTCCGGTCATGGCAAGAGGAGCAGCTGGCAACTCAACGACCTGTGCGCCGAGGCACGGGCTGCCACCTGACGCCTACCGTTCAACTGCAGCCGCATCAAATGAAAGCGCGCGAAGCGCGCCCACCATAGCGCGGCTGTCAGTCTGCGACGGTTTGTTAGGCCGCAGTTCGCGGCCCTGAGTAACGAGCCTGCTCATTGGCCTTGAGGCGGCTGCCATAGCTCGACCTTGTTTCCCTC
>PMIK01000105.1 GCA_003157095.1 Gemmatimonadota bacterium | reverse complement strand
CCGATGTGACCGCCCGTGGTCGAGACGACGTCAATCAGGCGCTGGCGGATCTCGTCGCACAGCGATTGCAGCTGCTCGCGCGGCAGCCGCTTGACGTCCTCGATCCCGTTGATGCCTTCGAGCAATCCCATGGTAGTCCTGGTGGGGACGAGGTCAGGAGCGGCGCGCGACCACGAACCGCGCGAGCGCCGCGAGGAGGGGTGAAGATACTCGCGCGGCCGCAAGATGGGCCACCGCGCGCTCCGCCAGGCGCTCCGCCTCCCGCTCGGCGCCGCCCACGCCCAGCAGCATCGGGAAGGTCGGCTTGCCCAGCTTCGCGTCCTTGCCGGGCGTCTTGCCCAGCTCCTCCGACGTCGCCGTCACGTCCAGTACGTCATCGGCGATCTGGAAAGCGAGGCCGAGGTTCAGACCGTACTCGCGGTACGCCGCCCGCTCGTGGGCGGGCGCGCCGGCCGCGACGGCGCCGATCTCCACCGACGCCGCGATCAGCGCCCCGGTCTTGCGGACGTCAATGTCCGTCATCGCCTCGCGCGACGCTTCCTGCCCGGGCGCCACCAGATCCAGCACTTGGCCGCCGATCATTCCGCCCGCACCCGCGGCCCGGAACAGCAGCAGCTCCACCTCGCGCGCCGCCTCCCGGTCCAGTCCCAGCAGCCGGGCGCCCCGGACCACGGCCGCCGCCGCCACCGGCACCATGGCGAATCCGGCCTCGGTCGCGCGCTTGACGTCGAACGCGCGATGCAGGGTGGGACGCCCGCGCCGCAGGTCGTCGTTGTCCATGCAGGGGAGGTCGTCGTGCACGAGCGAGTAGGCGTGGACGATCTCGATGGCCGCTGCGAGATCGGCGATGGCACCGCTGGTGCCGCCCGCCGTCTCGTAGGCCGCCAGCACCAGACCGGGACGGAAGCGCTTCCCCGAGCCGAGGACGGCGTACCGGACCGCATCAGCGAGCGCGGCAGGCACCGCGGGCAGGAGCTCGCCCAGGGCCCGCTCCAACGCACGATCCGTCTCGTCGCGGGCGCGGGAGAGGAACGCAGCGACCGCGCCCTGCTGGTCCTCAGCGGTCGAGGTCGTCAAGCTTCAAGCCGCCGTCGGCGGCCTCCCGCAGCTGCCGCAGCCTGAGCCCCGCATCCGCCAGGCGCTCCCGCGCGGTGCGGAGGCGCTCGACGCCCTCCTCGAAGAGTGCCAGCGCCCGGTCGAGGTCCACGTCCTCCGTCTCCAGCGCCCGCACGATGGCGTCGAGGCGGTTGAGGTCCTCCTCCAGGGACGGCGGCCGGCGCTCCGCGCTCACGGCCGAGGCTCCGCGCGCGCCGGCACCTCGCCGTCCGTGACCCGGAGGCGGAACGCGCGTCCAGGCGGGAAGTCGCCCACGCGGCGCAGCACCCGGCCGCGATCGTCGCGCGCCACCGCGTAACCGCGGTCCAGCACCTTGAGGGGCGAGAGGGCGTCGAGCGAGGCGCCGAGACGCGACAGGTCCGCCTGCCGCGCGGCCAGCCGGGCGTCGCACGAGGCGACCATCCGCGCGGCGTGGCGGCGCAGCCGCTCGCCCGTCGCCGCGAGCCGGCGGTCCACCGCCCCCCCCAAGCGCGTCGAGGCGTGGCGCACGCGCTCCTCGGCCAGCTGGAGCCGTCGCGACACAGCCGAGCCGAGTCCCGCGCCGACCGCCGCCAGCCGCCGGACCAGGTCGGCGCGCTCGGGCACCGCCTTCTCCGCAGCCGCCGACGGCGTCGCCGCCCGCACGTCGGCCACCAGCTCGGTCAGGGTCACGTCCGTCTCGTGGCCCACCGCGGCGATGGTTGGCACCCGCGACGCCGCCACCGCTCGCGCGACCCGCTCATCGTTGAAGGCCCACAGATCCTCCTTGGACCCGCCCCCGCGCCCCACGATCAGCAACTCCAGCGCGGTGAGGCGATTCGCCAGCGCCAGCGCGCGGCACAGATCCTCCACCGCGCCGTCACCCTGAACGCGGGCACCGACCAGCACCAGCTCGGTCGCCGGCCAGCGGCGTCCGACCACGGCGACGATGTCGTGCCACACCGCCCCCTCCGGGCTGGTCACCACGCCGATGACACGCGGGTACAGCGGCAGCGGCCGCTTGCGCGCCGGGTCCAGGAGCCCGTCCTTCTCGAGCGCGGCGCGGGCGCGCTCCAGCGCGATCGCGTAGAAGCCGCCCTCCGTGGTCGCCAGGAGCTGCCGCACCACCAGCTGCAGCTCGCCCCGCTTGGTCCCCACCGTCAGCTCGCCGCGTGCGAACACCTTCAGCCCCTCCTGCGGCGTGGCCGGCACGCGCCGCGCGTCCGCGCGCCACATCACGCAGCGGAGCTGGGCCGCGGGGTCCTTGAGCGTGAAGTACCAGTGCCCGGAGGGATAGGTCTTGAAGTTGGAGATCTCGCCTTCCACCCACAGCGGCGGAAAGGCATGCTCGACCACCACGCGCGCCGACTCCACCACCTCGGAGACGGTGGACGGTCGCTGGCGCGGCGCCTCCTCGAGAGAGAGTGAGAGGCTCACGACGCCTGGCGGGCCGCCTGCACGGTGTTGCGCATCAGGAGGGCAATCGTGAGCGGACCCACGCCGCCCGGCACCGGCGTGATCATGCTCGCCACCTCGACGGCCTGGCGGAAATTGACGTCGCCCACTAGCCGATGCCCGTTCTTCGCTGCGGCGTCCGCGACGCGATTGACCCCGACGTCAATGACCACGGCACCCGGCCGGATCATGTCACCCGTCACGACCTCAGGCCGCCCCGCCGCGACCACGAGGATCTCCCCCTGACGGGTGATGCCGGCCAGGTCCCTGGTCCCCGTGTGCGCCACCGTTACGGTGGCGTTGGCCCCCGGGGCCTTCTGCATCAGGATGTTCGCCACCGGCCGGCCGACGATCAGGGACCGGCCCACGACGACCACGTGCTTGCCCGACGGATCGGCGCCGCTCCGGACCAGCAGCTCCTGCACGCCGGCCGGCGTGCACGGCCTGAAGCCGCTCGGGTCGCCGATCACCAGCTTGCCCACGTTGACGGGGTGGAAACCGTCCACGTCCTTCTCCGGCTTCATCCGGAGCAGGACCTTGCTCGAGTCCATGTGGCCGGGGAGCGGCAGCTGCACCAGTATCCCGTGCACCGCACGGTCGGCGTTGAGCTTGTCGAGCAGGGCGAGCAGATCCACCTCCGGCGTGTCGGCCGGCAGGCGCACGGTCTCCGACTTCATGCCCAGCTCGTCGGCCGCTTTGCCCTTCATCCGCACGTAGACGTGGCTGGCCGGATCGTCGCCCACCAGCACCACCGTCAGGCCGGGCACGACACCCCTGGACCGCAGTGCGGCCACCTCGGCCTTCAGCTCTTCCCGGATCGCCTTCCCGATGGCGGTGCCGTCAATGATGCGTGCGGTCACGTGGGCTCCCGAAAAGCGTAACAGGTGAGGGGTGAAGGGTGAGAAGTGAGGGGTTGAAGTGAGAGGTGAGACGTCGAAAAGCGTAAGAGGGCGGCGGCGCATCCTCTCACGCAGTCAGACCTCTCACTTCTCACTCAGCCTTCTCACCCCTCACCTCAACTCTCACCTCTCACCTGTATCCCCTACTTGGCAAAATCTACGGCCCTCGTCTCCCGGATGATGACCACCCGGATCTGTCCAGGATACTGCAGTTCGTTCTCGATCTTGCGGGCCATTTCCTCGGCGAGCGTCGCCGCCTTCAGGTCGTCCACCACGTCGGGCGTGACCATGACGCGGATCTCGCGGCCCGCCTGCATGGCGTAGCTCTTCTGGACGCCCTTGTAGGAGTTGGCGATCTCCTCGAGCTGCTCCAGTCGCTTGACGTAGGTCTCCAGCATC
>PMIK01000171.1 GCA_003157095.1 Gemmatimonadota bacterium | reverse complement strand
GCCGGCCGACTCCTGCCCGCGATGCTGGAGCGCGTACAACCCCAGATACGCCAGCCGGGCGGCTTCAAGATGGTTCGATACGCCGATGATCCCGCACATCTCGTCTAGTCGCTCCGCGCAAGCTGTGTGCCGCGGAGGCCGTCGAGCCTCCGGGGTAGCGCTTCCTCGTAGATCCGCCGCAGCCGCACCACCGGGCGCACGACCTGCTCGCTCCCCACGCGGATCCGCAGTTCGCCTTCCGGCTCGCCGACGGTCCCGATCACCCGGCACGCTACCCCGTGGCTGAGGGCGACGTCCGCGACCGCCCGCGCCTGGTCCGGACGCGCGCTCACGACCACGACGCCCTGGTCCTCTCCAAACAGCGCGGCGGCGGCCGGCAGGGTGCCGCACAGCGCCGTGACGTCGGCGTCGGCGCCCAGCAGCCCGGGTGCGAGCGCGGAGGACTCGACGAGGGCGACGGCGAGCCCTCCCTCGGACACGTCGTGGGCCGAGGCAAGCAGCCGTCGCTCCGCGCACGCCACGAGGCAGTCCACCAGGGCGCGGGCGGCGGCCAGATCCACCCGTGGCGGCGCGCCGAAGATCTCGCCGGTGACGAGCGAAAGATACTGCGATCCGCCGAGCGAGCCCTGCGGCTGCCCGAGACACAGCAGGAGGTCGCCGGTCGCCTGGAACTGCGCCGGAACCCGGCACGAGACGTCGCGCAGCACGCCGACCATACCCACCACCGGCGTGGGAAGCACGGCCCCGCTCGGGCTCTCGTTGTAGAAGGAGACGTTCCCTCCGGTCACCGGGGTGTCGAGCGCGCGGCAGGCGTCGGCGATCCCGCGGCAGGCCTCGCGGAACTGGTAGAACACCTCGGGCTTCTCCGGGTTGCCGAAATTGAGGCAATCCGTGATGCCGAGCGGCCGCGCGCCGGTCGCGGCGATGTTGCGCGCGGCCTCGGCCACGGCCGCCTTGCCGCCCTCGTATGGGTCGAGCCACACGTAGCGCCCGCTGGCGCCGCAGGTTACCGCGATCCCCAGCGCGGTGCCGCGCACCCGGAGCACCGCGGCATCACCGCCGGGCCCGACCACGGTGTTGGTCTGGACGGAGGTGTCGTACTGCTCGTACACCCAGCGCTTCGACGCAATCGTGGGCAGGTCGAGCAGGCGTTCCAGCGCCTCCCCGAGATCCTCGCCGGGCGGGGGAGGGGGCACCGGGCGCGCGCGCCGCGCCGCGGTCTCGGCGCTCTCCCGTGCCGCGGGATGGTAGACGGGCGCGTGATCCACCAGGTCGCGGCCGGGTATCTCCGCCACGATCTCGTCGCCCCAGCGAACCCGGTACATCCCATCATCGGTCACGCGGCCGATGACGGCGCTCTGCAGCTCCCAGGTGTCGCAGATGGCCGCGACCTCCCGTTCCCGCCCGCGGTGCGCCACCACGAGCATCCGCTCCTGCGATTCGGAGAGGAGGATCTCGTACGGCGTCATGCCCGTCTCACGCACCGGCACCAGCCGCGCGTCAATCTCGACCCCGACGCCGCCGCGCGCCGCCATCTCGGCGGAGCTGGAGGTCAGGCCCGCCGCGCCCATGTCCTGAATCGCCACGATGTGCCCGGAGCGGATCAGCTCCAGCGACGCTTCGATCAGCAGCTTCTCGGTGAACGGGTCGCCCACCTGCACTTGCGGCCGGCGGGCCTGGCTCTTGGCCGACAGCTCCTCGGAGGCGAACGACGCGCCATGGATGCCGTCGCGGCCGGTGCGCGCGCCCACCGCGATGATGGGGTTGCCGGGGCCGGCGGCGCGGGCGCGGATCAGCTCGTCCTCGCGCAGCAGCCCCACGGCCATCGCATTGACCAGCGGATTGCCCTCGTAGGCGGTCTCGAAGGCGACGTCGCCCCCAACCGTGGGGACGCCGACGCAGTTGCCGTAGTCGCCGATGCCGCGGACGACCCCTTTCATCAGGTAGCGCTGCCGGTCCAGGTCCAGCGGGCCGAAGCGGAGCGAGTCGAGCACGGCGATGGGACGGGCGCCCATGGTGAAGATGTCCCGCAGAATTCCGCCCACNNCCGGTGGCGGCACCCTGATAGGGCTCGACCGCCGACGGGTGATTGTGCGATTCCATCTTGAAGGCGACGGCCCAGCCCTCGCCGATCCCGACGACGCCGGCGTTCTCGCCCGGGCCCTGAAGCACCTGGGGGCCCTCGGTCGGGAAGGTGCGGAGAACGGGGCGCGAGTGCTTGTACGCGCAGTGCTCGCTCCACAGGGCGGAGAAGATGCCCAACTCGACGTACGTCGGCTCGCGGCCCAGGACGGACCGGATGCGCTCGAACTCTTCGGGGTTGAGACCGTGCTGGCGCGCCAGCTCCGGCGTGACCGGAGGGTCCCCGGGGCGGGGGTGCGCCGCCGTCACCGGCCGGGCTTGACGCGCACGCCCGTCACGGCCCCGGACGAGGTGTCCGCCGGCGGCTGCGCCGGCGGCGTGAATTCGGGCGTACGGCCTTCCGGCGAGCTGCTCGTGCCGGCGTACGCGTGGTCGGGGCCGCGAACGATCGCGTCCATGACCTGGCCGCCCTGGAGAAAGACCACGTCGTAGGTGCCCACGGCCCGTTCCCGCCCGTTACGGAAGAAGAGGTAGGTCCAGTCGTTCATCCGCCGCACCGCGACCGGATCGCCCCACGCCGCCCGCACCTCGGCCTCCGTCATGCCGGGCCTGACGGGGCCGCCCGTCGGCTGGGCTGGCACCGCCGCGGCGGCTGCCGTGTCGTGCTTCACCGGAGCAATGGAGTCCTGCGCCTGAAGCGGCGCGGCGCCGAACGCCGCCGCCACGAGTGCCGTCCAGATCGTGCCGCGCGTCATGGGTTCCTCCTCACACGCCGGCGGCCACCGCCGCCATTGCGAACATGGCCGCACCATCACCGGAGCCGAGGAGGTCTTCCGCGGCGCGCTCGGGATGCGGCATCAGCCCCACCACATTGTGCCCTTCGTTGGTGATACCCGCGATATCGTGCATCGCCCCGTTGGGGTTGCCCCCCACGTAGCGGAACACCACCCGTCCGTCGCGCTCCAGCCGTTCGAGCGTCGCCTCATCCGCCACGTACCGGCCGTCGCCGTGCGCCACCGGCATGCGGAGCAGTTGGCCGCACCGGTAGCGCGCCGTGAACGGCGTCGCGTCGGACTCGACGCGCAAGGTGACCGGCCGGCAGACGAAGGACAGCCCCCCGTTCCGCGCCAGCGCGCCCGGCAGCAGCTGCGCCTCGCACAGCACCTGGAATCCGTTGCAGATGCCGAGGACCGGCCGGCCGGCCGCGGCGTGCGCGGCGACGGCGCGCATCACCGGCGAGAATCGCGCGATGGCCCCGGGCCGCAGGTAGTCGCCGTAGGAGAATCCGCCGGGCAGCACGATCACGTCGGCGCCGCCGAGGTCGGTGGACCGGTGCCACACGAATGCGGCGTCGGCCCCCGACGCCCGCGCGGCCTCCAGCGCGTCGGCGTCGCAGTTGGATCCCGGAAACCGCACGACCGCGATCTTCACGCGGCCGGCTCGACACCCTCGAGCACATAGTCCTCGGTGACGGGGTTGGCCAGCAGCCGCTCGCACATCTGGAGCGCGTCCGCGCGCGCGGCGTCCGCCGAGGCGGCGTCGAGCAGCAACTCCACGGCGCGGCCCACCCGCACTTCTCCCACGCCGCCGAACCCCAACTCTCCCAGCGCGTGCGAGACCGCCTGGCCCTGCGGATCGAGGATCGAGGACCGGGGCATGACCCGCACCCGGGCGCGGAACCGGGTCACATTACCCCGTCTCCGGACCGCGGTCCGCCGCCGCCGCGCCGCCGCCGGCCCAGCCGGAAGCGCATCCGGCCCGGGGCCAGCTCGTACTCGATTTCGCGCGGCGGCTCCTCGTCGTCGTCATGCATCGGGTCGCGATCCGGCAGCCGGTCCAGGAGGCCCAGGAAGACAGCCCGGACCAGACCGTAGGTGATGAGCGCCACGCCGGCCGGGAAGAAGAAGTACTCCGGATAGAACAGCGCGCAGGCGACGGCGGCGATGTGCACGACCAGCGAGATGCGGCCCTTCCAGGTCCGGAGCCCCACCTTGGGCGCGACCGGATAGGGCACCTGGCTCACCATCAGGAGGGCGAGCACGATCGTCAGGAGCACCATCAGCTGCGGCAGCGGCACGAAGGCGAGGTGTTGTTGGAACAGCGGCGTCTGGGTGAAGGGGTAGGCCGACGCCAGCGTGATGCCGGATGCCGGGGACGACAGTCCGATGAAGTGCGACTTGGCCTGGCCCGCCTGGATCACGTTGAACCGCGCCAGGCGCAGCGCGGCCGCCAGGATGTAGATGAACGACAGCAGCCATCCCCAGTCGCCGGTGTGGAACCGCCAGAAGAACACCAGCATGGCGGGCGCAACGCCGAACGACACGACGTCCACCAGCGAGTCGAGTTCGGCGCCGAACGCGCTGCCGGACCGGCTCATCCGCGCGATGCGGCCGTCGAAGAGATCCAGGACGGCGGCGACGATGACAAACCAGGCGGCCACCAGGAATTCGCCGCGCGCCGACTCGACGATGGACCACACGCCGAAGAACATATTGCCGGACGTGAAGGCGCTCGGCAGGATGACGATAGCGCGGCGCATGCCCCTGACCCTGGAGCGCGGGGCCGTCACGACGGGTACTCCGCGATCACGGTCTCGCCGCCGCGCACCACCTGGTTCAGCTCGACCTTGACCGCGACGGCGGGGTCGAGGAACAGATCCACCCGCGATCCGAACCGGATCATCCCGAAGCGCTCGCCCTGCGTCGCCCGGTCGCCGGGCCCGACGTCGGTCACGATGCGGCGTGCGATGCTGCCGGCGATCTGCCGCACCAGCATGGGTCCACGCGGCCCCAGGATCCCGACCGACGCCTGCTCGTTGACGAGCGACGCCTTGTCGTGGCTGGCCACGGTGAACTCTCCGGGGTTGTAGTGGACCACCTCGACTTCACCGGAGACCGGGAAGCGGTTGACGTGCACGTTCAGCACGCTCATGAAAATGGAGACGCGGGTCGCCTCTTGATGAAGATACATCGGCTCAACCACCTGGGCGATGCTGCAAATGCGGCCATCCGCAGGCGCGATCACCAGTGCGTCGCCGCGCTCGCCCCGGCGTTCGGGATCGCGGAAGAAGGCCGCCACCCAGACGGTGAGCACGAGGCCGACCACGAGCAGCAAAGCGGTCCACCCGGGCCACGAGTACCACACCACGGCTAGCGCCAGGTCCAGGGCCAGGGCCACCCGGATGAAAGGCCAACCCTCAGGAGCGATGCGCATCAGTTGCCCTCCGTGACGGCGCCGGCGAGCCGGCGGTAGATCTCCCGGTACCGCATGGTGGTGGCGTGCACCACCTCGGCCGGGAGTGGCGGAACCGGCGCCTCGCCGTTCCAGCTGCCAGCGCGACGCAGTCCATCGAGGTAGTCGCGGACCGGTTGCTTGTCAAAGCTCGGCTGCCCCTGGCCTGGCCGATAGTCGCCGGCCGGCCAGAAGCGCGAGGAGTCGGGAGTCAGCACCTCATCAATCAGCACCAGCCGCCTATCGGGCGCGGTTCCGAACTCGAACTTGGTGTCGGCG
>PMIK01000110.1:469-5908 GCA_003157095.1 Gemmatimonadota bacterium | reverse complement strand
CGCGCCCGGTCCGGATTTCGCGTATCCTCTCGGCCACCCTTTGGTGTGACACTCGTTTCCTTTTCGGCGAAGGAGATGCCGTGGGTGAGCGCTTCGAAACGATCGTCCTGATCGGCCGCCCCGCGGCCGGCAAGAGCGAGGTCATAGACTTCCTCAAGAAGACGGACGAGGCCGAGCGGACGAGGCGTTTTCACATCGGCCCGTTCGAGGAGATTGACGACTTCCCGTTCGTCTGGGAAACCTTCGAGATTGACGACCTGCTCGAGCGTTTGGGCCAACCCCGCCTGTTCACCACCAAGGACTACTTCTTCACGGGCGATCACCTCTGGAACCTCTTCATCGAGCGCATCAACCTCGAATTCCAGAAGCGATTGGCCCGCGATCCCGATTTCACCCGGAAACAGACGGTCGTGGTCGAGTTCTCGCGCGGCGGCGCCAACGGCTTCGCCGAGGCGTTCTCCCATCTGGCCGACGAGATCGTAAGCCGCGCGGGGATCGTCTACATCAACGTCTCCTACGAGGAGTCGGTGCGGAAGAACCTCCGGCGCTTCGACCCCGCTCAGGCCGATTCGATCCTCTACCACTCCCTGCCCTACGCGAAGATGGAGTTCTACTACCGGACCAACGACTGGGAGCGGCTCTCCGAAGGCCGGAAGAACGGCCGGCTCCGAATCCGGGGCTTCGACGTTCCGTTCGCGGTCCTGGACAACGAGCCGGAACGGACTGGCGATCCGGCGAAGCTCGGCCCCGCGCTGGAAGAGACGTTCGCGAAGCTCTGGGCCGAGACGCATCCCGCGCCATCCAGGTAGGAGCCGCGCACCATGACGAATCCGCTGGGGCACAGCCGCGCGTACCGCACGCGCCGGTTCCTGAACTGGTTCCCGCTGGGCGTCACGTATGCCACGTTCTACATGGGCCGCTACAACCTGAACGTCTCCAGCAAGACGATGATGGACTACTTCCATCTCTCGAAAGGAGAGTTCGGGACGATCGCGACGGCGGGCTTCTGGACATACGCCCTCGCCGTGATCTTCAACGGTCCGCTGGCCGACCGCATCGGGGGAAAGAAGGCGATCCTGATCGGCGCTGCCGGCACCGCGGTGCTGAACCTGATCATCGGCCTCCTGTTCCTCAGCGGGTGGCAGACCCGGATCGTCGTCGGGATGTCGCTGCTCTACGCGGTGAGCCAGTACTTCCAGGCGTTCGGCGCCCTGTCCATCGTGAAGGTCAACGCCCCGTGGTTCCACGTGCGGGAACGCGGGGTGTTCGGCGGGATCTTCGGCATCATGATCTCGAGCGGGTATTTCCTGGCGATCACGGTCGGCGGGTGGATCCTGGCGGGCTTGCCGTGGTACTGGGTGTTCCTCGTCCCGTCCGCCGCCATCGCGGCGATGTTCGTGATTGACCTCTTCATGGTGAAGGACACGCCCGCGCAGGCGGGCTTCACCGACTTCAACACCGATGATGCGACCTCCCACGACCCGGATCGCGATCGCCCGCTCGACTGGAACCACCTCATGAAGCGGGTGTTCACCAACCCGATCATCGTCATGCTCGCGGCCGCGGAGTTCTGCACCGGCTTCGTCCGGCAGGGGCTGATGCTCTGGTTCGTCCCCTTCCTCAAGGAGGTGCACAACATCGCGCCGGGGAGCTTCCTCTTCAACGTCGCCTCCATCGGTGTCACGGTCGGCGGGATCGTGGGTGGCCTGGCGTGCGGCTACATGTCGGACCGCTGGTTCCAGTCGAGGCGCCCGCCGGTCGCGTTCATCTTCTACCTCGGCCAGATCGTCTCGCTCTTCATCCTGGGCCGCGCCGCGGCGCCGTGGCTCGCCGCCTTCATGATCGGCTTCACCTGCGTGTGGATCTTCGGCGTGCACGGCATGCTCACCGGCACGGCCTCGATGGACTTCGGCGGCACCAGGGCCGCGGGAACGGTCGCCGGGATGCTCGACGGCGTGCAGTATCTGGCCTCGGGGCTCACCGGGTTCCTGCTCGGGCACTTCCTGGACAAGCTCGGCTGGGGCGCGTGGACTTTCATGATCATGCCCTTCTCGCTGATCGGCGCGCTGCTGATGGTGCGCCTATGGAACGAGAGCCCGCTGAAGGCACGGGCGCGGGGCCCGGAGGCGGTCGCCTGACCAGCGCACGGGTCCTGCTTGCTCCCTGACGGATGATCCGGGGCCCATCGGTGTCTTTCAGCATCTGGCTCGCCTTCTGCGTCACCGAGACCGTACTCTGCCTCATACCGGGCCCGGCCGTACTCCTGGTCGTGTCCACGGCGCTCGGTCGAGGCCTTCGCTCGGGGCTCGGTGCCGCCCTCGGAATCCTGGCGGCCAACACGCTCTACTTCAGTCTGTCCGCCACCGGTGTCGTGGCCGCGCACGCGGCCTCGCGAGACCTGTTCGCGGCCATCCGGTGGATCGGCGCGGGCTATCTCATCTGGATCGGGCTCCGCATGCTGCGCTCGCGGCCCTCCCGCCAAGCCACCGCGCAACCCGTCGCGCCGACGCGCTCCTTCGTCCGCGGGTTCGTCGTGCAGAGCGCCAACCCCAAGGCCCTGGTGTTCTTCGTGGCGTTGCTGCCCCAGTTCATCAATCCGGCAGTCCCGGTTCCCAAGCAGGTGCTGATGCTGGGCGCCAGCTCCCTGGTCATCGAATTCCTGGTGCTTACGGGTTACGCGCATGGAGCGATCCGCGCGCGGGAACTGGTCGGGCTACGCTTCGCCGGAGCCATGCGGCGCGCGGGAGGAGTTCTCCTGGTCGCGGTTGGAATCCGGCTGGCCTTCTCGCGTTCCTGATGGAGCTGGAGCCCGACAAGATTGACCGGGTTTGAAACGCCCGCACTGGCGAGCGGAAGGGCTGGCAAGTAGATGAGGTCACGCGACGGCGCCGGAATGACGCTGCCCTAACGCCCCCTCCATAGGCTGTGCGCGTCCGTTAACGGGCGCCCGCGCGGCGCCAGCCACCCGCTGCCTCGGTCCAGTCCACATGCGCGCTATCCGAAACACCATCCGGCACCTCGGCATCGCCACCGTCCTCTGTGCGGCCCCCGCCGCCGCGCACAGCCAGGCGCCCTCGCCCGGCCCTGTGGCCGCGACGTACATGGAGCGCTACCGAGAGGTCGCGAACCTCGCGCCGCTGCCCGGCAAGGTCGCCGACGTGAATCATCTGGTGCTGCGCCGGGATGCGGGGCAACTGATCCTCGAGCGGGGAAAGCTCTATCTCCTCTCTCCCGTCGGCGGCCGGACGGTCGGCGCGGTTTTCGAGGGCGACGGACGTTTCGTCCTGACGCCGCCGCTGCCCGCCGAGCAGGCGGCGCTGCAGCGCTACGCCGGCNNCTCATTCAAGGGAGACCACGAGGGGTCGTTCGACGAGGCGGTCATGGGCCCGCTCCTCAACGGCGAGACCAGCGGCTTCTTCCTGGCCCGGGTGGCGCGCAACCACGGCGAGGCGGTGCTCTTCGAGCTGAACCCCGCATTGAGCGAGGCGGTCCAGCTGCTCCAGCCGGTGAATCGCGCCAGGTGGGGCGCCAACTGGGCCGTCGTCA
Source organism: Gemmatimonadota bacterium (assembly GCA_003157095.1). Taxonomy (GTDB): domain Bacteria; phylum Gemmatimonadota; class Gemmatimonadetes; order Gemmatimonadales; family JACORV01; genus Fen-1245. Next base: position 2,362 of record PMIK01000110.1, on the reverse strand, counting down.
CCCAGTTCGCCGCGGCCCAGCGGACGGAGGGCCTTTCGGCCGCGTGGGTCTACCGCGACCGGCTGCGGGTGCCGCGATACAAGCTCGACATGCACGTGGTCGAGGCGGTCAGTGGCAACCTCACCCTCGCGGGAGCCGCCACACTCACGCTGGTGGGCCAGGAGCCGGTGGGACCCTGGCTCCATTTCTCGCTGCATCGCAGGCTCGCCGTGGACTCGGCGCGCTGGGGCAACGGTGAGGCGGCGGCGACCTTCAAGGCCGACCAGGACGAGGTCCTGTGGGTGCGGGCCGGCCGCCGGCTGGGTGTCGCAGACACACTCACCCTGACGGTCTACTACCATGGCGACATGTTCTACCACTACCTGAACCTGTTCTACATCGAGCCCGGGATCGCCTGGTTCCCGTTCAATGCGCAGGGCCCGATGCTCGCGACGTTCGACCTCACGTATCACTACCCCAGCCAGTACCCGCTGGTGAGCATCGGCGAGCTGAGCGACTCGTCGGCCGAGGGCAGCCGGGTGAACGTTTCGCACTGGATCCAGCGCCTGCCGAGTGAATGGGCCACCTTCAATCTCGGGACGTTCACCTTCTTTCACTCGCAGTATGAGGGCGCACCGTCGGTGGACGTCCTCATCTCCGAGGCGGCCCACGCGCAGGTGCGGCAACTCACCCGGGGCTTGGAGGTCGAGCAGAGCAACAAGAGCCAGGCCGTGGCGGTGGACATCTCGAACAGCTTGAAGCTGTACACGGCGCTGTTCGGCCGGGCGCCCTACGACCACTTCTACGTTACCGAGATCCCGTATGGGGAAGGGGTGTCGTTCCCCGGCATGATTGACTTGTCCTTTTCGACCTTTCAGAACACCCAACTCAACGGCTTCGACGAGTTCTTCCGCGCCCACGAGGCGGCCCACCAGTGGTGGGGCAGCGGTGTGCGACAGGCTTCGTACCGCGACAAGTGGTTGAGCGAGGGTCTGGCATCGTTCTCCGCCCTCTGGTACGTCCAGGTCGAGCGCAAGACCTCGGAGCAGTACTTCAAGTTCCTCGACCAGTACCAGGCCGACGTCCAGGCTGACCACGCGGACGTGGGACCCATCTGGTTGGGTACCCGTCTCGAAACGCCCGACGTGCCGCGGGGATACCAGGTGATGGTCTATGAGAAGGGCGCATGGGTCTTCAACATGCTGCGCGTGCTGATGCTCGACCTCCGGACCATGCACGACGACCGCTTCACGGCCATGATGCGGGATTACTACCAGACCTATCTCGGCCGGCCGGCCACCACCGCCGACTTCCAGCGGGTGGTCGAGGAGCACATGGGGATGCCGATGGACTGGTTCTTCGACGAGTGGGNNGGCCAGAACCGCATCGCGCACTTCCGGGTGGACGTGCAGGGAGCCCAGGGTGAGTACGTGAGTCCGCTCCTGCCGGCCGAAGCCAGGAGCGTCACGTTCAACGACCTGCACGCAGTGCTGGCGGAAGTAAAGACGGAGGGGTGGTAAGGCGGCGGGTCGGGTTCCCCGCGGAGCCGGGCTCCGGCAGCCGTCCTAGCCGCCGGAGGGTCCCCAGCGCGGGCCCAGCAGCATCAGCAGGGCGCCGAACAGCGCGGCGACCGCCGCCACCGTGCCGAGCGTAAGCGCCGCCGCCTTGGCGACCTTCAGCGCCCGACGCCGCCGGGGCGCCGGCGCCGGCGACGCGTCCAGCGCCAGCGTCCGCTGCGCGGCGAGACCCCAGGCGCCGATGGCGGCGACCGAGACGAGCGGCATCGCGAGGAGCCACAGACCCGGCAGAACCAGCGCGATCCCGACCGCGTCCACGGAGCCGCCGATCGCCCATACCCAGAGTCGCCTGCGCGGGGCGCGCAGCGCCCACGCGGCGACCAGGTCGTAAACCGTT
>PMIK01000110.1:237-389 GCA_003157095.1 Gemmatimonadota bacterium | reverse complement strand
GCGACGCCGCCCGAACCCGGGCGGCGTCGCCGCATCGGGAATGTCGCGACACTCAGTGCAGCGTCTCGAACAGCTTGTTCACCACCTCCTGCACTTTCGCCTGCGGCATCCGCCGCGCCTGATGCTCCTCGGTCCGGTAGCGCCCGATCCAC
>PMIK01000110.1:0-176 GCA_003157095.1 Gemmatimonadota bacterium | reverse complement strand
CGGTAGCCACGGCCGCCGTAGAAGCCGAACCCGACCGCCGTGGTCGCGACCACCGGACGCCGGACCACCTCCGACCCACCGAGCGAGAAGGTGAGGAGGAAATCGGCTTGCGTGGAGTCATCCGCCTTGCGGAACCCCCGGGCCCGCATCGCCGCTTCCATCGCGCGATGGAAGCG
>PMIK01000081.1 GCA_003157095.1 Gemmatimonadota bacterium | reverse complement strand
CAGCGTGGCGCGGTCGGCCAGCGTCGTGTCGGCCAGGCGCACCGGCGTGAGCAGCGTCGTGTCTACCTGGAGCGCCACCAGTTGCGCGAGATCGCGCTCCGCCACCTCGAGCTGCGCGCGGGTGCTGACCTCGTCGGCGCGCGAGCGCGAGACCTGCGCGGCGAGGCGCAGCACCTCGACGTGGGCCGCCTTGCCCTGCGCCTCGAGCTCGCCGATCCGGTCCGCCTCGGCCCGGAGGGCGGCGAGCTGCCGCTCCTGGGCATCGAGGATTCCCCGGGTCGTGAGCACGCGCAGGTACGCGTTGGCCACGCGGGAAATGGTCGCAGCCAGGGTGGCGTCGAGGGCGGCGTCGGCTTTGCGCTCCTGCGCCTGGGCGAGCCGCACCTGCGACGTGCGCCCGCCAAAGTCGAACAGCGTGTAGCCGAGTTGCAGCGCGCCCTGGCTCAACGTCGTGTTGAAGAGCGGCAGGTTGGTGAGGCTGAGGCCGGAGAGCGGGTACACCAGGTTCCCCATCTTGTACTCGTTCACGCCGAAGGTGGCCGAAAGACGCGGAAAGAGCGGCGCCCGAGCCTGGCCCACCGAGGCGGCGGCGGCGGCGCGGCTCTCCCGCGCGGCCGCGACGCCGGGCTGGCTCGCCAGCGCGCGCCGCACTGCGTCGGCCAGGGAGAGGCGGCTGGTGTCCTGGGCGACGAGCTGCACGGCCAGAAGCAGGGGAGTGATCATGGTTCGCCGTCCTGCGTTGAGTTCCCGAAGCCGGCCGCATGAGCCGCCGGTGCCGCCGGCACGTTCGCCAGCGCGGCCTTCGTGTTCGCTATCACGTGCTCGGCGATGAGGGTGCGGATCGCCGGATCGCCGGGATCGGTGCCGATGGCCTGGCGGATGGCGCGGCCGGCGATCGCCAGGAACAGCGGTTGCCCCGCGATGCTCATGGCCATGAGGTGGGGCTCGCCCGGACGGATGCTGCCGTCGGCCTGGCCTTCCTTCACCATGCGGGTGAACGACTCCATGTTGCGGCGGATCAGCCGAGCGACGGGCTCCGGCAGCGGCCGGTCGGACGCCAGCTCGCGGACGATCAGCCGCGGCATCTCGGGGTGCTGCCAGATGTGATCCATGAACGTCCACAGAGCCGTCGAAAGGCGCTCCAGCGGTGGGCCGGTCTCGACCGAGATGGCGGCGAGCTTGTCGGCGAGCGGCACCGCGAAGCGCTCGATCACCGAGTGATAGAGCGCCTCCTTGGTGCCGAAGTGGTAGGTGATGGCGCCGAGGTTGGCGTGCGCCCGGGCGGTGATGTCGCGGACGCTGGCCGCATCAAACCCATACTGCGCGAACGACTCGCGGGCGGCTTCGATGAGCCTGTCGCGTATCTCGAGTGGTTGTTTCATACGTATGTATCATGTCATACAAACGTATGAATGTCAACTGAGGCTTCAACTGGCCAGTGCGCCGCCATGGCGTGGGCTCCGGCAGACGCATTTGCGAGTACGACTCTAGCCATTCCCCGCACCGGCGGTATATTCGCCCGCTGCGGATATTGCACCACCCCACTAGACACATGCGCACGGGTTGAGTGGCGCCGACCGGCGCCGCGGCAGGCGGCCGCGCCGGCGGGACCGGCCAAGGGCACGCCGGAGCGGTACCGACGCGAGCAACACCGATCCTTTCAAGATGGCGCCTGACTCCGGGCAGCCGTGGATAGACACGGGGCCACACGTGATGATCGTCGTTCCGAACATCAACACGCTGAAGGGCGTCTCGTCCGACTCGAAGTCCGGTGGGCCGTACATCATGTGGCAGGGCACGCCTTACGCGCACGTGATGGTGCCGGTGGCGGGAGTCAAGGCAGATAGCGGGATGGCGATGTAGGTGGGGCTAGCGGTTAGGGACTAGGGGGTTGCGTCTCCCTAGCCCCTTGCCCCTAGGCCCTAGGCCCTCACTTCATCCGGCTCCGGCCACGCACCACGCACCATCTCGAACGCACGGGCCGCGGCGAGGAGCAATCCTTCTTGTCGCGGCCCTGCCGCGAGTTGGAGCCCGATGGGTAGATGGTGTCGCGATAATGTACAGGGGATGCTGATGGCCGGCAGGCGGCTCAGGCTGAACGGGTAGGTGAGCCTGGTGAGCGCGTGCCGCGGCAACTCCCCGCCGGGGAGAACGGGCCGGAAGGCGTCGGCGTTAGGGAACGCCAGGATGGGCACGGTCGGTCCCGCCAGCAGGTCCACTTTCCCAAGAGTGCGGCGGAGGGCGCGCGCGATCTGAAGCCGGGTTCGCTTGGCGGCGAGGTGGGCGCTCGGGGAAATGTCGCGCGCCGACGCGAGCGCCGCGGCTACGTCGTCGCCGTACTCCGCCTGGCGTTCCGGGTACCAGCGCTTGTGGAAGGCGAGCGCTTCGGGACGGATGATGGCGATGCCCACGTCCACGCATCCCTGAAGCTCGGGCACCGAGACCGTCAGCACCTCGGCACCGGCCTCCTCCATCGCCCGCAGCGCGTCGCGGACGCCTGTCTCGACCTCCGGGTCCACTCGATCGAAGACGTACGCCTCCGGTACGCCGATCTTGAGGCCCTTCAAAGACAGGGGATAGGGGTTAGGGGCTAGGGTCTGTGAGGCGTTCTCCCCTAGCCCCAAGCCCCTAGCCCCTAGCCCCTCTCCGGTCAGCACCTCGAACGCCCGCCTCGCATCATCCACCGTCCGCGCCAAGGGGCCGAGGGTGTCCAGCGTCTTCGCCAGCGGCACCACGCCTCGCACCGGCACCGCGCCGAACGTGGGCTTGAGGCCCACGCACCCGCACAGTGCGGCCGGAATCCGGATGGAGCCGGCCGTGTCCGTCCCGATGGCGACGGAGACAAGACCGGCCGCGACGGCGGCGGCGGAGCCGCCGCTCGAGCCGCCGGTGGTGAGGGCTGGATTCCAGGGGTTTCTGGTGGCGCCGTAGTGCGGGTTGTCGTTGGTGGTGCCGAAGGCGAACTCGTGGGTGTTCGTCTTCCCCACCATGATGGCGCCAGCCTCTCGCAGCGCCCAGACCACGGAAGCGTCGCGCGTCGGCACCCAGTCCTTCAGGATCCTGGAGCCCGCCGTGGTTCTGATTCCCTGGGTGGCGACCAGGTCCTTGACGGCCACCGGCTCGCCGTGCAGCGGGCCGCGGCGGTGGCCGGCGCCCAGCTCCCGGTCGGCGACGCGCGCCTCGGCCAGCGCCTCCTCGCCCGTGACCGTGATGAAGGCGTTGAGCGTGGGTTGCGCGCGCTCGATCGCAGCGAGCGTGTCTTCGACACGTTGGGTGACGGAGCGCGGCACGGCCATGCTCTATGTTAGCACCTGACGGCGCCGCGTTGTGAGCGGCAGCCGCGGATGCCAGACCGCCGTCCCGCTCGCTACGCCCAGCGCCGGAAGAACAGCGCCTGGCGCTTGATGGGCTCCGTCTTCACCGCCAGATCCGTGAGCTGCGCCTCCGAGAGCGGCGTGAACTCCTGCGCCAGGCGCACGTCTTCCTCCACCTGCGCGGGGCTGTCGCAGCCGATGATCACCGTGCTCACCGGGTGCGTGAGGGTGTAGTACATCGCTTCGCGCATCGTAAGCGTGCCGGGCCCCGAGTTCGGCTCCCACTGCCCGACCTGGAGACCCTCCGGAGGCGGCGTGAAGCTGGCGAGGATGCGCGAGCGGGCCGGGATCTTCATCCCGATGACGCCCATCTGCTTCTCGACCGCCAGCGGCAGCAGGTCCTGGGCGAAGCTGGCCTGGTGCCGGTCCGCGGCGTTGAGCGACATCAGCACGGTGTCGAACGGGAAGCGGCGGATCCCTTCCATCAGCGGCACCGGATCGAAGTGGCCGGTGATGCCGAGGAAGCGGACCATCTTCTCGTCTCGCGCCTTGGTCAGCGCCTCGATCGCGCCGCCGGGCGCGAAGATCCGCTCGACCTCCTCCATCCGCATCACGTTGTGGAGCTGCCAGAGGTCGAGGTGGTCGGTGTTGAGAAGGCGGAGCGATTCGTCCAGCAGCCGGAGCGACCCGTCCTTGGTGCGGTCGTGCGTTTTCGAGGTGAGGAACGTCTCGCTGCGCCGGCGGGCCATCACCGCGCCGATGTAGCGCTGGCTCCAGCGCTCGGTGCCGCCATACGCCGCGGCGGTGTCTATGTAGTTGACGCCGAGGTCGAGGGCGCGCTCGACGATGGACACCGCCAGCTCATCGTTGTGCGGCTTCTCGACCGCGGCCTGTCCGCCGAGGCTGAAAATGCCGACGCGATAGCCGGTCTTGCCGAGGTTGCGGGTGGGCATCGCGGCCGGGGTCACTGGATTCGAGGGCAGGGGTGGGGTCGGTCGGCGCGCGCCCGGCAGCAGGTCCTGCGCGACCAGGCCGGCGGCGGCAGCGCCGCTCAGCTTCAGGAAGTCGCGGCGTGGAAGGCTCGAGGAATCGGACGGCTCGCGGTCGCTCATCGGTGCCCCCCCGGTGGAATCTCCACTATTACGGCCTCTGCGGGCCGCCGCGTCAAGCCCGATAGAAGCGCTGCGTCTTTGGGACAAGTACGGATTGACGCCTCGCGCCACGGCGCAATGATGGTACCGGGAGGTAGCGATGCGTCGGCGCGTAGTTTCGCTGAGCCTGTCGGTCGCCGCTGCCGCCGCGGCCTGCATCGTGGCCGGTGCGGCGAGCGTCGGGTGCGAGGTGCCGGTGGCGCCCGAGAACGCCTACCGGGTGGCGGCGTTGCCCAGCTACGCCACCTGGTGGACCAAGGATGTGGAGTGTTCGGGCCTGACCGGCGACCTCCAGGACGTGGAGTGGTACGTGGTGCCGGCCGACAGCGATGGCGGCTTCTGGTGTGAGGACGGGCCCGACCACACCTGCGCCGGAGAGTGGGTCGCGCCGCATTCGATCTATCTCGCCGGCCCCAACAAGAGCTATCCCCAGGGTTACGCGGCGGACGAGTGGACCGTGAGACACGAGATGCTCCACGAGCTTGTAGGGCGCCCAGGGCATCCACGCGTCTTCGACGATTGCCATCTGGCATCGCGGACGCCGAGCGGAGTATACGGGCTGGGCCGGTAGCGAAACCGGCGCGCGGTGAGAGCCTCGGGCCGGTGCGGTCGGGCGAGCTGCCATCACCCAAACCGGCATGACCCAGTCGTTTCAGCCGCCCCGTCCCTCCCGCGCCGCGGTGCGGTTATCATTCTCCCGATGCGACGTCTGTCACTCGCCCTCGCCGCAGCCTGCGGTTCGTGGCTCTGCGTCCCGGTGCCGGCTCTCCGGGCGCAGGATCTCCTCGTGGCGGCGCGCTCCGCCGCGGAGCGCGGGGCGATGGACTCCTCGTACATCATCCTCCTCCGCGCGGTAGAGTTGCAGCCGAATCGTGCCGAGGCGCACTTCTGGCTCGCCGAGGTGGCGGCGACGCTGGCCGACCGGCACCGGAATGTGCGTTCGTTCTTCCTGGCGAAGCGGGGCAAGAAGGCATTCGCCCGCGCGGTGCAACTCGAGCCGCAGAATCCGGTCTATCTCGAGGGCCTGGGCCGGTTTCTCGCGCGGGCGCCCGGCATCGTGGGCGGCGATCGCGACTCGGCGCTGGTGGTGGCGCTGAACCTCACCAGGCTGGACCGGATGCGTGGGGTCTCGCTCCTGGTCGAGCTGGACGTGAGCGGTGGGCGCCCGGCAGACCTGGCGGCGGCCAACGTCCTGATCGAGGCGTTCGCGGCCAAGCCGACCGGCGGGCGTCAGGGGCTGGTGCGGCTGGCGGGTTTCTACACGAGCACGCGGAATGTGGAGCGGGCGTTGCCGATCGGCGAGCGGCTGGTGGCCGACGACTCGGCCGATGCGGTGGGGCGGTTCGTCCTTGGCGAGGCGCTGGTGACGTTGCGCCGCGATCCGCGGGCGGCGGTGCGGCACTTGACGTGGGCGATCGAGCATCCGCCTCCGATCACGACGGATGGGGAGCAGTACTGGCCGCCGGTTGTGTGGTGGAGGTTGGGGCAGGCATACGCACAGCTCGGCGTGGCCGACAGCGCGCGCGAGGCCTGGCAGACGGCGATGCGGTTGCAGCCGGGATTCCGGCCGGCGAAGGCGTCGCTGGATTCGCTGAGCCGCCGCCGCTAGGGCCGGCCCGAGCCGGCGCTCAGCACCTCGAGGTACCCGCCTCGTCCGTAGTCGAGAATGGCCCGGTCTCTCGTCACCAACGTCAATCGGTGCACCATCGCCTGTGCGACGAGCATCTGGTCGGCGGGATCCCGGTGAAATTGGCCCGGCAGGTCGGCGCTCCGCGCCGCCGCCTCCATTCCCAGCGGCAGCGGTGCGAGGCCGAGCGGCGCCAGGGCTCGGCGCGCCCACTCGGCGACGGGGGCGGCGAGGCGGAGCCGCTTGAGCGCGACGAGCAGGGCGACCTCGCGCACCGACACCGCGGAGACGAACGCCTCGCGCCGGTCGCCGGCGGCCTCCACGGCCCGCACGCAGCCGGGCGACAGCTCGGTTGCCAGGCCCTCAGCGAACCAGATCCACACGTGCGTATCGAGGAGCAGTCCCCGTTCAGCCACGCTGCGCCTCCCAGGTCTTGTCTACGGGAGCGATCAGGTCGCCATACCAGGTGACCGTGCCCCGCAACGCACCGAAGGCGGGGGTGGAGACGCTGTGCGCGGGCACCAGCTTCGCGACCGGCCGGCCATACTTCGTGATGACAACTTCGCCGCCTTCCGCGTTCACCCGGTCCATTAACTCGAGGCAGCGCGCCTTGAAAAGGCCGGCGGGCATGGTGGTGATGGGCGCGGCGAGTGGTTCGGCGGCGCGGGCTGGTCGTCGGCGGCGGGTGCGGCGCGCGGTGCGTGGAGCGGGACGTGACACTGGGCGGCCTCCAGCGATGTGACCATGGTAATATGACCATGGTCGTAAGATCGGTCAACGGAGGCGAATCGCCTGGATCTCGCTGAGCCAGATCGGTAGCGCTTGGGTGCCGTGGGGGGTGGTGGCGGCGGACCAGCCGGGCTACAGCCCAGCCTTGAGGCGCTCGAGCGCAACGGGCATGCCCTCGCGCCCCGGAACCAGGGCGAACTCCGCGGCCCAGCGCTCCAGGTAGGTCCAGTCCAGTTGCGCCCCCCGGCGTCGCACGATCCCTTCGGCGTCCTCTATATCGCGCGGCCTGCCGGCGAAGAGCTTGTGGATGAGCAGGTCTTCGGCCGTGGCGAAGGGCACCTGCGCGCCAGCGAGCAGCACACGGGTGGCGCGAGCGACGGCCTGCGCCTCGTAGTCCGTCGTCGAGAAGATGAAGTCAACTCGGATGCGCGATGCCGTCTGCCGGACGGGGAGGACGAAGGTCCGCCGGGCGAAGGCGTCGGGGTCCTCGGCAAGCGGGGAGAGGTCCAGCGCCTCGCAGGCGGCGCGGACCAGCGGGAGAGCTGCCGGGCCCGCCGCCAGCGTGACGTCCACGTCTTCGGTGAAGCGCGGACGCCCGTGAAGGAGCACGGCCTGGCCGCCAATCAGCATGAAATGGAGTCCGCGCTGCTGAAGCTCGAGCGTCAGCGCGGCCAGGAACGAGGAGAGATCAGGCTGGGGAGAGCCCATTGACGGCCCGGGCGATCGCGAAGTCGGGTGCGAGATCCTCGAGCCAGTCGTCGCCCAGGTCGGGCCGGACGGCGCGGGCCTCGGCGAGCGCCGCCGCATACCACGCCAGGGCCTCGGGCAGGCTCATCGCCTGATCGGCGGCGTCGGCGAGGCGCGCCTCGAAAGCGGCCAGGTGTGCGGGGTCCTTGATCACGGCTGCGTCAAATATAGCCTCAGCGAGGCCACCGCGTGGGTCGAATCGAGGCGAGGCTCGAGGAGCAGCGTCCCGCCTACCGCCGCTTCGCCGGCCCCGTCCCGATCTGCGAGAGCAGGTCGCCCAGGCGCTGGATTTCCTCGCCATAGCGCGACCAGTCGCCGGCGCGCTGCGCGGTCAACGCGCTCTCATAGTGCTGCCGCGCCTGGATGATCAGCGCCCGGAGCCCGGCATCAACTGGTGCCGTGCCCGCTCCCGCCTCCGCGCTCACCGTCTCCCCGTGCGGCGCGGCCGAGCCGCCGAACAGCTCCGCCAGCGCGCCGTCGAGGGTCTCCGACATCGCGACCTCGTTCTGGTAGGCGACGACGACACGCTTCAGCTCGGGGATCTTCCCGCCTGCCGCGCGCAGGTAGAGCGGCTGGACGTACAGCAATGACGTCCCGATCGGGATCACCAG
>PMIK01000143.1 GCA_003157095.1 Gemmatimonadota bacterium | reverse complement strand
CATCTACTCGCTCGGCGTCGTGCTGTGGGAGATGCTCGCAGGAGAAGTGCCGTTCGACGGCCCGTCCACCCAAGGCATCCTGATCCAGCATCTCACCAAGACGATGCCCGCGATCAAGACCAAGCGGCCGACGGTGAGCGCACAGCTCGGCAAGGTGGTGGCNNCAGGCCTCCCTCTGCCCGTTCTCGCCGTCATCGGCATCGCGGTCGCAGTGGTCGCCTTGGGCGCCTCGCTGCTGTGGCGCAACCTCGGCACGCGAGCCGCGGCTGGCGCCGGCCGCGCCGACTCCACGCGGTCGGCCGCGGCGATGATCGCCGTTCTGCCCTTCGAGGTTTCCAGCGCCGACACGTCGCTCCGGAACAGCCTCGCGCGGCTGCTCACGGACCGGGTCACAGCGCAGTATCGGGTGCCCACGGTGGACGCGAACGACCTCGCGGGGAAATGGGCGGCCGGACACCGGAACATCGTCGCGCCGCTCGGCGACAACGCCGGCTTCGCCTACGGACTCGGCGCCAACCAGATGGTGATCGGCAGCGCCGTCGGTTCGGGCCGCAGCCTGCTCCTGTCCGTGGACGTGTACGACACGCACGACCTGACGCGCCTGGTGCACGGCGACGCATCCGGATCCCAGGACAGCCTGCGGACGCTGGTAGACGGGCTGGCGGCGCAGGTCGCCACCGCCATGTGCACCCAGCCGGAGTTCAACCAGGACCACCTGTGCTTCGACACGCCGGCGCATCCGCGGGAAACGCTGGCCGTGACCGACGTGCCGCAGCCGAACGAGGCACCGCCCACGCCCGCCACGTTCCTCGTGCGCGTTCTGAGGACCGGCGAAGTGGCGGACGTGCGGGTGAAGACGCCGTCCAGCCATGACGACGTGACGGCCTTTTCCCTGGCCGCGGTCCGCCAGGCTTCTTACGAGCCGGCGACCAAGGGCGGACAACGGGTGGACGCGTGGGCGACGGTGCCCGTCGCCATCCGCTCGGGGACCGGGAGCAAGGCCGTGGCCGCGATCCCGGCACAGTGCAGAAATCACGGGTACAACCCCAACAAGGTCTGCTGGGACACGAGGGCGCAGCCGCTCGCGGCACCTACAGCCCCCTGGCACGGTCAAGGCACCCCGCCGACGCCGGCCACGTTCTGGGTACAAGTCAGCGCGACGGGCGCAGTCGAAAGCGTCCTGCCGCTCGCGACGTCGAGCGACGGGGACTTCAGCCAGGCGGCCCTGGCGGCGGCACAGAGTATGAAGTTCAATCCGGCCCAGAAGAGCGGGCAGCCCGTCGAGGCGTGGACGCAGATTGCCATTTCACCGGCGCCGTGATCGGTGGGCGGTGATTCAGAAGCGAGAGAAGTTGCCAGACGGCAAGGAATGAAGTGGTTACCAGACTGGAGACTCCGGACGTGAAGACCAAACTCGCGCTAGCGCTGACGCCCTTCCTGCTCCTTGCTACCGCCGGCGCCTGCCTGGCCCAGAAGCCGGTGGCCGAGGTGCAGGTCGCGCCGCCGTCGGTGACGATGAAGGCCGGCACGATGCACCGGCTGACCGCGCTGGCCTACGACGCCGACGGTAACGTGATCGCCGCGGGCGTGCGCTACGCCTGGTCGTCCAACAACGTGAACGTGGCCCGGGTGGATTCGACGGGAACGGTGACCGCGGTGGCGGCCGGGACCGCGGTGGTCCGGGCCGAGGCGGTGGGCTCAGGGACGCCGCCCAAGCGGGGGGACGCAGCCATCACGGTGCGGCGGCCCACGTCATAGCCCGAGGCGGCCCGCGGTCGCAGCTCAGACCGACGCCATAGGCGGGAGCCGGCCACGACGCCGCCCGGCCGCGCAGCGCCGGGCCCGGAAGCGTCAGGTCGGCTGGTAACTCGCTATGACGCGCCCGTCGCGCCGGCCGACAAGCAGGAGCGCGGCCCGCTCGGCGGGCAGCGTTACTTCGAACTCGCGGCCGCCATGGCGCAGGCGGAGCACCGCAGCCCGCGGGCCCTCCGAAACAAGCGTGAAGAGCACCACGCTGTGGTAGGCCGCCGCGTGGACCAGGACCGACGCGTCGGCCCCTTCGACCGTGAACGCCGGCTCCAGCCGCGCCCGACCCAGAGCCCAGCGGTACAGCTCGATGGTAGCGGCGTCGTCCTTGTCCAGCTCCACGCTCCGCGGCGACCACAGGATCTCGCCCCGGCCGATCGGTATCCGCACCGCCGCTGACGGCCCCACCGAATCACGGGCGCCGAGGCGGTCCAGCATCTCGAGCGGACCCGTCACGAGCACTACGGATCCCCGCCTGGCCCATGCGCGGATGGCATCCCACGCCTCCCGGCGCAGCACGCCCGGGGAGGGCACCAGGACGAGGGGCGGCACGCGCATCCCCGACGTGGCCCCGAACTCGGACACCGCCGACAGCCCCATGCGGCACCCGTACTGCATCGCCCGCACCGCGCGCTTCGTGGCGTCGGTGGCCGTATTCCGGGTCGAGAACATGTTGGAGTGCGGCACCACNNGCGCAACGCCTCCAGCTCCGGCTTGGCCGTCCCATCAGCCCGGAGCAAGCCTATGGCCGCTTCGTTGTCGGAGGGCATGTAGCAGTTCGAGTTCCACACCCACTCGACGAAGCCGGCGCCGCCCGGGCCCAGCGCCACGGCCATCTTCCGCTCCAGCAGGTTGCGCGCGTACTCCTCCCACCGCGCCTCGACGCCCGCTGGGTGCGCGGCGAACATCACGCCGGTCTCCTCGACCAGGTTGGTCTTGCCCGGCGCCTTCGTCAGCACCTCGTCCCACACCAGCGCGTCGTTGAGCCACCAGGTGTGGACGCAGGTGAAGTCGAGGGCGGGAGCCAGGAAGAGGTTGTTGGGACTGTCCCTGGTGCCCGCCTCGTCCTGGCCCACCGTCACGAGCTGGCGCGGGTTGGCCGGGGCCCTCAGCGCGGCGCGCATCTCGCGCACCCAGCGCTGGAACATCGCCTGCGCGAACAGCCGGTACTCCAGCACCAGCGTCGGCCGCTCCACGGCGCTGTCGCCCTCGCCGAAGTCCTCGAGCCGCGGCAGCTCCGCGGCGGGCCGGTCCGGATAGCGTTCCTTCAGCCACGCCGCCCACGCCGCACGCTCGAAGCGGTCGTAGTTGGGCCGGCAGCTCCACAGATGATCCTTGTTGCAGAACGACGGCTCGTTGATCAGGTCCCACAGCAGATCGTTCATCCCCGCGTAGCGGCGCGCGAGAGCCAAGAGGAACGCGCGCTGCGCTTCAACGGCCGCCGGGTCGAGGTAGGGGTTCTCGCCACCCCACGTCTCGGGCAGGAATGCGAACAGGGTGAAAATCACCGGCACGTCGTGCCGGCGCGCGGTCAGGAGATAGGCGTCGAGCGCCCGCAATGCCGCCTCGTCGAACTGGCCGGCCGTCGGCATCAGCACCTTCCACCCCGTCCAGATGCCGGTGCGCACCAAGTTGACGCCCGCGCGCCTCATCTCGGCGAAGTCGCGGTCCCACACCCACGGATTCGGCTGGAGCAGGAACTTCCGGTGCACGTCGGAAGCCATGTAGGTCGTGCCCGTGACCGAAAACGGCTCCCCGCCCCGCGTCAGCGCGTACGGACCCGCGACAAGCGGCAAGCCACCGGCCAGCAGCTTCGCGTCCCACACCCAGAAGCCCGTCGTCTGGCGCAGCTCCAGGGGCTCGGCACCGGGCAGGGTGAGCGTCGCTTCGACCCGGTATAGCCCGGGAGCAAGTGGATCCGGCAGACTGGCCGCCAGATCCGACATCCCGGTGGCCTCCGCCTCGGTGCCGCTGACCGCGAGCGAGACCCGGGCGAGCGCGGTACCGCGCTCGCCAAAGACGGTGATCCGGCAGCTTGCCGCGAGGGCCGCCGCTCCCGCGCGAGGATAGCCGTGGTAGGCGACGGACACCGCAGGCCGTTCGCTGCCGCGGTAACAGGCGAACGACGGCCGCACGATGAGCTGCCGCGCGCCCAGCGACGCCGTCTCCACGAGCGTGCGCAAGGCTGCCGGCGTGACCGCGCCGTCTCCCGTCGCAAAAACCCAGCGTCCGCCCGCGAACTCCCGCTCGAGCCGGTCCACCAGGAGAAACGGTGCGGCGATCGCACGGCCCGCCGCATCCAGCCCCCAGACCAGCGGCTGCACCACCGCCTCGCGCGGGCCGGCCGAGCCCGATTCATCGGGCGTGTCCGCGACGCTCGAGAGCCGCCAGTATGGCTCCCAGATGTCCGACGCCGCGACGTCCGCGGCGAGGGGTGCGCTCCACGGCAGCGCGTCGTTCGCCCGCCATTCCTTGACCTGCGTCGCACTCACGGAACAGGCGAGGGTGATGCCAAGCTGCTTGTGGTACGTGACCTCGCGCGGCAGGGCGCGCCACCTGTCGCTACCGGCCCCTGGCGCCCGCTCCACCGGCACGGCGCACGGCACGCCCCCGACGTTCACCCAATTGCCGGCGCCGCGTAAGTAACGCTGGAGTGCCGGCCACGCCTCCTTCGGGAAGGCGCTGCCATAGGGCATGACGAATACGTCATGGCGATCGGGGGACAGATGCTCGCCGAGATCGGCGACCGTCAGGTAGGAAACCTCGAGACCGTCCAGCGCCGCACCGAGCAACGCGACGTCGGGCTTGGGCGTATCCATGGCGGGAAAGGACGGCTCGTTCAAGACGGCCACGCGAATCGGGCCGCGCACGAGGTCTGGTCCAACAATTGCGTGAGATTTAGTAGGGATTAGACTTACCAGCGCGGAGGCGCTGGCGGCCTGAAGAAACTGACGGCGGTCCAAGGCCGGCGGCATGCTCCAATTATAGCGGCTGATCAGCGGCGAGAAGAGATAGCCGAGCGCGGAAGGGAGGACTGTGGCGGAGACCGCGGGGGATTCACGTTATCGGGCGCTGCTGAACGCCATCCCTCTCTGGGCGTTCGTGGTGGACGCCGATATCAGGGTGCAGGACCTCAACGACGCGGCGGCGGCCGTATTCGCCCCGGACAAGAGGGTCGTTTTGGACCTCACCGGAGGTGAAGTCCTGCATTGTCTCCACTGGCAGGACTCACCCCAGGGATGCGGGCACGGTCCGTTCTGTTCGGGGTGCGTCATCCGCAATGCGGTGGGCGAAAGCCTCAGGGGCGGTCACGTCACCCGGCGCCGGGCCAAGGTCACGCTGGTGTCGGCGGGGCTGAAGCAGGACTACGAGCTGCTGGTAACGGCCAATCCGATGCCGGGGAGCACGGAGCCGCTGGCGCTGCTGGTGATCGAAGACATCAGCGAGATCGCTACGCTGCGGGACATCATTCCGGTCTGCGGGAAGTGCAAGCTGCTTCGGGACGATCAGGAGTACTGGCGGAACGTCCAGTCGTACATCAGGGAGCACCTGGGCTCGGACGTCTCGCACGGCGTGTGCCCGTCGTGTCAGACCTCCCTGAACTCAGCGGCCGCGGACGACTAGGCGGCCGCGGCCGGAGAACCATCCGAGTCTCAGAGCCGGCGGTGGGGATTGAACCCACGACCCCTGGTTTACGAAACCAGTGCTCTACCGCTGAGCTACACCGGCAGCAAGACAGTACTCAGACACTAGCCTCAATGCCCTGGGCCGGACTCGAACCGGCACGGATTTCTCCACCACCCCCTCAAGATGGCGTGTCTACCAGTTTCACCACCAGGGCCAGGTGCCGGCTAAAGCTAGCGGCTCGGTTCAAAAGGCGTCAACTTGACGGCCATGCCGCGCAAGCCCGCCGCCCGCCGAACGCCCGCCCAGTCGCGGCGCGAGACGTCCGCTTCGGCCTACCGCGCCATTCTCGATTCCACCGCCGACGGCATCCTGGTGGTGGACCAGCAAGGGAGGATCGCCAGCTACAACCGCAAGTTCGTCGAGCAGTGGCGGATACCCGAAGCCGTCATGGCGACTGGCGACGACGAGTTGGCGCTGACCACGGTGCTGGACCAGCTCACCAACCCGCAGCGGTTCCTCGACAAGGTCCACGCCCTGTACGAGTCCCCGGACGCCGAGAGCTTCGACGTGCTCGAGTTCAAGGACGGGCGCGTGTTCGAGCGCTACTCGCAGCCGCAGCGCGAGGGCGGGAAGGTCACGGGGCGGGTGTGGAGCTTCCGCGACGTCACCGAGCGGCGGCGCGCCGAGGCCGCGCTCCAGGAGAGCGAGGCCCGCTACCGCCTGGTATCCGACAACATCGTGGACGTCATCTGGACCACGGACCTTCAGCTCAGGGTCACGTACGTCAGCCCCTCCGTGCTCGGCCTCGCCGGCTACACGGTCGAGGAGGCGATGCAGCTGCCGCTCGAGCGGCTGCTCACTCCGGCGTCCATGCAGGAAGCACGGCGCACCTTGGCGGCGGGGCTGGCGGCGGACGCCGGGCACGGGCGCGCCGGCGGGAGAACCCTCGAGGTCGAGGTCGTGCGCAAGGACGGCGCCACGGTCTGGGTGGAGCTCCGGATCGGCTTCCTCCGCGACGCTGACGGCGTCGTGCGGGGCATCCTCGCCGTCGCGAGGGACATCTCCGAGCTCAGGCGGGCCGAGGGGGCGCTGCGGTCGGTTGTGGTCGGAACCGCCGCGGCGACCGGCGAGGAGTTCTTCCGTACGCTCGCCCAACACCTGGCGACCGCGCTCGGCGTGCGGTACTCGCTGGTGGGCGAGCTGATCGAGCCGGACCGCAGCCGGGTGCGCACCCTCGCCGTGTGGGCGGGCGGGCAGTTCACGGACAACCTCGAGTACGACCTGGCGGGGGCGCCCTGCGCGCTCGTGGTGACCGACGCCAAGCTGGTGACCTACCCCGAGCGGCTCCGCGAGCGATTCCCGGACGACGCGCTGCTGGCTCAGCTCGGCGCCGAGTCGTACGTGGGCATTCCGCTGCGCGACACTTCCGGGCGCGCGCTGGGCAACCTGGTGGTGATGCACGACGCTCCGATGCGGCGCCTGCCGCTGGCCGAGTCGCTGCTCACGGTGTTCGCGATTCGCGCCGCCACCGAGCTGGAGCGCCGGCGCACCGAGCAGCGCCTCTCGCTCCAGAGCGCGGTGCTGGAGTCGGTCGCGAACGCCATCGTCGTCACGGCAGCCGACGCAACGATCGAGTGGGTCAATCCGGCGTTCACGCGGCTTACCGGGTACAGCGCGGCAGAGGCCATCGGCCAGAGCACGCGGATCCTCAAATCAGGCAAGCAACCCGAGCGGTTCTACGCCGATCTGTGGCGGACGATCGTGACCGGGAAGGTGTGGCGCGGGGAGATGGTCAACCGCCGCAAGGACGGGTCGTTCTACACCGAGCGGATGACCATCACCCCGGTGCCGGAAAGCTCAGGCAGCGGCGGCACCGCCGTGATCGGCCATTTCGTCGCGGTCAAGGAGGACGTGACCGCACTCAAGCAGATGGAAGAGCAACTGCGCCGGGGCCAGCGGATGGAAGCGGTCGGCCGGCTGGCGGGCGGCGTCGCGCACGACTTCAACAACCTCCTGCAAGCCATGCTCGGGCTGACCCAGTACGCCCGGCTGCACGGCGAGGATCTGACCGGCGCCGAGGAGCGGCTCCAGGAGTTCGAGGAGCTGCTCCGCCGCGGTGCCCAGCTCACGCAACAGCTGCTGCTGTTCTCCCGCCACGAGGAGCCGAAACCGGAGCGATTGGACCTGAACGAGGTCATCCGGGACACCGCCAAGCTTCTCCGGCGCCTGCTGCGCGACAACGTGACGCTGCAGCTCGAGCTCGCGGCGGAGCCGCTGCCGGTCGAGGCGGACCGCGGGCAAATCGGCCAGGTCTGGATGAACCTGGCCGTCAACGCCGCGGACGCGATGCCCGACGGAGGCACACTCACGGTGCGCTCGGGGCGCGACGGGGAACGCCTGGTCTGGTTCTCCGTCACCGACACGGGCCAGGGCATTCCGGACGACGTGTGCGATCATATCTTCGAGCCCTTCTTCACCACCAAGGGCGACCAGCGGGGGACCGGGCTGGGACTCGCGCTCGTGCATGGGATCGTGACCCAGCACGGCGGCGAGGTCGAGGTCATCAGCACCGTGGGGCATGGTGCGACGTTCCGGGTGCTGCTCCCACGACGGGCCGGCGAGGGCGATGCGGCCGCGCCCGCCGCCGACGACGCGACGGCACTGCCGCAAGGCAACGGCGAACGGGTGCTGCTGGTGGAGGACAACGACTCCGTGCGCCGCGCGTTCGAGCGGCTCCTGGTGCGCCTCGGCTACGCCGTGACCACCGCGGCCAGCGCCGAGGAAGCCGACCAGCTACCTGCGTCGCAACCGTACACCCTGCTCCTTACCGACATGGTGCTCCCCGGGATCTCGGGGGCCGGCCTCGCAGCCCGCCTGCGGGAGCGATGGCCCGCGCTCAAGGTGGTGTTCATGTCCGGGTACACCGAGGACGAGGCCCTGCGGAAACGGGCGGCCAATGGCGAGGAGCGATTCCTTCAGAAGCCGGTGGACCTCGGGACGCTGGCGCGGGAAGTACACGCTGCCCTCTCAGAGGGCAGCGCGCAGTAAGCCGAGGGCAGAACAGTTGCCAGACGGCAACTCTCCTGGCATCCGCTCTCTCCCCACCGCCATACTATCCGGCGTGAGCTCTTGGAAGGACTCCCTCACCCTCGACCCCGCCGGCTTCTACCGGCTCGACGCCGACCTCACGCGGGGGATCCCGGTCCGCCTCTTCCTGACCGAGCATCTCCTCGAGACGACCGAGGAGAATCTCCTCGCCCAAATCCTCAACGCCTGCGCCTTCCCCGGCGTGCGTTGCGTCGTCGTCACGCCCGACGTCCACTACGGCTATGGCGTGCCGGTGGGGTGCGTGATCGCGACCGACGGCACGCTGGCGATGGGACCGGTGGGGTTCGACATCGGGTGCGGGATGATGGCGGCGCGGTCTGCGGTGAGCGCGCGCGCCGCCACTCCGCAGCAGCGTCTGAAGTTCAACCGCGAGGTGATGCGCCGCGTCGAGATGGGCGCCGGCGGGCAGTCGCGGTCGCTCAAGAACCTCACCAGGCCCGCATTCGAGGACATTGTGCGCGGGGGCGCCGAGCACTACGTCGCGAAGTACGGCGCGAGCTTCGACCGCAGCAACGCCGAGCGGCATCGCATCCCGGTGGACGACGACTGGGAGATCCCCTACGGCGGAAAGGGCAAGCCGGAGCGCGGCATCAGCCAGGTCGGCTCGCTGGGGGGCGGGAACCACTTCATGGAGCTGCAGGCGGACGAGGGCGGGAAGCTGTGGGTGATGGTGCACACCGGCTCGCGCGGATTCGGGCACGGCCTGACCACCAACTTCTTCCAGGTCGCGAAGCAGGAGAACCCCGCCCTCCCATCGCTCGACCTCGGCTACTTCAGGCGCGAGTCCCCGCACTGGCGCAGCTACCGCAACGCCGTCGCCGCGGGTGGCAACTTCGCCATCGTCAACCGGCTGGTGATCTTCGAGCAGGTGGCGCGCGCGTTCTTCGAGACGTTCGGCGAGGAGCTGGAGCTGGTCTACGAGATCTCGCACAACCTGGCGCAGCTCGAGCCGCACCCCGAGTTCGGCGAGGTGTGGGTGCACCGGAAGGGGGCGACGCGGGCGTTCCCCGCCGGGCACCCGCTGCTGGCGGGCACGCAGTGGGAGGCCTCAGGGCACCCGGTCCTGATTCCCGGCTCCAACCAGGACGTCTCGTTCGTGCTGCGGCCGGCGGCCGGAGCCGCGAAGTCACTGTTCTCGGTGAACCACGGCGCGGGCCGGCGCATGAGCCGTACCGCGGCGTTGCGGGAGCTGGACCGGCGGCAGATCGAGGACGAGTACCGCGCGGCCGGGATCGTGGTCAACGCCGATGGCCGGGTGCCGATTGACGAGGCGGGCCCGGCCTACAAGCCGGCGCGCGAGGTGGTGGACGCGGTGGTACAAGCCGGGCTGGCGACCATCGAACACCAGCTGCGGCCGCTGGCATCGTTGAAGGGGACAGAAGAGAGAAGGCCGCGCAAGTGAAGTTGCCAGACGGCAAGTTGCCAGCGGTTACCAGACACAAGAGCAAGGTGCCAGTAGAAGTCAGCGACCGGATTCCAACACGTGCGGGATCTGCAGCGCTGCGACAGGAGTGAACCGCAGGAGTACCTCGAACGCCGCGCGGTGCGCAGCCGGCGCCGGACGTTCGGCCACGTAGAGCGCCGCCACCACGTCTCGCCAACGCAGCAGCTCCCGCAGCAGCGCCCGTCGCGGGCGGCACGAGACGGTGAGGTCGGTGAGGCGAAGCACGCGCTCGTAGCCGCTCGAAAGGCGCGCGCGATCCTCCGGCGCGAAGAGCTTGGCGCACCGGTGCATCTCGTTCGCGATCATCAGGATCCGCTGGTCCAGTGTGAACGCCGACCACCGCGCCGGCGTGAGCGAGCCGTGTTGCGCCGGCATCAGAGCGGCTCCCCCCGGCCGAGCACGCGTGATACCACGTCCCAAACCAGACGGCGCACGTCGGGATCCTGGATCTCCATGCCGGCATTGCCGAGTGCGGGCCGGATGTTGATCATCGCCGTGAACTCGACGCATGCCTCAAGCCCGCGGCCCGGGTAGTAGTTGGCGCCCCACAAGTCGGCCTGCTCCGAGCCCTCCTCGAGCAGGAGTTGCTCGGCGTCGGCGTGCAGCTCGCCACCCACAGCGGCCCGCTCGCGACGCACGTCCACGACGACCTTGACCATGTCGCTGAAGAACGCGTGGACCAGGCGCCGGGCTTCGGCCGGGTCCAGCGCTTCCGAGGTGAGGACGATCATCGGTGCGTTCGCCATGGCTGACACGCGAAGTGTAGCACGTTGCGCGAGAGATGGCACCGGCGCCGGCCGACACGAATGGCGCCGGCCGGCGGCGCTACTTCGCCTTCCCACCCCTCGGAAGGTGGCGGCGCAGGGCGGCGAGCAGCGCCTCCCGGTTGACCGGCTTGCTGAGGCGGTCCTCAGCGCCGACCAGGGCACTCTCCGGCGCATCCGCCACGACGGAAACGATCAGGGCGGGTATGGCCCTCAGCGCCGGGTCCTCGCGCAGCGCCTGGATGACCTCCCAGCCCGACATCTGCGGCATCATGACGTCCACGGTGACGAGGTCGGGATGGGCGGTCCGGGCGAGGTCCAGCGCCTCTGCGCCCGAGGAGGCGGTGAGCACCGTGGCGCCATGCCCGGCGATCATGTGGTCGAGGAGGAGGCGCGCGTCGGCATCGTCGTCAATCACGAGGACCGTGTAGCCGCGGAACTCGGTCTTGTCGGGTGAGCCGGTCAGCGGTGGCGCCGCAGCCGCCGTGGTCACAGAGACTGATTCGGGCGCGGGTCCGGCATTGGCGACGGGCGCCGGTTCGAGCGCGCCATAGCGGGTGCCCGCCCCACGCAGGTGGACGCTGAACGTGGTGCCCTTCCCGACCTCGCTCGCGACGCTGACCCGGTACCCCATCTGCTGCAGGAGCGTCCGAGAGATCGTGAGTCCCAGGCCGGTGCCGTGGTAGCGGCGCGCCGTGGTCGCGTCCGCCTGCTCGAACGCCTCGAAGACCGCGGCCTGCCGCTCCTTCGGAATCCCTATCCCCGTGTCCGCGACGTCAATCCGCTCCGCCTCCCCCGTCGCGGGATCCGCCACGACGCGCACGGTGACGCTCCCGCGCTCCGTGAACTTGAGCGCGTTGCCGACGAGGTTGATCAGGACCTGCTTCAGCTTGCCGGGGTCGGCCCGGATCGGCCGCAGCCCCGGAGGCACCTCGGCTCGCACCTCCACCTCGCCGACGAACAGGCCGCCTTCCCGGCGCACGCAGCCGGTCAGGCTCAGCGTCTCGCGAATGAGCTGCCCGAGCGGCACATCGGCGATGGCCAGCGCGACCTTGCCCGCCTCGATCTTCGAGAGATCCAGGATCGAGTTGATGAGCGCGAGCAGGTGCTTGCCGTTGTCCTCGATCCGGCCCAGGAAGTCCACGTCCTGTGCCGTGAGGTTGCCGGCGGCATTCTGGGCGAGGAGGCTCGCGAAGCCGATGACGGAGTTCAGCGGCGTGCGCAGCTCGTGGCTCATGTTGGCGATGAAGCCGCTCTTGGTGCGGCTCGCCTGCTCGGCCTCGCTCAGTGCGCGCTCCTGGCTCAACTGCGCGCGCCTCAGGGCGGTGATGTCCCGGAAATACCACACCCTGCCGTAGTACCTGCCGTCCGCTCCGAACATCGGGGCCGAGTAGCGATCGAGGGTGCGCCCGTCCTTGAGCGCGATCTCCTCCCGGCTCTTCTCTTCGCGGTGCTCATGGAGATGCGCCACTCGCGCCATGAAGGCGTCGGGATCGGCGATCTTGTCGAACACAAACTGCAGGGCGCGCTCGGTGGAGCCCGACGCGGCGATCTCGGGGGGGATGCCCCACAGTGCAACGAAGGGCTGGTTGAAGGAGATCATCTTCCCGTGTCCGTCCTCCACCAGGATCCCATCGAGCGACGTTTGTTGCTGGGTCTCCAGCACGGTTGTCTTGAGGGCCAGCGCCTCCTCGGCCCGCTTGCTCTCGCTGATGTCGCGCACCAGCGCGAGGACGGCCTTCGTGCCGTGGTAGTCAATCACGGTGCTGTGGGTGTTCACCGGGATGCGGCGGCCGTCCTTCGTCATGTGGACTCCCTCCCAGGTGAGGCGGCCGAGGCGGAGCTGCTGCTCCGACCGCTCCCGGAAGCCGGCCGCAAACTCCGGCGCGTCCACGTCCGACGAGTGCATGCCGAGGAGTTCTCTCCTGGAATGGCCCAGCCGCCGGCATGCCGCCTCGTTGCAGTCTATGATCTTCCCCTCCAGATCGCAGACAAAGAGCGCGTCGTCAATGCCGGCGAAGAGCGACTGCAGGCGCGCCTCGCTCTCCCGGAGCGCCTCGGTCCGCAACCGAAGATCGGTGACGTCGGTAATCGTGCCGATCGAGCCGATCACACGCCCCGCGTAGTCGCGCTCAATGACGGACTGCACGAGCACCCAGGTGACGGTGCCGTCGGGCCGCAGGCAGCGGTGCTCCGAGCGCCAGGGTTGCCCCGTGACGGCCACCTGCGCCAACTCGGCCATGACCCGCTGCCGGTCGTCGGGGTGGATGGACCGCAGGAAGCCGTCGCCGGCTGCTTCCTCTGCCGTCAGCCCGATGATCTGGAGCAGCTGGTCGTTGAGGTAAGTGCCGCGCCCTTGCGGGTCGGTGCAAAAAATGCCCACCGGGGCCATTCCCCCCAGCGCGCGGAATCGTGTCTCACTGGCCTTCAGAATGGCCGTCTGGAGGGCCAACGCCTCTTCCGCCTGCTTCCGCTCGGTGATGTCCCTGGAGATTCCGAACGTGCCGACGGCGTTCCCCCCCGCTCCGCCCAGAGGCATCTTGGTCGTCGAGACCCACGTGTCGGGGCGATCGGCCCACGTCTCCCGCTCTTCCGTGGTCAGCGGCAGCCCCGTCCGGATGATGGCCTGTTCATCCTCGTAGGCCTGCCGCGCGTGTTCCTGCGTGAAGAAGTCAGCGTCCGTCTTGCCCACCGCCTGGGCGGGGTCACTCAGCCCGAACAGTTGGGCGAGAGCCTTGCTGATTCTGATGAAGCGGCTGTCGCGATCCTTGAAGTAGATGAAGTCGGGACTGCTGTTCATGAGGGTCTGCATCAGGAACCGTTCCTGGGCCAGCGCCTCCTCCGCCGCCCTGCGCTTCGTGATGTCGCGGGAGTTGATCACCAAACCCGCCACGGTGGGCTCCTGCACGAGGTTCGTCACGTTCGCCTCGAAAGCCCGCCAGGAGCCATCCTTGTGTCGGAACCGGTATTCCTCGCGATTCTCCGCGGTGTCGCCCGCCTGCGCCCTGGCGAACGCCGCCTGCGTCCGCGCCAGGTCGACCGGATGCACGTAGTCGAACGCGGGCTTGCCGATGAGCTCGAGCGGGGCGTAGCCAAGGAGTCGCGTGTGGGATGGGCTCGCGTAGGAGATCCGGCCGTCGGGGCCGACGATCGAGGTAAGGTCGGTGCCGTGCTCGATCAGCGCCCGGAAACGCGTCTCGCTCGCGCGCAGCGCCGCCTCGAGCGCTTCGGCGCGCCGCCGCTGCTTGGCCGCCGAGGAGGAAACGCTCGAGCCGCCGGGAAACCGGGGGCGCTGGCCGCCGTCGCTGGTTCGTGGCATGGGAGTTCTCCGATCTCTGGGCCGCGGCCTGCTAGGCAACCCTTGACTTCGTGGCGCCCGAGGGGGCGGCGACCATCGAGAAGGCCGGCACCGGAGCATCCAGCGCTGCCCGCACGCCGCCGAGCAACTCGGCGAGCGTCCAGGGCTTGCTGACGAACGGCAGGTCCGCCGGCAGGCCCTGTTTCCATTGCGCCTCGAGCGCCGAGTAGCCGCTCGCGAAGAGGAACCGCATCGGCCCCAGCTCAGTCCGCACCCGCTGGTAGCGCGCCGCCCCACCCAACTTCGGCATGGCCAAGTCGGTGAAGACCAGGTCAACGCCACCCAGGTGCTCGGCAAGAACCTGAAGGGCCTCCACACCGTTCGCCGCCGTGTAGACCCTGTAGCCACGCCGCTCGAGGATCCGCTGCACCACCCGCGTGAGTCCCGGTTCGTCTTCGACCACGAGGACCGACTCCGTGCCGACTGGAGCATGGGGGCCGGAATGCTTTCGCCGCGGCGCCGGTATGTCAGGCACAGGCGCCCTGCCGCTTCGCGTCCCTGACCATGCGGCGCGCTATGCCGAGCAACGCGTCGAGACCGGCAGCCTTGTCGAAGAAGTAGTCAGCCCCAAGCTCGAGGCATCGGTCGCGGTACTGCACATACGGGTAGTTCGTGAGTACGGCGACGATCGGCGCAGGATCGAGTCGCTTCAGGTCCTCGATGAGCGTCAGACCGCTTCCCTCCGCCAGCCTCAGGTCCACGACCACGAGATCCGGTCGCACCCGCTCGATCGCGAACAGCGCCGCGTCCTTGCGGTCGCCTTCACCGACGACACGGACGCCCGGAACTTCTTCGAACGCCGCCGTCAAGCGCGACCGCATGGTGACCGAGTCCTCGACGATGAAGGCATTCACGGGTGCGCCTGCCGTTCCCTGTTGATGCGGTGGTGATTGGGCGCCGGCAGCAGCGGCTCCACCGTCGCGCGCAGCTGCTCCAGGGTGAACGGCTTGTCCAGCGTGGCCACGGCGCCGCACGCGGCCGCCATCTTCAGCACTTCGTCCCGTGGCTTGTAGCCGCCGCCCGAGATCACCACGACCGGCACGTCGAGCTCGAGCTGCTGGATGCGCACCAGCAGCTCCATCCCGTCCATGTCGGCCATGTACACGTCGCTGATGATGAGGTCGAAGCGGGTCGTCTCGAGGAGCCGCAGCGCCTCCTTGCCGTCGGCGACGTCCGACACCTCGTGGCCCAGTTTCTCGATCACTCTGCGCACGAGCGAGCGCACATCCACATCATCGTCAACGACCAGCACGTGGGCCACGTTCACCTCATCGTCACACGGGCCTGCCGGGCATGCCGCCAGGGACCGCTGGTTGCTACAGCGTCGCGGCTACCGGGGCACGAGGCCGGTCGAGCACCTCGCGCACCTTGGTGGCGAGCGCGCGCGGGGCGAAGGGCTTCTGGAGGTAGGGCATGCCGTCCGTCAGCACGCCGTGCCGGACCACCGCGTCGTCGGTGTAACCGGACATGTAGAGCACGCGGAGACCGGAGCGCTCGGCCGTCAGCGCCTCCGCCAGGTCGCGTCCGGTCATGCCTGGCATGACGAGATCCGTGAGCAGCAGATGAATCTCCTCCGGCTGCCCACGGGCTATCGCCAGCGCCGTCTGGCCGTCCGGCGCCCGCAGCACCCGATAGCCCTTCTGGGTCAACACATCCGACACGATCGCCCGGACGGAGGGGTCGTCCTCAGCCAGGAGTATGGTCTCGCGGCCACCGGCCACCGGCTGCAGGGGTGCCGGCAGGTCCCCCGTCTCCGGCAGCTCGTCCACTTGGGGCAGGTAGATCTTGAACGTCGTGCCCCGTCCCGGCTCGCTGTAGACCCATACGGAGCCGCCGCTCTGCTTGACGATGCCGTAGACCGTGGCGAGCCCGAGCCCGGTCCCCTTGCCCACCTCCTTGGTCGTGAAGAACGGCTCGAAGATGTGGGACCGGATCTCTCCATCCATGCCGACGCCCGTGTCGCTCACGGCCAGCATCACGTAGCGACCCGGCAGCGCCCCGGCATGCGCCCGTGCATACGCTTCGTCGAGATCCACGTTCGCCGTCTCGATGGTGAGCCTGCCGCCGCTGGGCATGGCATCCCGGGAGTTGACCGCGAGGTTCAGGATCACCTGCTCGATCTGACCGGGGTCGGCCCGGACCGCGCCCAGCGCGAGCGCCAGGGACAGCTCAAGCCTGACGTCCTCGCCGATGAGGCGGTGGAGCATGTTGTCCAGGGTCTGGACGAGTTCGTTGAGGTCCACTACCCGCGTCTGGAGGACCTGCTTCCGGCTAAAGGCGAGGAGCTGCCGGGTGAGCGCGGTCGCCCGCATGGCAGCCGCCTTGATCTCCCCCACGTCGGCGCGCTTGGGGTCCTTGGGGCCGAGGTCTTCGAGCAAGAGCTCGCTGTACCCGGTGATCGCCGTGAGGATGTTGTTGAAGTCGTGCGCGACGCCGCCTGCCAGCCGGCCCACGGCTTCCATGCGCTGGGCCTGCCGGAACTGGTTTTCCAGGCTTCGTTGCTGCGTGATGTCTCCGACGAGTCCCTCGTAGCACTCCACCTGCCCGCCGAGTCCATAGACCGCGTGTATGCTGACCCGCACGGTGATGATGCTCCCATCCTTGCGTTTCCACTCGGTCTCCGTCCCTGCCTCATTGTGCTGCGCATCGTCCGTCAACAGCTTGTTGCGCTGTTCGGGGTCGGCGTAAACGTCCCGGCCGATGTCGAGGCGCAACACTTCTTCGGCCCACGCGTAGCCGAGCATCCTGATCAGGGCCGGGTTCACAGTGAGGAATCGTCCCTCGGGCGTGGCGCGGTAGATGCCGAGCGGGG
>PMIK01000239.1 GCA_003157095.1 Gemmatimonadota bacterium | reverse complement strand
GTGGCCTACTTCGTTGGGGATTCGCTGATGGTCGGCGGCCCGAACCAGGAAGCGCCGCGCCTGGTGACGCGGGCGCTCGACCCCCACTCCCCCGCCTGGTCGCCCGACGGGAAGTGGATCGCGTTCGTCTCGGGGAATCGCACGTATTTCAGCACCTACAACATCGCGCCGAGCAGCGTCTGGCTGGTCCCGGCCGCGGGCGGCACGCCACGGCGGTTGACCTCGGCCGACGCCATGAACATGAGCCCGACCTGGGCACCGGACAGCCGTCGCCTGCTCGTGGTCTCGACGCTCGCCGGCGTGCGCGATGTCTACCAGCTCGATCTGACGAGCGCGGGTCGTCCGCGGGGGGCGCCGGTGCGCATCAGCACCGGACTCAATCCGTCGCTGATCTCCCTCTCCGCCGACGGGAGCCAGCTCGCGTATTCCGTCGCGACATATCACGCCAACATCTGGAAAATCGCGGTGCCGACGAGCGGGTCGGTTTCGACCCGGGGCGCGCTGCCGGTGACGAACGACCTGCAGACCATCGAATCCCTCGACATTTCGCGGGACGGCCAGTGGCTGGTCTTCGATTCCGACCGTCAGGGAGTACAGCAGCTCTTCCGGATGCCGCTGGGTGGTGGTTCGGCACAACAGATCACCCACGACTCCAATCCGTCCTTCAAGCCGTCTATTTCTCCCGACGGCAAGGAGGTCGCGTATCACGCCATTTCCCAGGGCCTCCGGCGGATCTTCATCGTCGGCACCGACGGCGGGAAGCCGACGCAGATCTCTCCGGGAGCGATGCCGGACGAGCGAAACGCGAGTTGGTCACCCGACGGCCGCCATATCGTGTGGGAGGCGCACGACGGCGTTGAGCGTCGAGTTCAGGTGACCACACGGGATGGCCAGGGGCGGTGGAGCGCGCCGACGAACGTCGCGTTTCGCGGTCGAGTCCTGACCTTGGCTTGGGCTGACACCGGCACCGGACTGATCGGCATCGACTCGGCCGGGCGGTACGTGGTCCAACCGACAGACGGAGGGGCGTTCCGGCGGTTGATCGGCGGGCCCATACCGGACTCGGTGAGGACCGGGAGCGCCAATGCCGCCCTCTCGAGCGACGGCCGACTGGCGTATTTCCCATATGGCCGCGGCCAGCGCCGCAGCGGAGTCGCTGCGCTGCGCCTCGCCGACGGCCAGTCGTGGCAAGTCCTGCGTTTCGATGAGCCGGCGCGGCCGCACAGTACCGCATCGAACGGCATCGCCGAGCACGGAGGATGGCTGTACTTCACGCTGAGCGATCCCGAGAGTGACATCTGGGTGGCCGGCGTGCAGGGGTTGAAGAAGTGAGTGAGATCATTGCAGCATCATATAATCATGCAATATATTGACATACGATCATAAGCCGCTTATGATAGCGCAATGAGCGAAGTCAAGCAGTATCTCGCACGCATCGGGGCTCGCGGCGGCCGAAAGAGCCGCCGCACGCTCGACGCCGCCACCGCCCGCACGATGGTTCTGGTTCGCGAGGCGCGGCGCGCGTTCCGGCGCTTTCGCGCCACGTGCTTCTGGTCGTACCGGCCCGATCTCGTGATCGGAGCCGATGACATTCCCTGGGTGGCGGAGCAGCTGATGAAGCACGGCAACCGGGAGGCGTGGCGCGTGGGCGCGAAGCTGTGCCGCTGACTGGGTTTCAGCGCGTGCTGCTGGCGGAGTTGGCGAAGTCGCCGACCGCCGACCGCTATCTGGCCGGCGGCGCGGCCATGCATTTCGCGCCGCAGTCCACCCGCTACAGCGACGACCTCGACTTCTTCCACGACTCAGAGGCCCGGGTGGCTTCGGCGTTCCGCGCCGATCGCGAGCGGCTTCACGATGCTGGGTACGCAGTCGAGGTCGAGTTGAGCCTTCCCGGCTTCGTTCGCGCCGTGGTCCGTCGCGACGACGACGCGACCCGCGTGGATTGGGCGCACGACTCGGCGTGGCGGTTCATGCCGCTGGTGCGCGACGAGCTGGGCGGGCTGCTGCTCGACCCGGTGGACCTGGCGGTCAACAAGGTGCTGGCGCTCGCGGGGCGCGATGAGCCGCGGGACTTCGTGGACATCCTGTTCGTGCACGAGCGCGTCCTGCCGCTTGCGGCGCTCTGCTGGGCGGCGGTGGGGAAGGATCCGGGATTCACGCCGCTCTCGCTGCTCGAGCTGCTCAAGCGGCGAGGCCGGTATCGGCCCGAGGACTTCGCGCGGCTCAACCTGGTTGGGCCCTTCGACCTGCCGCAGCAGAAGGCCGTGTGGCTCGCGGCGCTCGCCGCCGCGGAGGCGTTCGTGCGCGAGCGGCCGGCGGAGGAGTACGGGTGTCTCTACTACTCGACCCGGGAACGCCGATTCGTGGTGCCGCGCCCCGGTGCGAGCCTGGCCCAGCCGGAGGTCGTGCCGCACTTCGGCGCGCCGGGCGGCGTGCTCCCGAGGATCGCGGAGTCGCGCGTCGAAGCCGCCGAGTCGGTGCCGTGAGCGGCTCCGGCCGCGAGGTGCCGGGATGACAGAGGACGTCGCCGAGCGGCTGTCGCGCGCCCTCGCTGACCGCTACGCCATCGAGCGCGAGCTGGGGCAGGGCGGCATGTCCACGGTGTATCTCGCCGACGATCTCAAGCACAGGCGGAAGGTCGCGCTGAAGGTCCTGAAGCCCGACCTCGCCGCCGCCCTGGGCGCGGAGCGGTTCCTTCGCGAGATCGAGACCACCGCCAACCTCCGCCATCCCCACATCCTGCCGCTCTACGACTCGGGCGAAGCCGACGGCTATCTGTACTACGTGATGCCCTTCGTGGAGGGGGAATCGCTGCGCGGCCGTCTGGACCGCGAAAAGCGGCTCCCGCTCGACGACGCGCTGCAGATCGCGCGCGAGGTGGCGGATGCCCTGAGCTACGCGCACGGCCGCGGCGTGGTCCACCGGGACATCAAGCCCGAG
>PMIK01000285.1:34100-45866 GCA_003157095.1 Gemmatimonadota bacterium | reverse complement strand
CCGATCCCGCCCACCAGCAGCGAGACGGCGGCGATCCCGGCCAGGAGCGCCGAGAAGGTCTGGGTAGTCTGGTTCAGGGTCTGCGCGAGATCCGCCTGGTTGCGGATCTGAAAGTCGTTGCCGGCCGACGGCTGGATCCGGTGCTTGCGCCGCAGCGCCTGCTCCAGCGAGATCATCGCCACGCTCATGTTCCGCTCGTCGTCCACCTTCACGGTGATGGTGCGCACCCGATCGGTGCCCATCAGCCGGTAACGCGCGGTCGAGAGCGGGATGAACAGCTGCTCGTCGGGATTCATCCAGCCCTGCTGTGCCCCCTTGGAGCCGAGCAGACCGATGATCTCGAAAGTGATGCCGCGGATCTCGACCGTCTGGCCGATCATCCCCGCGCCGTTCTGGCCGAAGTCGTCCCCGACGGCCGAGCCGATGACGGCCACGCGGCGCCGCGCCTCGTCGTCTCCCGCTGTGAAGATGCGGCCCGCGGTGACCACGTAGCTGCGGGCCTTGAAGTAGCTCGGCGTGGTGCCCGTCACCTGGATGTTGGCGTTCAGGTTCCGGTACTTGACCTGAAAGGAGCGGTTGATCTCGGGCATGACGGCCACGATGTGGCGGGCGGTGTTCTGGATTTCCGTCGCGTCGTCCACCGTCATTCCCACCCGCTGGTCGCTCGCCACCCCGCGCATGAACTGCTGCCCGGGCATGACCGTGAGCAGGTTGGTGCCGAGCGCGGAGATGTTGTCCTGCACCGCCTTCTGCGCGCCCGAGCCGAGCGCGATCATCGTGATCACCGCGCCGACGCCGATGATGATGNNAGCATCGTCAGGAACGAGCGCAGCTTGTTGGCGCGGATCGCCGAGATGGCGACCATCCACAGCTCCCAGATCAACATGGTTACGGCCCTCCGGGACCCGGCCGCGGCGGGGTGGGAGTCGGGGTCGTCCGCGCCGTGGTGGCGGTCGGGGTGGCCGTCCTGGCCTGCTGTTGTTGCATGCCCGGCATGGCGCCTCCGGCGAACCGCTGCATCCGGTCACGCATCTCCGCCTGCTGCTGAACCAGCGAGGCCGACGGCAGCAGCAGTACGATGTCCTTGTCCGTCAGGCCCGAGATGACCTCGCTGTAGTCCATGTCGGTCAGGCCGGTCCTGACGCGCACGGGTACCGGCTGCCCGTTCCGGAGCACGAACACGATGTAACTGCCGCCGAACTGGTAGGCGTGGCCCTCGCCGAACCGCCGGCGGTTCCCACCGTTGGCGCCGCCGCCGCCCTGGCTCTGGAACTGCCGCATGACCTGGGCGCGGATGGCCTGCTCCTGCGGCGTCAGCTGCTCGCCGCTCATCTGCTTGCGGAAGATCGCCCGCACCTGATCCTGGGTGACTCCCGTCGGGAGCTGCATCTGCGGGCGATCGCCTCCCGCGGGGCCGCTCGCGGCCGTCGCCCCGGCCTGGCCGGATGCGCCGGGCTGTCCGGCGCCGAAGCCCTGCGTGCCGCCCTGCTGCTCGCGCGCCTGGCGGAGCTTCTGCATCACGGCAGAGTCCTGTGCGGTCAGGGGTTCATTGTTCATCCGCTTGCGGCGCAACTCGGCCATCTGCTCCTGTGTCACGCCCGGCGGGAGCGAAAAGCCGCCGGGGCCGCCCGCCATCTGGCTGCCGCCTTGCGGCGGAGCTCCGGTGGCGCCGGCCTGTCTCGGCGGCTCGGCGGCTCTGAGCGGCGCCACGCTGCCGCCCTCGCTCACGCGATCGGAGGACCGGGGCGGATCCGCCTGCGAGTTGCCGCGGGAGTTGGCAGCGGCTGCGAGTTGCGGGTTGGCCCTGGCCTGCGAGTCCTGGACCGCGAGTTGCCGATCGACCTCCTTCGGGTCCAGCCCCAGCACCTGCGCCGCCGACCCCACGTCGCGCTGAGTGCGCAAGGCGGCGGTCGGTATCGCAAGCACGTTCTGCCGCTGCCCGATCTGCACCGCCACCTCGGCGTTCATCCCCGGCCGGAGCAGNNACGGTGGACTGCGGCTCGATCTTGAGGACAGTGCCCTGGAACGGCCGGTTGGGATACGCGTCCACGGTGATCGTGACCTTCATCCCCGGCTGCACCTTCCCGATGTCCGTCTCGTCCACCAGCGCCTGCACCTCGACGGTGCTCAGGTCGGCCATCTGGATCAGGACCGTGCCCCCGGACACGTCGTGCACCGCCGAGGTGATGACGGCGCCGGCCTCGACCTTCTTGGTCAAAATGGTTCCGTCCACCGGCGCGAGCACGTTGCAGTCGGTGAGCGCGTCCTGCGCGCTCTGCAGCCCCGCCTCCGCGCGCACCAGTTGCGCCCGCGCGTTGGCGTCGGCCAGGCTGAGATTGTCGTGGTCCTGTTCGCTCAGGACGCCCGACGCGAACATCTGGTCCGCGCGCTTCTTCTGGGCGGCGGCGTTCGCGGCCTGCGCCTGGGCGACCTCGAGGTCCGCCTGGGCCTGGTTGAACGCGGTGGTGGGATCGCGCCGGTCCACCTTCACCAGCGTGTCGCCCCGATGCACCATGTCGCCGGTCTCGACCCGCATCTCGAGGATCGTGCCCGAGGCCCGCGACTTCACGTCCACGATCTGGATCGGCTGGATGGAGCCGTTGGCCTCCGCCGACACCACGATGTCCCGGCGCGTCACCGGCTGCGGTTCGTAGAGCAGCACGGGCTGCTGTTTCTTGCAGGCGGCCGCGGCCGCGACGACCGCGGCCAGGGCCAGCACCAAGCTGGACTTCCTCATCGTGACTGCCCTTCCGATGCCGTATCCCGGTCTATGACGCCGTCCAGGATGTGGATTTGCCGGCGCGCGTGCGCGGCGATGTCGGATTCATGCGTGACCAGGATGATGGTCTGGCCGCGCCCGTGGAGTTGTTCCATCAGCTGCATGATCTCTTCGCCGGTCTTGGAGTCGAGGTTGCCGGTCGGTTCGTCGGCGAGGAGAATGCTGGGGTGATTGATCAGCGCACGTGCAACCGCGACGCGCTGCCGCTGGCCCCCCGAGAGTTCAGATGGCCGGTGGTCCTTGCGATCGCCGAGACCGACCGACTCCAATCCGGCGACCGCCCGTTCCCGGCGCTCCTTCGACGGAACGCCAGCATAGATCAGGGGCAGCTCGACGTTGTGGAGCGCGCTGGCGCGCGGCAGCAGGTTGAAGGTTTGGAAGACGAACCCGATCTCCTTGTTCCGGATGTGCGCCAGCTCGCTGTCGCTCAGGTCGGAAACCCGCTGGCCGTTGAGCCAGTAGTCACCGGCGGTGGGCGTGTCGAGGCAGCCGATGACGTTCATCAGGGTGGACTTGCCGGATCCCGACGGCCCCATGACCGCCACGAACTCGTTGCGGTGGATCATGAGGTCCACGCCGCGCAGCGCCTTGATCGTCTCCGAGCCGAGCACGTACTCACGGGTCAACCCTTGGGTCTTGATGATGGGCCCGTCAGTCGNNGCCTGCACCAGGCCGACCTCGGCCTGGTTCAAGGTGGTCTCCGCCGTCAGCAGGTCCACGATGGTGGAGGCGCCGAGCCGGTAGCGCTCGCGCTGCATGCGCAGGCTCTCCTGCGCGGAGGCGACGGTGGTGCGGGCGACGTCGATCTGGGCGCCGGCCGCGTCGAGGGCGGTCAGCGTCTGGGTGAGGTTCGCGTCCAGCCCGAGTCGGGCGTCCCTCAGTCTCGCCTGCGCCTCGATGGCGTTCGCGTCGGCCGCGACGATATTGGCCTCCCGAACGAACCCGTTGAAGATCGGGACGGAAAGTGAAAGCCGGAGGAGCCACGTTCCGGTGTACCGCGTGTTCCGGAAGTAGGAGGTGTCAGCGCCGTTGTTGGTGATGACTTGATTGACGGGTGCCGCGCTCCACGGCAATTGGGAGCCGCTCCACGTCTGGCTCGCGCCGAGGCTCAGCGTCGGGTAGTACTGCGCGTGGCTGGCGGTGAGCAGGGCCTGCGCCGCCGCGACGCTCGCCTGAGCCTGCACCACGGACGGCGCGGTGGCCTCGGCCTCGCGGCGCAGGGCCGCGCTGTCGAGGCTGGTGAGCCGCACCTCCAGCGTGGTGTCCGGCACCGGCGCGACCAACCCTTCGGCGCCGATCGCGCGGGCCAGGTTGGCCTGGGCCGTGAGCGCGTTGGCGTTCGCCTGGATGAGCTGGACCTCCGCGTTGCCGTAGT
Organism: Gemmatimonadota bacterium; assembly: GCA_003157095.1. Taxonomy (GTDB): domain Bacteria; phylum Gemmatimonadota; class Gemmatimonadetes; order Gemmatimonadales; family JACORV01; genus Fen-1245. The sequence goes on along the minus strand of PMIK01000285.1, from coordinate 41,712 downwards.
CCACGCTCGCCGACAGCGAATCGGAACGGGTGGTTGCGCCGAGGCGCAACTTCTCCGATGTCAGCTTCAGCTGCTGGTCCGACCGGGCGAGGTTGGCCTGTGCAACGCCGACCAGCTCCGTGGTCGCGAGCGAGTTGAAGAACGCCTGCTTGGTGCTCAGGTCGGTCGCGTAGTCCTGCTGGAGCAGCGCCGCCTGATTGAGGTCCAGGGTGGCGTTCGCCGCCCGCCGGTTCGCGCCGCGCAGAAACCCGGTGAACAGGTTCAGGCTGGCGCTGAGGCCGAACGACGAGTTGTCGGTCAGCGTCGACGTCTGCACGCCGCCGAACTGGTTGACACGCTGGGCGCTGTTGCGGGTGGCGCTCCCGCTGCCGCTGAGCGAGGGCAGGTAGGCACCCCACGCCTCCCTCACCCCCATATTGGCGATGCGGATGTTCTGCTGCGCCTGCACCTGCGTCGGGTTGTACTGCCGTCCAAGCCGGAGTGCCTCACTGAGCGTGACGTGGTGCGCCGGCGGCGGCGCCTGCTGAAGCGCGGCGGCCGGCGGCGGCGCCGTGGCCGGTTGCGGTGCGGCGGCTGGCTGCTGGGGCGTTGGCGGGGGCTGTGGGGTCTGCTGGGCGACGGCGGCGCCGGTGAGGCCGCAGGCCAATGCCAGCGCGATGACGGTCGTGGATGGCTTCATCATGGCTTCTTCGCTTGCGCGGCCGCCGCGCTGTCGGCCCGGGCGCGTTCGGCCCGGTCCCGATCCAGCAGCCGCTGGTACGCCTCCCGCTGCGCGGGAGTGAGGATGGCGCGAATGTCGTCGGCGACCCGGGCGCGCGCCGAATCCAGCTGCGGCCGGATCGTGATCATGATCGCCCGCATTTCCGGCCGGCGGCGGTGGAGGATGGCCGCCACGGAATCGTGCTGCGCCNNTTGTGCCCCACGGCGCCGGCCGCGATCCCGACCACCGCGACCGCCACCAGAAGGGTGACGGCCCAGGCCTTCGACCTATTGAACATCCGTTGATCCTAGTTCCCCAAGGTTTCGGCGAGGACGTACGCCGTCCCCGTGCTGGCGCCCATCAGGTCCGCCGTGAGGCTCGGCTGCGCCGTGTTCTCCGGCGCGCCGCGCCGCAGGCCGGGAAGGGCGATGGCCAGCGCCAAGCCGACGATCGCCGCGATGATCCACGGGCGCGCCCAGGCCGCGAGCCAGGCCCATGCCTGGCTCCCGGCGGCCTCGGCCGTGGCGCGACGCCGGTGCAGCGCGCCCGCGGCCCGCAGCAGCACGGCGTCGGCGAATGCTCGCCCGTCGTCGTCTGGCGAGAGCAGCCCCTTCAGCAGGTCGTTCATCGCTCCTCCAGCTGCTTGCCCGGGTCGTAGACTTCGAGCGAGACCCGCAACGCGCGGCGCGCGTGAAACACGTCGGATCGCACCGTGCCTTCAGGGATCTCCAGCACCGCCGCGATCTCCGCGTGCGAATACCCTTCCACGTCGAACAACGTCACGGCGACCCGCTGCCGCTCCGGCAGCGCCGCGAGTGCCGCACCCAGCCTCGCCCGGATCTCCGCCGCCTCGGCGTCGGAGGCCGGCGTCGGCCCGCGCGAGGGGGCCCGCTCGTCCAGCGCATCGGCCCGCCGTACCGTCCGGCGACGCACCAAGTCGATCGAAGCGTTGGTCGCGATCCGCATCAGCCACGGCCCGAACGGCCGCGACGCATCATACGTCTCGATCCGGTCGAGCGCCGAGAGAAATGCATCCTGCGCCGCATCGTCGGCGTCGTGCGCGTCTCCGGTCACGGCGCGCGTCAGGCGCCGTACCGCCGCCTGGTGCCGCTCGACCAGCGCTCCGAACGCATCCCGATCGCCGGCGGTGGCCTGCACCGCCAGCATAGCGTCGGGCTCCAACAGTGTATTACGCAGAGGACACGGAGTGCGTTGGAAGGATCGTCATGCCGCGGAACCGAGCCCGAGCTCTCGTTCCATCGGTCGCAGGGCCTCGATCACGAACTGAATGTGATCCTCCAGCGGAATGCCCAGTTCCTCGGCGCCCTGCCGGATCTCGTCGCGGTTCACGTTCCGCGCGAACGCCTTGTCCTTGAGTTTCTTTTTCACCGACGACACCTCGAGATCCGCCAGGCTCCTGCTCGGACGCACCAGGGCGCACGCCACCAGGAAACCGCAGAGCTCGTCCACGGCGTACAGCGTCCGGGCGAGCGGCGTATCACGCGGCACCCCTGTATAGGATGCGTGGGCCAGGATGGCTCGTCGCAGCGGTTCCGGGTAGCCGCGCTCGGCCAGGATCTTCGCCCCCGCCGACGGGTGCTCTTCGGTGCCGCTCCGGTTCGGATTCGGATAGCGCTCGTAGTCGAAGTCATGCAGCAGGCCCACTACGCCCCACGTGTCGGCGTCCTCGCCGAACTTCAGGGCGTACGCGCGCAGCGCGGCCTCCACGGCGTACATGTGCTTCCGGAGTGCGTCGGAGGGCGTGTACTCGTGCATCAGGGAGAGGGCGGCCGAGCGGTTCATAGGGTGTGATGGGTGATGGGTGATGAGTGATGAAGAACGGGTGATGGGTGATACGTGACAGGTGAAGGGGCTGCCGGTCAAGGGCCGGAGTGCGCTCCGAGATTCGCTCCGGCGATGAGCGCCAACGCGACGCCGTTGGTCCACCCAAACCCGTCCTGCCCCGGGTACTCGCCGCCGCCCGCCAGGCGCGCGAGGTCGGCGACGTCGTACTTCTCCATCATTCTGCCGGTGGCGCGAAAGGTGCGCCGGTTCAAGTCGAGCCACCGGTCCCGGACCGTGTCGGCCAGGTCCGCGCGACCATACTGGCGCACGCCCTCTATCGCCATCCACTCCAGGGGCGCCCAGCCATTCGGCGCGTCCCATTGCTGGCCCGAGTTGGCCAGGGTGGTGACGAGCCCGCCGGGTCGAAGGAAGTCTCGCGCCAGCCTGGCGGCGACGGCGCGCCCCTGCTCGCGAGTGGCGAGCCCGAGGAAGAGCGGGGCCACGGCAGCCAGCGTGGGACGGTCGGTCACGCGCTCGCCGCTGCGCCAGCGGACGTCGTAGAAGAATCCGGTGGCCGAATCGTACGCGGCCGCGAGCAGGCTCCGGCGGCGGGCGGCGGCGGCGGCCGTGAATCGCCGTGCGACTGCCGCGTCGCCCTCGCGGCCCCGAAAGGCGCGCAGCGCGGCAATCAGCCGTTCGGCATGATACAGGAGGCTGTTGAGATCCACCGGTACGAGATCGGTCGTTTCCAGCGTGCGCAGGTCCATCGGGTCGCGCAGCCAGCGGCTCGAGAAGTCCCAGCCGCTCTCGGCCGTGGCCCGGAGGCTTCGATAGAACGCCTCGCGCTGCACCTCGGGAACACGCCGCCCCAGCTCGACGTCCTGCCGGTAGGACTCCGGACGCGGTTCGGCCCGGTCATCCCAGAACCGGTTGAGCACGGAGCCGTCGTGCAGCCGTACGACTCGGCGGTACGCCTGTCCCGGCGCCAGGCGCTCGACGCCGTCCATCCAGAACGCGTGCTCGGTCTCCAGCGCTCCGAGGTAGGCGAGCGCGTGCGCGGTGTCGGTGGCGCCGGCGTAGAGCCCGACCATGGCGGCGAGGAACGGCGGCTGGCTGCGGCTGAGGTAGTAGGTACGATTGCCGTTCGGAATGTGCCCGAACGTCTCGACGAGATAGGCGAAGTCGTCGAGCATGCTGCGCACGAGGTCGGTCCTGCCGCTCCGGACGAGTCCGAGCATCGTGAAGAACGAGTCCCAGTAGTAGACCTCGCGGAACCGCCCGCCCGGGACGACGTACCGGTGCGGCAGCTCGATCAGCGACGAAGGCCCGGGCGGGGCGTTCAATCGTGGACCGCGCGTCAACACCGGCCAGAGCGCGCGGATGTGCGCCTCCATGCTTCCAGCAGTGTCCGAGCGGAAGCCCGTTCCGGCGGGCCGGGGCAACTCGAAGTGCTGCGCCACGAACGCCCGCAGGTCGAACCGTGCGCCGCCTCGCGAGCGAGCGAAGTCCGCAGCGATCTCGGCTGGCGGGCTGAGCGGCCGGGCATCCACGAAGGTCTTCGAGTCGGCGAAGATCCCTGACAACTGGACCGCCGGAAACAGCGGGCCGAGTTCCGAGACGGGGTCGTAGTAGGCAACCGAACCGGGGCGCCGGTGATCAGGGGCTGTTTGGGCGGCAAGCCCGTGCCAACCGGCAGCCAACGCCAGCGTCGCCGCGAGCGTGACGGCGCCGGCTGACGCCCGGAGAACGCGGACTACCGTGCCAAAGGATGCATGTCGAGAAGCAAAGCGCGGAGCCGCTGCTTTCGCGATGATGTACAGATGCTGTCTAGTTGATGGTCGGAGGCGTAGGGGGAAGCGGCGGCTGGGGCGAAGCGGGATGCGCGGACGCCTGCATGTGCGCCACGGTGATCGGCACCGAAGCGGAGCGCGCGCCGTCCACGGCGATCTCGAAGGTGTAGACGCCCGGCCGCTCGAGCGGGACGTCGAAAGCGAGCACCGCCGCGGCCTCGATGTCCACCACGCCGGCGGGCGGCTCGCCGATCGCGACGTTGCCCTCGCCACGCAGGATCTCCTGGCCCTGCACGTCCACCAACTGGATCAGCACGGTGTGGTCCCCGATCTCGGTGCGGCGGCCCTTGAGCCGCAGCACGAGGTGGAGCCGTGGATGGATCGCCGGAAAGCGCTCCACCCAGATGCGGTCGAAGATCCCGAGCACCGAGAGCTTGCCGTGCTGGTCGATGATGGCGTGGTCGCAGACCAGCGCCAGCTGGATGTTCACGCGTCCGCCACCCGGATGCTGGTCACGACGTCGCCCTGCTTGATCTTGAGGACTACGTCCATCCCTGTCTCCACCTTGCCGAAGACCGTGTGTACGCCGTCCAGGTGTTTCAGTGCTCCGTGGGCGATGAAGAACTGGGAGCCGCCGGTGTCCTTCCCGGCGTGCGCCATCGAGAGGGAGCCCGCCTCGTGCTTGTGCGGGTTGCCCTTGGTCTCGCACTTGATCGTGTAGCCCGGCCCGCCCGTCCCGACGCGCGGGCTGTTCGGGTCCTTCGACAGCGGATCGCCGCCCTGGGCGACGAAGTCGTCTATCACGCGGTGGAAGCGCGTCCCGTCGTAGAACCCGCTGTTGGCCAGCTTCTCGAAGTTGGCGACCGTCCCCGGCGCCTCCTTGGGAAAGAGCTCCGCTACGATCCGGCCGCGGGCCGTCTCGAACACCGCCTGCTTCTTCACTGCGTCTCCCCTTTGCTGTCGGCGAGCTGCTGATGGAAGGTGGCCAATTCGACCACCTTGAGTTTGCGCGGGCCGTTGGGCAACTGAATCACGGCGACTTCGCCGACCTTGTGTTCGAGCAACCCGCGACCGAGCGGTGACGCCACGGAAATCTGGTTGGAGTCGCCGTCGCCATCGAAATCCATGGCATCGGGGACCACCAGCTCGTAGGTCGCGTTCTCCCGAGTGGCCATGTCCAGGACCACGACCCGCGAGCCGAGACCGACCCTGTCCACCGGGATCTTGGTGAGATCGATCTGCGAGAGCTTGGCCAGCCGGGAGCGCAGATGGGTCAGACGCATCTGGATGAAGCCCTGCCGCTCGAGCGCGGCATGGTAGTCGCCGTTCTCGCGCAGATCGCCCATCTGGAGCGCGCGCCTGAGCGTCTCCGGAAGCGTGACCGCCAATTCGTGATTGAGCTGCTGTACCTCTTCGGACAGCTTCTGACGTACGGCTTCGAGCATCGGTAATCCTACCTCGCCCGGCCGAAAGTCTCCAGCGTCCGCCGCAGGGCAGCGCCGTCCCGAGCCGGCGGGGCACACGCGGTTCCGATGCACGTGACCGCAACAGGAGCCGCGACACCGGGTACGGGTGAGGCTACGGCATGCGCCACTACTTTGCGCGGCCGATAGGTAGCCAGAGCGATTCCAGACAGTCCTTCCGCGGTAGTAGTAGCGTCGGCAACTACTATGCGACATGGCCCGCCGACGATGAAGTCCACCGCCTGCAGGTAGGCGGCAACGAACAGCCCAGAGTCGGCGGCAGCGCCGGCAAAGGCGACGAGCGTGCGCTCGGCTTCGGCGGCGTAGCGCGGCTCTTCGGTGATGACGGCCAGCCTGAGGAGTACCGACGCAGCGACCGCATTGGCTGCGGGCGTTGGCGAGTCCTGGATGGGCTTGGCGCTTTGAGTGAGTAATCCGGGAACGGCCTGGGGGAGTGTGTCGAAGAAGCCGCCGGTGTCGCGATCGGAGAACCGGTCGAGGACGAAGTCCGCCAGGGCGCGTGCGCGGTCGAGCCACTGGGCGGAGCCGGTATGCTGGTAGGCCGCCAGCGCAGCGGATGCGGCTTGCACCTGGTCGTCGAGCAGCAGCGGCCCACCGGCGCCGTTCGCGCGGTGGCGCAGCCCCCCCTCAGGGCTCCCCGCCTCTCTCCACAGGCGCTCCAGGGTTCGGAGCGCGAACTCCCGGCAATCGGGGCGCGCCAGGATCGCGGAAGCTTCGAGGAAGGCCTCGGCGAACATCGCGTTCCAGCTCACGTAGACCGCGCGATCGACGGCCGGAGCGACGCGGCTGGCCCGCGCCACCTTCAATTTGGCTTGAGCGCTCCGCAGATGGCTCGTGACCTGCACCTCTTCCACCTGCAACTCTTCGGCGATGGCTCGGTCGCCGCGCGCCACCCACAGCACGTTCCTGCTGCTGTCATGGTGCATCTCGCCTTGGGCATAGATGTCCCAGCGGAGACGTGCGGCGTTCCACTCTGCGGGGTCGAGCACCGCCCGCGCCTCGTCCTCGGTCCAGGTGAAGTAGTCGCCGTCGTCGTCGAGACCGACGTCGGCGTCCTGCGACGCGGCGAAGCCGCCGTGGTCGCGGTCGGCCAGCACCTCCAGGCTCCACGCCACGATGCCCTCGGCGACCTCGCGGAACAGCGGATTGCCGAGCGCGGCGTAGGCGTGCAGATAGACCTTGAGCAGTTCCGAGTTGTCGTAGGACATCTTCTCGAAGTGCGGCACGATCCAGCGCTCGTCCACGGAGTAGCGGTGGAAGCCGCCGCCGATCTGATCGTAGATGCCGCCCGAGGCCATGCCGGTCAGCGTCTTCTCGACGATGTCGCGCCAAACATCCCGGCCGGAGTCCCACCAGCGCCCCAGCAGGAAGTCCACCGCCGCGGGGTGCGGGAACTTGGGCTGGTGCCCGAAGCCGCCGTGGCGCGCGTCGAACAGTCGCTCCATCTGCGTGGCGCCGCGCTCGAGGAGGGCGGGGGACAGTTCGCCGGGCGCCGTCTCGTTCAACAGGCTCGAGACGTGGTTGCGGACCTCGCGACCGCTGCCGGCGACCCGGTCGCGCTGCGCGTGCCAGACCTCGCGCACCCGCTCCAGCACCGTGCGGAATGACTGGCGGCCGAGCCGGTCGTCCGGCGGGAAGTAGGTGCCGCCGTAGAACGCATCGCCGTCGGGCGTGAGCAGGGCGGTGAGCGGCCAGCCGCCCTGTCCCGACAGGACCTGCACGGCCCGCTGGTAACGCGCGTCCACGTCGGGCCGCTCGTCGCGGTCCACCTTGACGCAGACGAAGTTCGCATTGAGGTAGGCGGCGAGGCCGGGGTCCTCGTACGACTCGCGGTCCATGACGTGGCACCAGTG
>PMIK01000285.1:0-33966 GCA_003157095.1 Gemmatimonadota bacterium | reverse complement strand
TCCTCGCCGCCGAGCATGCGCGCGCCGGTGAGCACGTTCTGCGCTCCTACGACCTCACCCGCCACCCTCGCCACCAGCGCCGTCATCGCCTCGTCGTTGACGGTGGCCGGGGTCTGGGGCACGTAGTCCACCGTCGCGGTGCATCCCAGACCACCCGCCACACTGTTCACGAGCGAGGTAAGCCGCTCCGGCACCTCGGCGTGCAGCCGGCCGCCCAGGCTGCGCACGGTGCCGGCCAGTTCCGCCACTTCGGGGATCACGTTGTACGAGGTGCCGGCGCTCACCCGCGTGACGCTCACCACCAGGTGGTCGAACGGGTCGGCGGTGCGGCTCACGAGCGACTGAAGCGCCGTGATCACGTGGGCCGCGGCGAGCACCGGATCCACCGCATCCTGCGGCATCGCCGCGTGGCCGCCCTTGCCCTTGATCCGGATGGTGAAGTCGTCCACCGATCCCATGATGGCGCCGCTGGTCGCGGAGATACTGCCGATCGGCAGGGTGCTGATGACGTGGAGGCCGAACGCGGCGTTGACTGCGGGCGCCTCGAGCACGCCGTCCGCGATCATCGCCTCCGCGCCGTTGCCGTTCTCTTCGGCTGGCTGGAAGGCGAACTTCACGGTGCCGCGCCACGCCGCGCGTACCGCGGCGAGGCGCCGCGCCACCGCGAGGCTGATGGCGACGTGGGCATCGTGCCCGCAGGCGTGCATCACTCCCGGCACGGTGGAGCGGTAGGAGACCTCGTTGGCTTCCTGTATGGGCAGGGCATCCATGTCGGCCCGCAGCAGCACGGTGCGCTCCGTCCTGGCGCCGGCCGCACCGGTGCCGCGCAGGACGCCGACCACGCCCGTCTTCCCCACGCCGGTCTTCACGTCGTACCCCAGGGCCCGGAGCCGTTCGGCCACCAGCGATGCGGTGCGATGCTCCTGGAAGCCCAGCTCGGGGTGGGCGTGCAGATCGCGGCGGGTCGCGACGAGCTCGGCGAACTCCGCCTGGCTGGCGATGGGTGCGGTCATTCCTCGCTCGCTGGCAGGATCCCCGGGTCGTCGCCGCCGGTCGCACCCAGGAGGGTGAGTGCCGCCTGGCGGCGCACGACGGCGTCGCGGTCTCGCAGCTTCTCGAACAGCCCCTCCCCGGGCTCACGCGGCACGTTACACCTCGGCCGACGGGCAGAGGTCTGCCACGGGGCAGGCGTCGCAGCGCGGCCGGCGGGCGATGCAGACGGCACGCCCGTGATGGATCAGCAGGTGCGAGAACAGCGTCCACCGCCGCCTCGGCACGATGCGCATCAGATCCTGCTCGATCTTCTCGGGAACGGTCTGCTCGGTGAGGCCGAGCAATCCCGTGAGCCGGGCGACGTGCGTGTCCACCACGACGCCCTCGTCCTTACCGAAGGCGTTGCCAAGGACGACGTTCGCCGTCTTGCGCCCCACTCCGGGCAGCGACGTGAGATCGTCCATCGTGTCCGGGACCCGGCCGGAGAAGCGCTCCAGAAGCCCCTGCGCCATGCCGATGACGCTCTTGGTCTTGTTGCGGAAGAAGCCGGTGCTTCGGATCTCGCTCTCGAAGACTGCGGGGTCGGCCGCCGCGTAGTCGCCGGCCGCGCGGTACTTCCGGAACAAGTCCCGGGTCACGAGGTTGACCCGCACGTCGGTGCACTGCGCCGAGAGGATCGTGGCCACCAGCAGCTGCAGCGGGTCGCGATGCTCGAGCGAGCACCGGGCCTCCGGGTAGCGACGCTGGAGACGGCTGATGATCTCGCCGATTCGCTCCGACGCCGGAAGCAGAGATGCACGCACGGACCGACGCACGGCCTTCCCGCGGGCCGGTGCGTCCTTGCGCCCGTGTGTCCCTTCGTTAGTGCGCTTTCCCGTGCCGGGCATATTCGAGGAATCCCTCCGCCTCCCGAGTGTTGAGCACGTCACGCGCCTCGAGCCATCCCTTGCGCGCGATCCCGACGCCGGAATCCATGTTGTCCAGGCCGGCGAGGCTATGGGCGTCCGCGCCGATGGTGATGGCCACCCCGGCATCGCGGGCCCTGGCGCACCACCGCCAGTCGAGATCGAGCCGTTGCGGGTCCCCGTTGATCTCGATGGCGACCTCGCGCTCGGCGGCCTTCGCGATGATGGCGCCCAGGTCGAGTGGGAACGGATCGCGCCCCAGCAGGAGGCGGCCAGTCGGATGACCGACGATGGTCAGGTGCGGGTCGTCCATCGCGTGAAGCACCCGCTGCGTCATGGTGACCTGGTCCTGATCCATCCGCGAATGCACGGACCCGATCACGAAGTCGAACCGGTCGAGCACCTCGGGGCCGTAGTCCAGGGCGCCGTCGGCGAGGATGTCCGCCTCGATCCCCTTGAGGATGCGGAAGTCGTCCCAGCCGCGGTTCAGCGCATCAATCTCCGCATGCTGCCGCGCCACGGCGTCCTCGCGCAGTCCGCCGGCGTATGCCGCGGCCATGGAATGATCGGTGATGCCAAGGTAGCGGTACCCGGCCGCGCGGCAGGCGGCGGCCAGCTCGGAGAGCGTGTTGCTGCCGTCGCTGTACACGCTGTGGCAGTGCAGGAGCCCCACCAGATCCTGACGCTCGAGCAGATGCGGCAGCGTCCCCGCCGCTGCGCGCGCGATCTCCTCGCCGCCCTCCCGCAACTCGGGCGGTATCCATGCCAGGCCGAGCGCGGCGTACAGCACGGACTCGTCGGGGCAGGGCACGGGAGCGGCCTCGCGAGTGAATTCGTCCACTCCCAGGTCGAACCCCCGCGCCTTCGCCCGATCCGCGAGCTGCTGAAGATGCGTCACGCTCCCGGTGGCCCAGATCAGGCAGTGGCCGAACTGCCCGGGCGGGGCGCAATAGACATCGGCTGTCGTTCCGTCCTCGAGCGTCACGGTGAGCGAGGCCTCGCCGGTGCTCCGTACCTCGCGCACCGAGGCCGCCCCCTTCAACCCCGCCTCGAGGCTGCGCGCCGGACCGTGGCACGCGACCGCCAGGTCCACGTCGCGGCTGATCTCCACCCGGCGCCGGACGCTGCCGGCGATCTCCACGCGTTCGACGCCCGCAAGGGCCGCGATGGCACCGGCCAGTTGCGCGGCCGTGCGTGCCGCATGGTGTGACAGACGGAAGGCGTCGCTGCGGCGGAGGAATTCGATCCCGCGCAGGATCTTCTCGGCCGTCTTCTCCCCGAAGCGGGGGAGCGCCGCGAGCCGGCCGTTGCGGGAGGCCAGCTCCAGCTCGGCGATGGTGGAGATCCTGAGCTGCTCGTGCAGCGTACGGATCTTGGTGACGCCAAGGCCGGAGATCCGGAGCATCTCGACCAGCCCGTCCGGCACCTCCCGGCGCAGCTCCTCGAGCAGGCTCGATCGCCCGCTCGCCGCGTACTCGCGCACCACCTCGAGCGTGGCCGGGCCTATGCCCTTCATGGCCGCGAGTTCTCCTGAAGCGAGCGCCTGCGCCAGGTCGCCCGCGAGCCCATCCACCGTGCGCGCGGCGTTGCTGAACGCGCGCACCTTGAAAGGGTTCTCCCCCTTCAATTCCTGGTACGACGCGATGGTGTCGAGGAGACGGGCGGCGGCGTGCTTGTCCATCCGGCCGGATTCTAACCGTCCGCAACGCCGAGGGCGAGGAGCGCCAGCCAGGCGAGCTCAGCCTCGCTCGTGACCGAATGGAAGCCCATCCGCTCGCCGGCCGGAAGAACGGTGGAGAACGGTGCGGCGCCATCCGCTCGGAGGGGGGCGGCTGTCGCGGGCAGCGGCGCCGCAGCCTCGATGGTGGTGAACCCTTCGCGCTCCTGCCTGAACCCCAGCACGGCGAGCACCTGCAGCCGGGTGGACGTCGTCATCACGAACAGGCCGTCCAGCGGTTCGTGCGCGGCGCCGGTCGCGGGGGCGGCCCACACCAGGCGCTCGGGAAGCTGGAGGTAACAGGCGCCGAGTGCCGGGGCGGGTGGTGGCGGCGGAGCCGTGAGCTGCGGGTTCAACCGCTCGCGGCGCACGGCGCGCACCGGTCGGCCGGAGAGCCAGTGCACGTAGAGCGCGTGAAGGAGCGTGGCATAGGCCGTCACCGCCTCGGACGGTGCGTCGTCCGGAACGAGATCGCGCAGCAGGCGGCCCGCGGCCGCCCCGAGCACGAAGGCATCCCGGTCGAACGGGTCGGCCCGCGCGGCGGCGATCTCGCCCTTGATCTCGTCGAAGCGGCCGTCGCCCAGCGCCTCGACCAGCGCCGTCCACGGATACGGGCGCGTCGAGGTCATGGGGCTCGGGGGAGAAAGGCGTCCATGACTTTCACGAAGCGCGTCGTTTCCTCGGCGTAGAGGGCGTGGCCGGAGTCTTCGAACACCACCAACTGCGCGTGCGGCATCAGCGCGGCGAGCGTCTCGGAGGATTCGAGCGGCACCGGATCGAATCGCCCGTGCAGCACGAGCGTTTCGGCCGCGATGCCCGGCAGCCTGGGCCGCAAGTCCATGCCGGCGAGGCTTTCCCAGACCGCGCGCTGCGCGCGGGCGGCGATCCGGAACGGGGTCAGGTTGCGCGCGCGGCCCGGGTCCTTGAAGTAGCCGGCCACCGACAGCTCGAAGGCCCGGCGCCAGAACGCGTCGGGATCCCGCTCCCGCAGGCCCGACCGCGACAGCGCGGCGCGCGCCTGCGCGACCTCGGGCGCGGCCTGCCGCTCGGCCAGGGTCCGCTCGAAACGGGCGCGGACCTCGGCGTGCGTGCCCGCGGGTGCCACCAGCGCGAGACGCCCGACCAGGTCGGGATGCTCGATGGCGAAGAGGAGGGCGAGCAGGCCGCCCCACGAGAAGCCGAGCAGGGTCACGGGTGGATGCAGGGGGGCCGATGCGATCACCGCCAGGTCGGCGACGTGCTCAGGCCAGCCCAGCGGAACGTCGCGCGGCACCTCCGACCGGCCGCCACCGCGCTGATCGTAATAGAGAATCGTCCGCCCGCGCGCGAGAAGGTCGAACTGCGGCCTCAGATAGTCGTGCGAGGCGCCCGGCCCGCCGTGGAGCGCAACGACGGTCGGTCCGCCATCTCCGACCCAGCGGGCGAACAACTCCACGCCCGCGCCGGCGAGCCAGCCTTCACGCTCGGCCGGGGCGGCGTTCATCGGGTCAGCGGCCGCGCGCCCGAAGCGCCGGCTACCTTCTCCTGCCCAGCGTCACGCTCAGCGTGATGGTCTGATCTCCCCGCCGAACCTTGATGTCCACCCTGTCGCCGGGATGATGCTTCACGAGGGCGTTCTGCATGTCGGCGAGGCTCGCGACCGAGTCGGCGCCGATGGCCGTGATGACGTCGCCGGCGCGCATGCCGCCACTGTCCGCCGGGCTGCCGGCGGAGACGCCCGAGAGCTTCACGCCGCCGGGCTCGCTCGTCATGTCGGGAATGGAGCCCAGGTAGGCGCGATCGCCGGACGCCATCACCGGGGGTGCGGCGTTGACGAAGGTGAGCGGCCCGCGGCGCGCGGCGAGCCGCCGCGCCATGTCGGCCACGAGCTGTGCGACCGTCTCGATGCCGTCGGCGTTGATCTTGTCCCAGGTGTCGGCCGGCGCGTGATAATCCGTGTGCAGGTCGGTGAAGAAGTGCAGCACCGGCCGCTGCTTGGCGTAGAACGAGTTCTGGTCCGACGGCCCCCATCCGTTGCCCGAGGCGTGCACATCGAGGTGATAGGGGGCGTCCACCGAGTCGAGCAGGGGCTGCCACTCGGTTGCGGACAGCGCGCCGAGCACCAGCAGCCGGTTGTCCCGCATCCGCCCGACCATGTCGAGGTTCAGCATGGCGAGCGTCGAGTCCATCGGAATGGCGGGGTGATCGGCGTACCAGGCGGAGCCGAGCGCTCCCTCCTCCTCGCCGCTGAACAGCACGAACACGATGGTACGCGCCGGGTGCGGCCGCCGGGACGACAGGATGCGGGCGATCTCGAGCACTCCGGCGGTGCCGGAGGCGTTGTCGTCGGCGCCGTGATGGATCAGGTGCACCGAGTCGCCGTGGGCCGCGGAGCCGAACGGCCCGTTGCCGAGGTGATCGAAGTGGGCGCCGATCACGACGTCCTGCCCGGCGAGCCGGCGATCGCTGCCCGGCAGGATGCCGACCACGTTCTCCGTGGCGTGGTTCGCCACGGCAGCCTCGCGGGTGCCACTGGTGGAGTTGACGGTCCAGTGCTGGAGATAGCCGCCGGCGTCGCCGCCCGGCTTGAGTCCCAGCCGCTTGAAGCGCCGGGCAAGGTACGCGGCGGCCGAGTCGTTCTGGGGCGAGCCCGTGAGCCGGCCGTCGAGCGAATCGGACGCGAGGTAGCGAATGTCGTTGAGGATGGCCGCCGCCCGGCGTGAATGGGTGGCGGGAGCGTTCTGGGCGGGCAACGCCGTGGCGGCGAGCGCCAAGGCGGCCGTGAGCATGAAAGCACGGGGCGTGGTCATGGAATGGAAGCTAGCCCGGGTCCGGGCGCGGGAGTAAGGGAGTCCTGAGTTGTGGGGCCGGTCGCCTTGCGCCATCCTCATACATCATGCCAGAGCCCCCGGTACACATTCGATCCGCGAGGCCCCAGGACCGCGGCTGGATCCTGCCCCTCGCCCCGCGGCTGCATGAATTCGGGCCACCTCCGTATCGGCCGCGCGACCAGATGGACCGCGCGGTTATCGCCTCCATTGATGAGGCGCTGAGCGGGGCCAGGTCCGACGCGGCGGTGTTCGTGGCCGTGAATACGTCGGGTGAGCCGCTCGGCTTCATCCACCTGCACGGGGCCACGGATTTCTTCACGGGAGAGAGTCACGGTCACGTCTCCGACATCGTCGTGATGCCGGAGGCGGAGGGGCACGGGGTCGGTCAGGCGCTCATGGCGGCCGCCGAGGACTGGGCGCGGGCGCTCGGGTACCGCGTGCTCAGCCTGCACGTCTTCGATGGGAACGCCCGCGCTCGTGCGTTCTACCAGCGATTGGGCTACCGTCCGGACGTTCTGAAGCTCATCAAGCCCCTGCGTTAGGCTGAGACGCGGCGGCCACCCGCGCCGGTGTGCTCCGCGGCCACGCAGGTCTGGCCCCGGCGACGGACCGCCCTCTACGCGTGAGCGCCGGCGCGCGGATATCTTGCATCCCGTCCATGTACACCATGATTGGCACCGCCAGTCCCGCCGACCACCCGGCGGTCGCCGCGCTGCTGGACGCCTCGGGGCTCCCCCGGCGGGACGTCACAGACGCCTTGCTGGCGCACTTCCTCGTTGCGAAGGGCGGCGACGAGCTGCTGGGGGTGATCGGCCTGGAGCCGCTGGGTGACGTGGGCCTGCTGCGTTCGCTCGTGGTCGCCGCTTCCCATCGGGGGCGCGGTCTGGGGATCGAGCTGACGCGCGCGCTCGAGCGCCACGCGCGGGATCAGGGCGTCGCGCAGCTGTTTCTCCTGACCACGACGGCGGAGAGGTTCTTCGGCAAGCTCGGCTACGAGACGATTCCGCGCGAGGACGCTCCGCCTCCGATTCAGGGGACGACCGAGTACCGGGAGCTGTGTTCGTCCACGTCCATCTGCATGGTCAAGACCCTCGACTGAAGGAGATCGGCATGCATCGCATCGGTGTATCGGTGGCGTTGGCGGCGACCTTGCTGCTCGGCGCGCGCGATGGCGCGGCGCAGGCGGAACAGCAGGCTCCGCTGCGCATCGCCGCGAGCACGCTGGCGTCGGTCGAGGTGCACGTGAACGCGCGGAAGGCGGGGGGCCGGTGGTACGCCGAGGACGCGGGACTGTCGGGCCCGTCACGGATCGTCATTACCTACGGACAGCCGCACGCCAGGGGCAGGCTGGTGGTGGGCGGGCTCATCCCCGTGGATACGGTGTGGCGGTTCGGAGCGAACATGGCCACCACACTGCACACCGACGTGGACTTCCGCCTCGGGGATCTCAGGCTGGCGCCGGGAGACTATTCGTTGTTCGTGCTCTACACCCGCGCGGGGTGGTTCCTCATCGTGAACCGAGGGACCGGACAGTGGGGCACGGACCGCGACCAGTCGCAGGACCTCGGCCGCGTCCCACTGGTGGCTCGCACTCTGGGGGAGCCCGAGGAGGCGCTCAGCATCTACCTGGTGCCCGACGCGGCAAACCCGGCATCGGGCGCCGCCGACCTCAAGGGCGTGATGCGGATCAAGTGGGGCGCTGCCGAGCTGAGTGCCCGATGGCAGGTCGAGCCATAGGCCGGGCCGCCCGGCGAGGGCTGATCCCGTCTCTCCGCTTGTGGCCGGATGGATGGGAGACCTTTCCTGAAGGAGCGACCGATGACCGGAAGCAGCATCACGCGTCCAGCGGCTGACGAATACGCCCCGTATTTCGGGCGGTACCTCGAGCAGGTTCCGGATGGTGATGTCCTCGATTCGTTACGGCGGCAGGTGGACGATACCGAGGCGCTGGTGGGCAAGCTTGGCGACCGGGATGCCGGCTTCCGCTACGCGAATGGCAAGTGGAGCATCAAGGAAGTCATCGGGCACGTGGCCGACACCGAGCGGATCATGGTTTACCGCGCGCTCTGTTTCGCCCGCGGCGAGACGGCGGGCCTCCCCGGATTCGACGAGAACGAGTACGTGGCGCACGCGAAGTTCGCCGCCCGCAGGCTGGGTGACCTGCTGGCGGAGCTCAGGCTGGTCCGCGCCGCGACGGTGGCGTTCTTCGCCGGGCTGGACGCGGAGGAGCTGCTGCGCCGGGGGACCGCGAACAACAGGGCCTATTCGGTCCGGTCGGTGGCGTTCATCGTCGCCGGGCACGAGCGCCATCACGCGAGGATTTTGGCGGAGCGCTACCTGCCGGCTCTCCCGAAGGGCTGAGCGCGCTTGATCTCGTTGATCGTTCCGGCTTACAACGAGGCGAACTACCTGCCGCGGCTCCTCGACTCGGTGGAGGCGGCGCTTGATACGTACTGCGGCTTGCGCGGCGACATCGAGGTGATCGTGGCGGACAACGCATCCACCGACGGGACGGCCGCGATCGCCTCGCTCCGCGGCTGCCTCGTGGTGCCGGCACAGCCACGATCCATCGGCGCGACGCGGAACGCCGGCGCCCGTGCGGCGCACGGCGACATCCTGGCGTTCGTGGACGCGGACTCCCGCATCCATCCCGAAACGTTCAACGAGATCAGCGGGTGGCTCGCCTCCGAGCGGGTGATCGGCGGCGCGACCGGTGTCACGATGGAGCGCTGGTCGCTGGGAATCGCCGCCACCTACGCGGTGCTCGTGCCACTCGTCTGGGTCACTGGATTCGACACCGGCGTGGTGTTCTGCCGGCGCGCGGACTTCGAGGCCGCCGGCGGATACGACGAGCGGCTGCGGTTCGCGGAGGACGTGGCGTTCCTGTACGCGCTGTGGCGGCTGGGCCGCCGGACGCACCGCCGGCTGGTGCGCGCCCGCCGCGCCAAGACGGTCGCCTCGACCCGGAAGTTCGACGAGCATGGCGACTGGCACTACTACGGTTTCTTCTGGAAGGGCTTCATCCACTTCTTCGGCAAGGGCGACATGCACGCAGTCGCCGAGCGCTACTGGTACCAACCCGGCCGCTAGCGCGATGACCGCCGCCTTCGACGACCCCGCTCGGCCATGATCCGGCCCACGTCGCTGCGCGACCTGGTTCTGATCCGCCTCGGCGTGGCGGTGAATCTGGTGATCGGCCAGATCGTCGCGGCGCTTCTCTTGCCGGTCTACCTCGACTCCGTCGGCACCATCCTGGTCGCCGCCCTGGTCGGCCCGCGGGCCGCGATCACGGTGGGACTGGTCTCGCAAGTGCTCAATGCCGTCATCTCGGGCAATTTCTCCTGGCTGCCCTTCGCGCTGGTTCAGGTGGTGATCGCGCTCTATGCGGCGGCGGCCGCGCGCCTCGGTCTGTTTCGGCGTTTCGCCACGGCCGTGCCCGCCGGCATCGGCATGGGCCTGCTGGCGGCTTCCTGCTCCGCGCCAATCTCGTATTTCCTGTTCGGCGGCGTCACCGCGGGCGGCGTCACCGTGGTGACCACCGTGCTGCGCGCGCTCGGCGCCCCCCTCGGCGTGGCGGTCGCGTCGGCCAGCTTCGCCACGGACCTGTTGGACAAGGCGATCGCCTGCGCCCTGGTGAGTGTGGTCCTGCGCTCACTGCCGGGGACGCTGGCGGCCCGCTTCCCGGCGCTGGCCCGATGATCGGCTATGTGGACGGGACGTCGCCGCTGCATCGCGCCCACCCGTACACCACGCTCGCGCTGTCCGGCGCGCTGCTGTTCGGCGCCTTCGCGCTGACGCGGCCCCTCGAGGTGGGGCTGCTGGTGCTGACGGCGGTCCTGTTCGCCGCCACCGGCCGGGTGCTGCGCTCGAGCGCCCAGACCGCGCTGCTGCTCTCGCTCCCCATCTGGATCCTGTTGTTCGTCCTGCACGGCCTGCTCGGTGCGGAACCGCGGATGGCCTTCGGGCCTGTCGCGCTCTCGGTCCCCGGCATCGCCCGGGCGCTGGTACTCGGAGGCCGGGTAACGGCCATCGTGCTGGGATTCCTGACGGCGCTGGCGACCGTTTCACCGCACCGTCTGGTCGAGGCGATGACGGCGGATGGCGTGCCGTTCGGCCGCACGTTCCTCCTGGCCTCGACCCTTACCGTGCTGCCGCGGATGCGCGAACGGGCCACCCAGATTCTCGAGGCGCAACAGTGCCGTGGACTGAGGCTCGGCGGCTCGATCGTCGCGCGGCTCCGCGCGCTGGGGCCGCTGGCCCTGCCCTTGGTCCTGGGTGCGCTCGCCGAGGTGGACGAGCAGGTGCTGGCGCTGGACGCGCGGGGTGCCGCGGGCTCGGCGCGGCGCACCGCGCTCGATCCGCCCCCCGATTCGCGCGCGCAGCATGCACTGCGCTGGGCGCTGCTGGCGTTGGTGGCTGCCGCGTATGCGTGGAAGTTCTGGAGGATGCGCGGATGACGGCGCTGGTCGTGCTCGAGCGGGTGACGTTCACCTACGCCGGAGCCGTCCGTCCGGCGCTAGCCGACGTGTCGCTGGAGATCGCCGCGGGTGACGTCATGGCCGTGACGGGTGAGTCCGGGGCCGGGACCTCGACGCTGCTCCTGGTGGCCACCGGCTTCGCGCCGCGGGTGGTCGGAGGCACGCTGGCGGGAACGCGGCGCATCGCCGCGCGGCGCTGCGGCGTGGTCTTCGCGCGCCCCTGGACCCAGCTCACGGGGCTGTGCTCGACGGTGCGCGACGAGGTGGCATTCGGACCCGCCTCGCTGGGCCTGCCGCGCGCAGCGGTGCTGGCGGCCGCCCGGAACGCGATGGAGACGCTCCACATCGAGCAACTGGCCGGCCGCGAGCCGTCGCACCTCTCCGGCGGGGAGCTGCAGCGGGTGGTGGTCGCGGCCGCGCTGGCGATGAGGCCCGACGTCCTGGCTCTCGACGATCCCGCGGCCGAGCTGGACCCGGAGGCTGCGGACGCGCTGTACGATGTGCTGCCGGTGGTCGCCGCCGCGGGGACGGGAGTGCTGCTCGCGACGCCGGACAGCGAACGGGCCGGGCGCGTGGCGACGCGCGCGGTTGCTCTGGCGTCGGGGCGGATCGTTGCGGAGGGCTCCCCGGCGGAGGTTCTGACCGACACCGAGGTCGCGCGCATCGCTCGTGCGGCCGGCTGCCCACCGCCCTATCCGTGGGACGTGCCGTCCCTGCTGCGGCGGGTCGAACGATGAACGGATGCGACGTGCGGCTCGAGGGCGTGCGTTATGCCTACGGCGCCCGGGAAGCCTTGCGGGGCGTCAGCCTCCGTATCGGCGCCGGGGAGCAGGTCGCCCTGGTCGGGCCGAACGGTGCGGGTAAGACCACGCTCACCAGGCTCCTGGTGGCGCTTCGTCGCCCCGGCGCAGGGCGCGTGACCGTGGGGGACTGGGAAGTGGCGCACAAGCGGCCCGACGAAATGGCGCAGCGCGTGGGTTACGTCTTCCAGCACGCGGACCACCAGCTCTTCGCCCGCTCGATCCGGGACGATGTCGTGTTCGGGCCGCGGCGGCTCGGGCGCTCCGAGGCGCTGGTGCCGGGCGTGCTGGAGGAGATGGGTCTTGCGGCCGCCGCCGGCCTGCACCCCTACGACGTGCCGGCACCGCTCCGGAAACTGGTGGCCCTGGCCGGCGTGCTGGCGATGGAGCCGTGCGTCCTGGTACTGGACGAGCCCACGGCGGGACTGGACCGGGTGCAGCGGGATCGCGTCGTCTCGGCGCTGCAGCGCCGCGCTGAGGCGGGCGTGACGGTGCTGGCCGTGTCGCACGATCTCGGGTTCGTTGCCGAAGTGGCCGCGCGGGTGGTCGTGATGGGCGACGGGCGGATCGTCGCGGACCGGCCGGCGCGCGAGCTGCTGTACGACCGGGAGGCGCTCGCCGCGCTCGGGCTCAGGCCGCCGCCGACGGTAGAAATCAGTGGTGCGCTCGGTTTGCGCGGCTCGCCCGTGCGGACGACCGAGGTGGTGGCTGTAATGGGCGGAATCCGGTGGAAGCAGATGCCAGAGTAGTTGCCAGACGGCAAGTGCTGAAGTGGTTACCAGACGCCAGACGCGAGAGGCCAGCCCAGTCGCCAGTACTGGCATCCGGGCTGGCCTCCGTTCACGTGCGACTGGTAACCACTTCCTCCTTCGCCGTCTGGGAACTACTCCGAATTCAGTTCACTGCCTTCAGAATTCCGAGGAGGAAGTCCCAAAACTTGGGCACCGTGTCGATGTGGATGCGCTCGTCGGGCGAGTGGACGCCTTCCAGCGTCGGCCCGAACGAGATCATGTCCATGCCGGGATACCGCTCGCCGATAATGCCGCACTCCAGCCCGGCGTGGATCGCCTTCACCTCGGGCTCCTTGCCGTACAGCGACTTGTAGGTCACCTTCGCCGTCTTGAGGATCGCGGAGGCCAGGTTCGGCTTCCAGCCCGGATACCCGTCCGACGTGGGAGCCACCGCTCCACCCATCTCGAAGATGGCGCGCACGGTCACGCAGGCCTCGTCGAGCTCGGACGCCACCGAGCTGCGTTGGCTGGTGGGCATGGCGATGGTCCTCGCGGTCGTGTGGATGGCCGCGACGTTGGTGGAGGTCTCCACCAGTCCCGGAATGTCGGCGCTCATCTTGAGCACGCCGTGCGGCAGCGCCGCGATGGTCTGGCAGAGCTTCTGCTGCAGCGCCCGCTTCAGCACCTTCCCCTTGCGGGCGCCCTTCTTGGGCTCGAGGGTCACGGAAAGATCGGGCTCCACCGTGGCCAGCTCCGCCTTGGCGATCGTCTGGAACGCCGCGACCGCCGCGGCTGCCGCGTCCCACTTCTTGGCCGGAATCCAGACCACGGCCTCCGCCTCGCGCGGGATGGCGTTGTGCTTGTCGCCGCCGTCGAGGGAGGTGAGCCGCGCACCGAGGTCGCCCAGCGCCAGCAGCGCGCGATTCGCGAGCTTGATCGCGTTGCCGCGGCCCTTGTCAATCTCGAGCCCGGAGTGCCCGCCCTTGAGGCCGGTGACCCTGAGCACCGCGGCGGTAGAGCCGGCCGGCGCCGCGTCGAGCGCCACCTTCCACGTGCCGATGGTGTCGCGGCCGCCGGAGCAGCCGACGTAAATCGCGCCCTCTTCCTCGGAATCGAGGTTCATGAGGGTGCGGCTCTCCACGAAACCGGGCTGGAGGCCCGCGGCGCCGGTGAGGCCCGTTTCCTCGTCAATCGTGAACACGAATTCGAGCGGACCGTGGAACAGCGACCTGTCCTCCATGATGGCCAGGTTGGTCGCCACGGCGATCCCGTTGTCGGCGCCCAGGGTGGTCCCGTTGGCCGTCAGGAAGTTGCCCTTGCGCACCAGCTCGATGGGGTCCTTCGAGAAGTCGTGCACCGTGTCCTTGTTCTTCTCGCAGACCATGTCGAGATGGCCCTGCAGGGCGACGCTCTTGCGGTGCTCGTGGCCCGGGGAGGCGGGCTTCTTGACGACCACGTTGCCGAGCTTGTCGGCCTTGGCGGACAAGCCGAGCTTCTTCGCGGTATCGAGCACGTACTTGGTGATCTTCTCTTCGTGCTTGGAGCCCCGCGGGATCTTGGCGATCTCGGCGAAGTACTTCCACACCAGCACGGGTTGCAGGCCTTCTATCGCATTGCTCATCGTTGGTCTCCAGGGAGTTCGATCGTCACCAGATTGGCATGGGCCAGCTTCTGGACGAATCGGCCCACACGGTCCATCACAGCGTCGGCGTCACCGCCGATCTTCTGCTGCAGCTGCTCGGCGATGGCCAGCACGGTCGTGTCGCCATCGCAGCGGTCCCACACGAAGCTGCCCTCCTCGTCCAACCGGACCGTGATGTCCGGCCGGGCGAACAGCGGCATCAGCCACCGCACGGCCAGCCGGTTCCGGAACCTCGGCACCAGCACCGTCACCAGGCCGTCCGGCCTCCTCTCCCACCGCGCGCCGCGTGCGGGCCGAAGGTCGAGGAGGTTGACGGGTCGCGTCACACTCTACATCACCGCGCTCGGCGGCGCGGGATCATCCGGCTTCCCGGCATTCCACAGCGGCACCTGGACCAGGCTCCACCCGAGGAACAGCAGCACCAGCAACGCGAACCAGAACCCGAGCGGCAGGAACGCGAAGTGCGAGGTGAGGAAGGTCGCGTAGTGGACGTTCCCGAAAGCCAGTGCGGCGAACAGCAACCCGATCAGCGCCTCGCCGGCGATCAACCCCGCAGCGATCAGGATCCCGTTGTTCTCTACGCGCGCTTTCTGCGCAGCGTTGTGATTCCGCCCCTTGCCGATCCAGTTCACGATGCCCCGGATCACGCCGCCGACGAAGATGGCGAAGGTGGTGCCGAGGTTGATGTACATCCCGACACACACCAGCATCGGGCTCGGGACCTGCATCAGGATCATGCCGAAGCCGAGCATGGCGCCCACGATGATCAGCGGCCACGCCATGTGACCGCCGACGATGCCCTGCGACAGCAGCGCCATGAGGCTCGCCTGCGGCGCGGGCAGGTTCGGCCCGCCGAAGCCGCCCACATACGGCGGGACCGCCATCTGGCCGGCCCGGATGTCGCCCACGTGCAGGACCACGAGGGGGAGGAACATCACCGACGCGGCCAGCGCCACGCCGAGCAGGTCGCCGATCTGCATCTTCCACGGCGTGCCGCCCAGGATGTGGCCGNNCCTTGAGGTCCTGCAGCATCTCGCCGCCGACGGCGCTCGACACGCAGACCACCCCCGCGACGCCGAGCACGGCGGCGACCCCCGGCTGGCCCTTCATCCCCAGCGCCACCATCAGCAGCGCCGCGATGACCAGGGTCGAAAGGGTGAGGCCGCTGATCGGGTTGTTGCTCGACCCGATGATGCCGACCAGGTAGCCGGACACGGCCGCGAAGAAGAATCCGGCGATGATCATGACGATCGTCGCCACCAGCGCGGCGCCCCACGCGTTCTGGGTGAAGTAGTTGTAGATGAAGAACGTCACGACGCCCGTGACCAGGACGCCGATCATGACCCAGTTGAAGGGCAGGTCGCGCTCGGTGCGACCGCCGGTGGGCGCCTCGGACGCGCTCTGCTTGACGTCGCCAATGGAGCGGGCAATGCCCGCCACCAGGCTCTTGCGCATCCGGAACAGGGTGTACGCGGCGCTGGTGAGCATGCCGCCGATCGCGATCGGCCGGACGATCGTGAACCACACGTTGTTGGCCAGTGCGATCCAGTTGTCGGTCGTGGGCACGGCGCCGGGCGCGAACACGGTCGGCGCGATGAAGTAGGTCAGGATGGGCACCAGCAGCCCCCACGCGAGCAGGCCGCCGCTGAAGTTCAGCGAGGCCAGCTTGGGACCGATGATGTAGCCGACGCCGATGAAGGCGGGGCTGATCGAGGGCGAGGAGAGCAGCATGCCGCTCTGCCCGGTGGCGCTGCCGCTGGAGCGCAGGCCGATGGTGGTCTTGGAGAACGCGACGAACTTCTGCCACGCGCTGGTGAAGAGATTGATCTGCGACAGGCCCTGAATGACGGCGCCGATCCCCATGGCGCCGAACAGATAGGTGGCCCCGGTGCCGCCGGCCCGGCCCGCCTTGTGGATCTCGGAGGCCGCGACCGACTCGGGGAAGGGCAGCTCCACGTCTTCGACCATCACCCGCCGGAGCAGCGCCACGAACATGATGCCCAGCACGCCGCCGGCCAGCATGATCAGCGTCGACTGGAGGTAGTGGCTCGTCGTCGAGAAGTCGGTCCAGATTCCCGCGATGAAGAACGCCGGGATGGTGAACACCGCGCCGGCCGCGACGGACTCGCCGATCGAGCCCACGGTGCGCGCGATGTTCTCCTCGAGGATCGAGCCCTTCACCACTCGCAGCACCGCCATGCCGATCACGGCGGCGGGGTAGGTGGCCGCGATCGTCATGCCGGCCTTGAGTCCGAGGTAGGCGTTGGCCGCGCCGAGGACCACGCACATCACCAGGCCGATCAGCACGGCGCGCAGCGTGAATTCCGCCATCTCGGTGTTCGCGGGCACATACGGCTTGAACGGTTGCGTCATGAGCACTCCCGACGGGTCTAGTAGGGGAGGAACGAGGTGGCGGGCTGGAGCCGCCGCACCCAGGCGGCGAGCAGCGCCGCGGCGCGGTCGAGATCGTCCAGGGCCACCATCTCATTGGGACTGTGCATGTAGCGGCACGGCACCGATACCACGCCGGTGGCGATGCCGCGCCGCGACGTGTAGATGGCGTCGGCGTCGGTCGAGGTGCCGCGCGGCGCCGCTTCGATGCCGAAGGGAATCTGCTCGGCCTCGGCGGCGGCGACGAGCTGGGCGAAGACCACGGGGCTCACCGCCGAGCCGCGCGAGAGGACCGGCCCGCCCCCCAGCTTGAAGTCACCGACTTCCTTCTTCTCCACGCCCGGGGAATCGGTCGCGTGCGTCACGTCCACCACGATGGCGGCGTCCGGCTCCAGGCCGAACGCGCTGGTGCGCGCTCCGCCGCCGGTGTACGCGATCTCCTCCTGCGTGGTGCCGACCGCCACGGCGCAGGCCGCCGGCGGCTTCGCCGCCAGCCGCCGCAGGGCCTCCAGCACCACGAACGAACCGACCCGGTTGTCGATGCTGCGGGATACCAGCCGTTGGTTCGGCAGCTCCACCAGGCCGACGCTCAGCACCCCGGCGTCGCCGACCCGCACCCGCTCGGCCGCTTCGGCCTTGTTCCTGGCGCCGATGTCGATCCACAGATCGGTGATCTTCGAGGCCTTGTCCCGCTCGTCCATCTTGATGAGGTGAATCGCCTTCTTGCCCACCACGCCGGCCACCGGACCGTTGCGGCCCTCGAGCCGGACGCGCTGCCCGACCAGCACCTGGGGGTCCCAGCCCCCGATCGGCGCGAAGTACAGAAAGCCGTCGTCGTCGATATGCACCACCATCACGCCGATCTCGTCGAGATGGCCGGTGAGCATCACGCGCGGCTTGCCCCCGGGGTTCAGGGTCGCGAAACAGTTGCCCGCGACATCGGCTTCGACTTTCGCGAAGGTCTTCGCCTCGTCGCGCCACAGCTGCGCGGGCCTCGTCTCGAAGCCGGAGGGGCCCGGCGCGTCGAGCAGGCGCTTGAAGAAGTCGAGCGAACGGTCGTCCATCATTCGAGGCTAGAACCCGGAGTGTGGGGGCGGCCCAACGTACGCCGCGCCCGGGTCTGTGGCAAGCGGGTGAGCGAGTCGGAAATCGCCCGGAAATGCTCCATCACCGCGACAGAGTCCGGTCCGCTGGCCAGGCGGGGCTGCACCCCGGCGATGACAGGGCGGACCGCCAGGGACCGGTGCCCGTCCGGCGTCACCGTGTATTCGGCCCACAGGCCGCGGTCCGTCCACGGCCGGTGCTGAGCGAAAACGAAGTTGCCGAGCGAGTACAGGATAGGCTTGCCGTCGGCCCAGCTGAGCCCCTGGGGCACGTGGGGATGATGGCCGAACACCACGTCTGCTCCCGCCCGGATGATACCCGTGGCGATCGCGACGACCTCGGCCGGCGGAACCGGACGGTACTCGAGCCCGGCGTGCAGCATGACGAGCACCAGGTCGGCGCCGCCCTCGCGCGCCGCATGGAAGGCGGAACGCAGCGCCACCGTGTCGGCCCAGGCGACGCAGCATGCGGCCGCGTGACCGCGCACCGTGAGATCGGGATAGTTGAAGATCGCGGTGACCGAGAAGACGGCCACCGTCCATCCGCGCCGCCGGATCATCGCCGGCCGGAGCGCATCGGCGACCGTGGGGCCCGTGCCGGCGTGCGCCACCCCCGCGCTGTCGAGATGGGTGAGCGACTCGAGCAGCGCTGCGTGGCCGAAATCCCAGGCGTGGTTGTTCGCGGTGGAGACGGCAGCGAAGCCGGCGTCGGCCAGGAGCGGCGCGGCGGCCGCCGGCGCGGCGAAGACGGGGCTCAATGCGGTGTCGGTGAAGGATCCGCGGTCGAGCACGATGCTCTCGAGGTTGCCCAGGGCGATGTCCGCTGCGCGCAGGCTGTCCCGCACGGCGGCGAAAACCTCGGCGCCGCGGCCGGGCACGATGTAGGTGCGGGCGACCAGGCGCGCCAGGTTGATGTCACCCACTACCACGATCCGCAGTGTCTCGCGCGGGGCTTGAGCCCGGGCGAGGGCAGGGGCGGATACCAGGCCGAACGCCAATAGCGCGGCGCGGCGCAGGCGAGGGATCGTCACGGCGTATAGTATAGGGCTGTGAACCCGTCCCCGCCGGAATTCCCGCGCCGCTTCGCTGCGCCCGATGGCGCGGCGTGGGAGGCGAGACTGGTGCCGGCGGGGCGCCCCTCCCCGTATCTCGCGTCCAGGCTGGCGCGCCCGCTCGTGGAGTTCCGCTGCGTCAGTTCCTCGGCGCGGCCCCGCACCTACGCCCCGCTGCCCGGCGCTTCCGTGGAGGCGCTGCCCGACGACGCCCTGCGTGCCCTCTGGCGCCGGGCGCGCGCGTACTAGCAGACAGTAATGTATTGACTGATTTCCGCATAAGATTATTATGTGGAATGGCTACGATCGAGAAGCATTCTCAGGTGGCGATCGACGCCGTGGACCGCCGGCTCCTGGCGCTCCTGCAGCGGGACGGGCGGGCGCCGGTGGCTAGGCTCGCGGCGGCGGTCGGTCTCTCTGCGCCCCCGGTGCACGAGCGGCTGCGGCGGCTGGAGGCTGCGGGCGTGATCGCCCGGTATACCGCGGTCCTCGACGCGCCGCGGCTCGGGTTCGGTATGACGGTCTACGTGGCGGTGACGCTGGCGCTGCACCGCGAAGGTGCGGTGCGGAAGTTCCGCGAGGCGGTGCGGGCGGTGCCCGAGATCCTGGAGTGCCATCATACCACCGGTACCGCCGACTTCCTGCTCCGCGTCGTGGTCCGCGACGCCGCCGCGTACGAGCACCTGGTGCTCAACGTGCTCACGCGATTGCCCGGCGTCGAGCGACTCAACTCGTCCGTCGTCCTTTCCACGATGAAGTCCGAAACCGCGCTTCCCCTGGAGTAGTCCCATGTCAAAGCGTCCGATTCTCCCCGCCGACGGGTTGCTGCCCGATCCCTATGGCGCGCACGAGATGCCGATCTACCAGACCAGCACGTTCACCTTCGCACGCGCGGCCGACGCCGCGGCGCGGTTTGCGGGTGAAGTGCCCGGCTTCGTCTATACGCGGATCGGCAACCCCACGGTGGCACGGTGGGAGCAGAAGGTGGCGGCGCTCGAGAGCGAGGGTACGGGCCAGGAGGCGGCGGCACTGGCCTTCGGCTCGGGAATGGGCGCCGTGACGGCGGCGGTGCTCGGCTGCGTCGAGCAGGGGGATCACGTGGTGGCCGTGCGGCCGCTCTACGGCGGCACCACGGAGTTGTTCCTCGAGGTGCTGCCGCGGTTCGGCGTCACCGTGACCCAGGTGTGCGCCAATGACCTCCCGAAGGGTCTGGAGGCGGCAGCCCGGCGGCCCCGCACCCGGCTGGTTGTCGTCGAGACGCCCGCCAACCCCACGCTCGACATCGTGGACCTGGCGCACGCGGCTGCGGTGGCCAAGGCGGTCGGCGCGCGGCTGATGGTGGACAACACCTTCGCGACCCCCGTGCTCCAGAGACCGCTCGGGTTAGGCGCGGACCTGGTGGTCCACTCCTCCACCAAGTACCTCGGCGGCCATGGAACGGTGGTGGGGGGCGTGGTCGTGAGCCCGGATCGCGAGCTGCTGGCGGGCCGGATCAACCAGATGAAGAAGGTGTTGGGTTCCGTCCCGAGTCCCTTCGATGCCTGGCTGCTGCTCCAGGGCGTGAAGACCCTGCGGCTCAGGGTCGAGCGGGAGTCACAAACGGCGCGGCGGCTCGCGGCCGAGCTGGCCCAGCACAAGCAGATCGAGTGGGTGCGCTATCCGGGACTGGTGGATGACCCGGGGCATGAGGTGGCCAGCCGCCAGATGCTGGGCTTCGGGGCCATGATCGCCTTCGGCATTCGGGGCGGCGCCGAAGCGGGACGCCGGTTCCTCGACGCCCTCACGGTCTGCAAGCGCGCGGTGAGCCTCGGATGCACCGACACGTTGATCGAGCACCCGGCGTCAATGACCCACGCGCATCTCTCGAGCGACGAGCGCGCCGCGGCGGGAATCACTGATGGTCTGATTCGGGTCTCTGTGGGACTGGAGAGCCCGGAGGAGCTGGAGCGCGACCTGCTCGGCGCGTTGGACCGGGCTAGTCGCCCTCAGCGGGGATCAGGCGCGCCGTCGCGGTCCCCAAGAGCCGGAACGCGGCGAGCAGCATCACTACGAACATCACGGTCGTGAGCGGGTTCCAGGTCACGTAGGCGGCCTGGAGGAACAGGTACCACAGGATCCCCGACCCGACGTCGAGCGGTCGCGCCATGACAACGATGGCGACGACGAGTGGCACGGCGCTGGCCAGAACGATCAGTACGCTGGCGGCGCCGGTGAGCGGGCGACGCGTCGGCCCGATCCAGGGCCACAGCCAGGCGGGCAGCACCAGGAGCCAGACGGCCGCGAAGGGGTTATGCACGAGCGTCAGCACCGCGACAACGACCAGGGTGGAGAGGGCCGCAGCCCGGCCGGCGAGCGGGTGTGACACGACGAGGCCCGGCTGCTTCCTGAGCGAGCCGAGGAGCAGCCCCACCAGCACCATGATCAGCAGGGTCGTCAGGATGGGAACCCACCGCGTCGTGTAGAGGAAGGGATCACGCACGGTGGCAGGAGATGCCTGGTACTCCGGCAGCAGGTGGACGACCACCGCCGCCCAGAGGGCGAGCAGCCCGGCGAGTCCGATCAGCCACCACCCACCCGCCCGCACCAGCTCCGACCGGATCGCCGCGCGCGACGCCGGGTCGCTACGCGCCGCGACCCACGACTCCCAGGTCGCGATCGCGAGCGGCACGAACAAGGCGATCGCGGCCAGCAGGATCCAGAAGCCGGTCACCATTCGCTCGTCGCCGAGCCCGAGATAGTGCACGGGGCCGCGTGGAATGGGCGCTCCGTCCAGGGCCAGGATCAGCCGCTCGGTGCCATTGCCCAGAAGCGAAAACGACGCAGGCTTCAGGGTTTCCCAACGGTCGCCGGGAGTGTGATAGAGGAACCTGGCGTACTCCGGGTTCTTCGACTCCACACCCAGGTCCAGGGCGGGAATGTCGGCGTCGATGAACGGGCCCTGGTCGGTCAGCGTAATGCCGAGCACGCGGTGGACCCACTCTTCCAGGGTGCCGATGTCGGTGGTGCGCACGCCTCCCGCCGCGAAGGCGTCGGCGGCCGCGCGGCGCAGCCACACCGGGGCATAGTCGTCGTCGTCCTGGCCTTCTCCCTTGAGGCTCACCGCCTTGCCGACCCCGTTCTCGATGTGGTCGAGCGAGATGGCGGCGATCACTTGTCTGGGGTCGGAGAGGGAGCCGACGAACGTCCGCGCACCCACCAGCCCCCACTCCTCGGCGTCGGTGGTCACGTAGGTGATCGGGTGGCGATGGCCGAGCCGCTCGATGACGCGGGCCAGCTCGAGCAGGGTAGCAACGCCCGAGGCATTGTCTCCCGCCGACTGGTCGGAGGTCGGCTGGCCATCGTAGTGAGCCACGAGCACGATGGTCCCGGGCTCGGCTCCCTTGCTCTGTGCGATCACGTTGCGGCCCGACAGCAACCTGTCCTTCACGACGATCGGGAACGGCTGCGTAGTCGCGGAGAGCCCCAGCGTCTTGAAGCGCGCGGCGATGTAGGTCGCGGCGTCGCGGGCCTGATCGCTGCCGGTCACCCGGCTGGCGAAGCTCTCGCTCAGGATGCGCGTGGTGAGGAACGCGGAGTCCGCGTTGAAGGCGACCGGGATGGCAGGGATCGGCACGTGCACCGCGTGCGCTCCGGCCAGCCGAAGGAATAGGAAGGCGACCACCAGGGCGCCGACCAGCGCGGACAAGTCGATCGCCGGGTGGCGATGCAGCCGGATCCCGCGAGTCTCCATGTGCCGATCAATGTACGGCGTCCGGGGAGACCCCTCAACCATGGCTTCGGGCCGCGGTGGCCGCGGCAGTACATTTGGTGCCCATGACCGGGAACGAGACGAGGCTGCCCGAGGCCCGGCGCGCCAGGCGTCAAGTCGCGGTGTTCGTGGTGCTGGTACTGGCGATCCTCACGGTCTGCTGGACCGTGGTCGGGATGATCGCGGCGCCGGCGCTTCCCGGCGGCGGATGGACTGCGGCATCCCTGTGGGTGCTGTTCACGCTGGTCCCGCTGGGCGTGTTCCTCGTGACGCGCGCCCGGGGGATCTACCCGGGCGCGCTGGTCCGGCTGCTCGTCTTCCGTCCCCTGTGGTACGCGCAGTTCTTCGTCCTGCTGTTGGCGCCGGTCGGCGCGCTGGCCGCGCTCGGGGGTTTGCCGTTCGCCGTTGCCGGCGGGGTGGCCCGCGCCGCGCTCGCCGTCGCCGCGGCGGCGTTGCTGCTGGCCGCGCTCGCCGGATACCTCGGCAGCCGGCGGCTCGAGGTCCGGCGGCTGGTCGTCACGTTGCCGGATCTTCCGGCCTGGATGGAAGGGCTGGCCGTGGCGCAGATCTCCGATCTGCACGTCGGGCCCCAGACGTCACGCCGGTTTCTCGCCCGGGTGGCGGGCGCCGTGCGCGAGGAGCGGCCAGATCTGATCGCGGTGACCGGCGATCTGGTGGACGATTTCGCGCGCGACGTTGATCGGTACGCGGCGGCGTTCGGGGCGCTCAAGGCGCCGCTCGGGGTGTTCGCCATTCCGGGCAATCACGAGGTCTACTCCGGCTGGCCCGAGCTGCGTGCTCGGCTCGAAGCTCTGCCG
This sequence comes from Gemmatimonadota bacterium, assembly GCA_003157095.1. Classification (GTDB taxonomy): domain Bacteria; phylum Gemmatimonadota; class Gemmatimonadetes; order Gemmatimonadales; family JACORV01; genus Fen-1245. The sequence goes on along the minus strand of PMIK01000285.1, from coordinate 10,778 downwards.
CTCACCCTGCTGGTGAACCGCAGCGTGACCGTGCATCGCGAGGGGGGCAGCTTCGCGGTCGTCGGCACCGGCGACCCCGCCGGCGGAACGAGCGGAGAGCTTGCGCCCGACATCGGCGGCGCGCTGGCCGGGGTACCGGACGGCAGCTTTGTGCTGGCGCTCGCGCACAACCCGGCGCTGTGGCCCGCGCTCGCGGCACGGCGCGTACCGCTCACGCTGAGCGGCCACACCCACTGGGGGCAATTGGGATTCCGGCGGTGGGGGTGGTGTCTCGCCAGCCCCTTCCTCGAGCTGGCGATGGGCTCGCACGTCCAGGATGGCTCCGTCCTCTACATCCATCCAGGCACTAACTACTGGGGGATTCCGTTCCGGCTCGGGCATGCGGCGCAGGTGGCCATGATTACCCTGCGCCGCGGTGAGAAGGCAGAATTGAGGGATCAGAGCAGCAGATGAGTTGCGAGACGCCGAGTTGCGAGTGGTAGTGAGAGTCGAGGTGCAATGAGAGAGAACGGACTGCGTAGATTCGATCACTGTCCCATGGCATGACTCCCCATCTTGGCCGGGTGGGGCATTTCAAGCAGCTCAAGGCGTGGCAACACGCGAGATCGGTCGCGGTCCTGTCCAAGGCCGCCATTTCCCGGCTGCCGGCCGCGGAGGCCAATGCCCTGGCCGACCAATGGCGGCGCGCCTCCTATAGTGTCGCGCTGAACATCGCTGAGGGGGCCAGCCGTCGCGGGACGAAGGAGTTCCGGAAGCACCTCGACATCGCCCGAGCCTCGCTGCACGAGCTCGAGGCCATCATGGAGCTGGCCGTCTCGCTCGAGTACTGCCGTCCCGAGGAGCTGGCCAAGCTCGAGGCGACCGTGGACGAGTGCGCGCGGACGGTCTACGGTCTGCTCCGGAAGTTCAGCGACGCCGCGACTCCTTCTGCCAGCTGAATCCTCACTACCGCTCGCAACTCGGCGTCTCGCAACTCTACTGAACTTCTGCCTTCTCCAGGCTCACCCCTAGCGCTTCGCCGCTTCGGCCGCGAACAGCGCGCCGTACCGCTTTTCCGCCCGCGCCCGCCAGGCGCCCTTGTGGTAGGCGTAGCCCGCGAGCAGCGGCAGCGCGACGGTCGCCTCCGCGTAGACCATCTGCTCCTCACCCAGTTTCACCTTCCCCCACGAGTTTGCTTCTCGCAGCGTGGAGCCTGACAGGGCGCCGTCGCGCTCGTCCGCCACGGTGATCTGGATCGCGTAGCGGTGCATCTCGACGTCGTGGCCCAGCACCTCGGCCGCCACGACCACGTCCTGCGCGAAGTTCTTGGGCACGCCGCCGCCGACCATGAGGAGCCCGGTCGGGCCCGCCGCCAGCTTGAGCTGCGTGAGCTCGCGGAAATCGGCTGCGGAATCGAGGGCCATGAATCCCTCGGGGTGGTGCACCTGGTGGTGGACCAGGCCGAACCCGGCCGAACAGTCGGAGAAGGCGGGGACGAAGATGGGCACGCCGGCCCGGTAGGCGGCGGTGACGACCGACCGGGCGCCAGGGCGCTCGCGCTCGAGCCAGGCCCCCATTTCGCGGATGAACTCCCGCGAGCTGACGGCGCGGGGACCGCCGGCGGCGAGCATCTCGTCGGCGATCTTCGCCATCGTCTCATCGCAGATCCTGAGTTCGTCCTCGTCAATGTAGGTGTCGTAAATCCGGTCGATCGCCAGGCGGCGCAGTTGGTCGTCGTCGGCCCGGACGTCGCCGCGCCAATGCCTGAACCCCAGCGCCTCGAAGAAGTCCTGGTCCACGATGTTCGCGCCGGTGGAGACAATGGCGTCGGCCATCCGATGCTCGATCAGATCGATGAACACGTCCCGCAGGCCCGCCGAGCACAGCGAGCCGGCCATGCAGACGATCACCGAACAGTCCTTGTCGGTCAGCATCGCATCGTAGATGCGGGCGGCCCGTCCCAGGTTCCGCGCCTGGAACGCCATCTCCGCCATCGCATCCACCAGCGGGCGCACGTCGTGCTGCTTAATGTCAATCGGGACCACAGGGGTCTTGAGGACATCGCTCTTCGTGGGCTCGGCCATCTCTTCCTCCTGTAACGGACAAGCCACCCATCCCGGCTACGGTCTCGAGCTGACCGCCATCGCGCGGGTGGGTGGCTTCCGCAGGGGAAAATTAGGAGGCGGGCAGCTCCCGTCAACGGGGGTCGGGCTACTTCAAGAGCAGCTTGGCGATGGTCTGGAGCTGCATGTTGCTGGTGCCCTCGTAGATCGTCCCGATCTTGGCGTCGCGGTAGAACTTCTCGACCGGGTACTCCTTGGTGTAGCCGTACCCGCCCAGCAGCTCGACGCACAGCGAGGTCACGCGCTCGGCCACCTGCGACGAAAAGAGCTTGGCCATCGCCGCCTGCTGCGTGAAAGGTTGGCCCGCGTCCTTGAGCCGCGCGGCGTTGTACACCATCAACCGGGCCGCCTCCAGTTCGGTGGCCGCCTGCGCCAGCTGGAATTGCACCCCCTGGAAGTCCACGATCGGCTTGCCGAACTGCTTGCGCTCCTTGCCGTACGCGATGGCTGCCGCCAGCGCGCCCGCCGCGACGCCGATCATCTGGGCGCCGATGCCGATCCGCCCTTCATTCAGCGTCTCGATGGATACCTTGTAGCCCTTGCCCACGTCGCCCAGGACGTTCTCGGCCGGCACCTCGCAGTCGTCCAGGATCAGCTCGGTCGTGCTGGACGCCCGGATGCCCAGCTTGTTCTCCTTCTTGCCGACCGCGAAGCCCTTGAACGAGCGCTCGACGACGAAGGCCGTGATGCCTTTGTAGCCCTTCGCCGGATCGGCGTTGGCGAAGACGACATACAGTGACGCCTCCGCGCCGTTGGTGATCCAGAGCTTCCGGCCGTTCAGGACCCAGCGGTCCCCGCGCCGCTCCGCGCGGGTCTCGAGTCCGAAGGCGTCGGACCCCGCTCCCGGCTCGGAGAGCGCGTAGGCGCCCACCCACTCCGCGGCCAGCTTGGGGAGGTAGTGCCCTTTCTGCTCGTCGTTCGCCCAGCGCAGCAGGCAGTTGTTCACCAGGGTGTTCTGGACGTCCACCAGGATGGCCGCCGAGGCGTCCACCTGCGACAAGGCCTCGACGGCGAGCACCGCGAGGAAGAAGGTGCCGCCCGCGCCGCCCAGGGCNNCGCGCCGCTCTCGTCCATCTGGTGGCTCAAGGGCCGCACCCGCTCCTCGGCGAAGCCGCGCACGGCTTCGCGGAACATCTCCTCTTCGTCGGAGAGGACGGTGAGCGGCGTGGCGCTGGTGGTCATGGCGGGAGGCTCCGGTGGGCGGGCGGCATGGCCCGCAGGACTCAGTACGTGGTCCAGGTGTCTGCCCACGTGTTCTTCATGGGCACGAGGGCGGAGAGGGCATTGACGGAGAATTGCGTGAAGCACCAGCTCCAGCCAACGCGCTCCTGTCCGGCCTGGATGGTGTCTGCGGGCACTGCGTGGCCGAGCGCCAGGTTGAGTCCGGTGACGATCATGCCGTGAATGACGCCTGTAGCGTTGGGATTGAACCTGCCACCAGCCAGGATGATCCCGTCCCAGTGGGCGTTCGCGGCCATGGTCACATTCCCCGTCACCACCAGCATGCCATGCCGCTGTCCCGTTGGAATGGTGACGTCGCCGGCCACGTAGCCCACCAAGTAATTGCTGCTGCCGAGGGGCGGCCATGGCGCCGGCGGCATGGTGTAATCCGGGATGAAGTTGCCTCCCACCAACCCGGCCCAGTCAATGTGCGTCGTGTCGTACAGGTTGCTCCAGGAGGGAAACGACGTCTCTACGCCGACTCCGGCCGGGGGCTGCGTGTTGGTCGCCTGATACCAGCCGCTGGGCGCGCTGACGGCGAAGGTGTCGGCCGCCAGGCCTCCAGGGGGGACGCAGGCCCCGGTGGCGCCGAGATCGTGGCCGGTCACCGGGTTGGACGGCATGAACCCGCCGCTCGGCGGCGCCGATATCACCACGCCATTGAGGGCGACCAGCGCCGCGCGCGCCGGGAGAACGCCCGGATTCAGCTGGGCGAACTGGGCGATGGTGCGCGAGCCCTGCGTCTGGCCGGCCATCACGGGGCTCGTGGCGACGCCGGTGGAGCGAACGACCCACAGCGCGAGAGAACTGCCCGAGGCGGCGCCGGAGGGCCGCAGCTTGGTGGCCACGACATCGGCGTAGCCCAGGACCAGCGTGACGCGGCTCGAGTCGTAGCTGGAGGTGTCGGAGAGCCCGCGGTTCTGGGCGAGATAGTTCTGCAGGCCGGCCTGCGCGAGCGCGAGCGCCCGCGCCGTTCCGAACGAGTTATCGGTCGTGCGCTGCTCGGCCGACACCAGCAGGAATGAGGCCGCGAGCATGACGGTCAGGAGCGTCGTCACGAGCAGCGTCGTGGCGAGGACGAAGCCGCGGTCGGCGGCGCGGCTACGGATGATTCCGGAAGACGACATTCGTCGTGAGGTTGAACGGCATCGGCATGGCGCGGCCCTCCGGTGGCTGCTCGCTGGTGGCGACCAGGACCAGACGAAGCCCTCTGACCGTGTCGAGGTTAGCCGGTGGCGTCGGGCGCGCCGTGAGGCTGCTGTCCAGGAACTGGAATCCCGAGCTGGAATCGAACGGCGCCACCAATTCGTCGCGCTGGCCGGTCGAAAGCACCGTGCGCCACAGGCCTGTCCGGCCGGGCAGCTGTCCCGAAGGAGCGAAGGCGTACTGCACGAGTTGGTAAAGGTACACGACCGTACCCAGCGGCGGCCCGGGGGGCGTCCGACGCGGGTCGTTGGGCACCGCCACGGCAAGCGCAGACCATCCGGGCGCGCTCAGCGTAGTGATTGACGGGCTGACGTAGGGCCAAGTGCACACGAAGCCGAAGCTGCCCGAAACCGTGACCGGCTGTACGAAAACGAAGCTGCCTGTGGTGTCGCGCCAGGCGTAGCCGCTCGCCGTGGCCGAGTAATAGGTGGCGGAGTCGGCCGGCAGCAGGCTTACCGTCACATTGCCCGATGCCTGGGCGCAGGCCACGCCGAACGCGTACGGCACCCGCACCGTCACCGAATCGGGCGCAGCGGCCACCAGGCCGCTGTCCGTCACCATCCGCAGGTCGGCCGCCATCACGTTCAGCGCCGCGCGCGCACCGCCGCGCGCCTGCATGATCGCGCCCTGCAGCGCCACGAACCGCGATTGCGAGATGACGAGCTGCGTCAGGGATACGCCGATGATGGCCGCGATGAGCATGGCCACCAGCAACTCCGCCAGCACGAACCCCTGGCGTGCGCGGGTCACCGCGGGCCGCCCATCACCGCAGGGGCACGGGGCGACGCTCCTTGCCCCGCTGCATGTTGATCGTGTCGGGGCGGGCGCCGGGCAGCGACGTGGTCACGATGATCTGGATGCTATCCAGGCGCGGCGAGAGGCTCGTGACGGCGGTGCAGCCGACGACGCTGTTGACGCCGCTGATGGTGGTAGCGCAGCCCGCGAGGTTCGGCAGGCTGTCGAAGGCCGTGGCGACCACCAGGTCCACCTCGGCCAGGAGCGCCGCCATGCCGAGCGCCTGATCCGTCGCGCGGGTGGAGTGCTTGGCTACCTGAAACGACAGGCCGACCAGCGACAGAATCACGATGGAGAAGATGATGACCGCCATCATGATCTCCACCAGCGTGAACCCCCCGGCATGCCGGTGATTCACCTGGTGATGCGGACCTGTCCGGCCTGGGTGAGACGAACCTGATGGTAGTAGTCCGTCCCGCCGACCGTGACGAGCATCGAGGCATTGGCGGTGCCGTTCGGCATCACCTGCACCGAAGCCGGGATGGCGGACAAGGCGGCGAGCTTGAAATCCGAGTTGATGTCGAACGCGTAGGTCCGCAGCACCGTGTTGGACGGCGGCGGCTGGCTGATCGTGAGCGTCTGCGTGGACGCGTCGATCGCGATGATCACCGGCGTATGCTGCCGGGCGGCCAGGGACTGCGACAGCAGGAACTCGGCGGCTATGACGTTCGCCGAGCTGTTCACCCGGCCATGCCCCAGGGTCTGGTTGACCTTGGGTATCAGGCTGGCGACCACGACGAAGATGATAAGGATGACCAGGATGGCTTCGAAGATCGTGAAGCCGGCCACCGTCGAGTCGTCGCATGGAGACTCGCACTCGCAGGATCGGGTCGCAGAGGAGATCGTCGGAGCCGTTGAAAAGCAATGTCCGTGCCGGTGGCTGCCTTGTCGCTAAGTCCTTGTACCGCAGTTTACTGCAAAGAGCGAGCGAGGGACAGGGCGGGGAAAGGATGCAGCGCCATGTCACAGTGTGTGCAACGGATTGCAGCGGCCCGGCAGCGGCGACGGCAGCCCGACTAGGCGAACACCTCGAGGGCCACCGGCACGCGGCCGAAGGGCGCGCTGACCTGTGCCCCCTGGACCATGGGCCGGATCCGCTGGAGCATCTCCCGGGCGATCGCGACGCCCTCTGCCAGCGCCGCTTCCTTGCCCCGCTCCTGGGCGCGCCGCATGCGACCGATCACCTCGGCCGGCACCGACACGCCGGGGACCTCGTTGGCCAGGAACTCGGCGTTGCGCAGCGACACCAGGGGCCAGATGCCGGCGATGACCGGGATCCGGAAGCCCTCGGCCCTGGCCAGGAACCGCTCGAGCTGCTCCGGATCGAACACCGGCTGCGTCATCGCGAACTCGGCCCCCGCATCCACCTTCCACGCGAAGCGCCGCAACTCCCGGTCGGGGTCCACCGCCGCCGGGTTCACGCCCACGCCGATCACGAACGCGGTGGGGGCGCCGATCGGATTGTTGCCCGGATCAAGCCCGTGATTCAGGCGGTGCACCAGGTTGGTCAGGCCGATCGAGTCAATGTCGAAGACCCCCGTCGCTTCGGGGTAAGGCCCCATCTTCGGCGGGTCGCCCGTTACGATCAGGAGGTTCCGGAGCCGGTGCGCGGCAGCGCCGAGCAGGTCCGACAGCATGGACAGCAGGTTGCGGTCGCGGCAGCAGTAGTGGATGACCGTTTCGATGCCGACCTCGCGCTCGATCAGCAGTGCGCTCATCAGCGCGCCCATCCGGCTCTGGGCGCGCGGTCCGTCGGGCACGTTGATCGCGTCCACTCCAGCATCATGGAGGAGCCGCGCCCCAGCCAGCATTGCGCCCGGATCCACTCCCCGGGGAGGGACGATCTCGACGGTGGTGAGAAACGCCCCGGCGGCGAGCTTCTTGCCCCAACGCGACCGCTCGCCCAGCGGGACGGGCTCGACGCCGGTAGGCGCCACCACCGGCTCCGTGGATACGGCGATGATCTGCCGGGGCGACACGCTCTGCACATAGGCGGCCACGGTCTTGATGTGCTCCGGCGTGGTGCCGCAGCAGCCTCCCACGAAGCGGGCGCCCGCTTCTACCAGCCGCTTGGCATACTCGCCGGTGTACTCCGGCGACGCCATGTAGATCTTGCGGTCGCCGACCTGGCGCGGCAGGCCCGCGTTGGGCTGCGCCGACAGAGGTCGGGAGGTGACGCGCGCCATCCGCTCGATGGCCTCGAGCATGCCCTGGGGGCCCACCGAGCAGTTGAGCCCGATCACGTCGGCGCCGTACTCGTCGAGCGCCCGGGCGAGCGACTCGGGGTCGTGGCCGTACGCCGTGGCGCCGTCCTCCTGAATCGTCATCTGGGCGAATACCGGCAGATCCGAGATCGCGCGCACGGCGCGCAGCGCCTCGTGGATCTCGTCGAGGTCCGAGAAGGTCTCGAGCACGAAACCGTGCACGCCGCCCTCCAGCAATCCCTGGGCCTGCGTCTTGAACAGCTCGAAGGCCTCGACGCGCGAGGTTTCGCCGAACGGCTCGAGCCGGATGCCGAGCGGCCCGATCGCACCGGCGACCAGGGCCCGGGTGCCGGCCGCCGCGCGCGCGAGTTCGGCCGCACGGCGGTTGATCGCGTACGTTTCCTCCACCAGCCCGTAGTGACCCAGCTTCACCGGGTTGGCGCCGAAGGTATTGGTCTCGAGGATCTCCGCTCCGGCCTTCACGTACGCCTGGTGAATCTCCTGCACCAGGTCGGGCGCTTTCAGGTTCAACTCGTCATAGCACACGTTGATGAAGACGCCCTTGGCGTACAGCATCGTCCCCATGGCGCCGTCGAACAGATGCACCCGCCGGTCGGCGATCAGGTCCCGCAGCGTGCGCTCAGGCATCGGGGTCGTATCCCAGGACGGGCGACAGCCACCGCTCCGTCGCCCGCACGTCCATCCCCTTGCGCCGGGCGTAGTCGTGGGCCTGGTCGCGGCCGATTTTGCCCAGGCCGAAGTACGCCGCCTTGGGGTTGGCGAAGTACCACCCGCTGACCGAAGCCGCCGGCCACATCGCATAGCTCTCGGTCAGGGTGATCCCGGCGCGACTCGCGGCGTCGAGCAGGGCGAACAGGGCGCCCTTCTCGGTGTGGTCCGGGCACGCGGGATAGCCCGGCGCCGGCCGGATGCCGACGTAGCGCTCCGCGATCAGCGCCGCGCCGTCCAGCGCCTCGTCGGGCGCATAGCCCCAGAACTCGCGGCGCACCCGCTGGTGGAGCCGCTCCGCCAGCGACTCGGCGAGCCGGTCCGAGAGGGCCTTGGCGAGAATCGCCGAATAGTCGTCGTGCGACCGCTCGAACTCGGCGCACAACTCGTCCACCCCGAGGCCCGCCGTGACCGCGAAGGCGCCGATCCAGTCCGGCAGGCCCGAGTCGCGCGGCGCGACGTAGTCGGCCAGGCACAGGTTGGGGCGGCCGGGGGGGCGCTCCATCTGCTGGCGCAGGTGGTGGAGCACCGTGAGCACGCGGCTCCGGCCGCGATCGGCGTAGATCTCGATGTCGTCGTCGCCGACGCTGTTGGCGGGGAACAGCCCGAACACCGCCCGCGCACGCAGCCGCCGCTCGGCGATGATGCGCTCGAGCAGGCGCTGGGCGTCGTCGAACAGGCGCCGGGCCTCGGCCCCCTTCGCGGGGTCGGCGAAGATGTCCGGGTACTTGCCCCGCATCTCCCAGGCGGCGAAGAAGGGCGTCCAGTCCACCGTCTCCCGCAATTCCGCGAGCGGATAGTCGTTGAGGGCGTGGACGCCATCCATCCGGGGCTGCGGCGGGCAGTAGCCCTCCCATGCCAGTGCGAGCTTGTTGCGGCGGGCCTCGGCGATCTTCACCAGGCGCTCCTGGGCCCTCCGCTCCCCGTGCTCGCGGCGCAACCGGACGTATTCCTGTCGCACGCCCGCCACGAAGACGTCGCGCTTCTGATCACTGAGCAGGCTCGACACCACGCCCACGCTGCGGGACGCGTCGAGCACGTGCACCGTCGGGCCGTGGTAGGCGGGCTCGATGCGGACCGCCGTGTGGACCCTGGAGGTCGTGGCGCCGCCGATCAGCAGCGGGAGGGTGAAGCCCTCGCGCTCCATTTCCTTCGCCGTATGCACCATCTCGTCCAGCGACGGCGTGATCAGGCCACTGAGGCCGATGGCGTCGGCCTTCACGCGGCGCGCCGTCTCCAGGATCGTCGCGGCGGGTACCATGACGCCGAGATCCACCACCTCGTAGTTGTTGCAGCGCAACACCACGCCCACGATGTTCTTCCCGATGTCGTGCACGTCGCCCTTCACCGTGGCCAGCACGATGGTTCCCTTGGGGCGCGGCGGCTCGCCTCCGGCGGCGCGCTCGCGCTCGATGAACGGCACCAGGTAGGCCACCGCCTTCTTCATCACGCGGGCGCTCTTCACCACCTGGGGGAGGAACATCCTGCCGGCACCGAACAGGTCGCCGACGACGTTCATCCCATCCATCAGCGGACCCTCGATCACTTCGATGGCGCGGTTGCGTGCCCGGCGCGCCTCCTCGGTGTCGCTCTCCACGTGGTCGAGGATGCCCTGGACCAGCGCGTGGGCGAGCCGTCGCTCGACGGGCCAGGCCCGCCACTCCAGCGCCGTCGCCACCTCCTTCGGCCCGCCGGTCACGTGCTCCGCCAGGGCGATGAGGCGCTCCGTCGCATCGTCGCGGCGGTTGAACAGCACGTCCTCCACGGCGANNCGGACGGCCGCGTTGCCGCGGAAGGAGAACGAGAGGTTGCTCACGCCTCCGGACACGAGGGCGCGGGGCAGCGTCTCCTTGATCGTGCGGCAGGCACGGAGGTAGTCCATCGCGTAGCCGGCGTGCTCGGCCATCCCCGTCCCGACCGGGAAAATGTTGGGATCGAGGATGATGTCCTCGGGCGCAAAGCCCACCTGCTCGGTCAGCGCGCGATAGGCGCGGGTGAGAATGCCGACGCGGCGCTCGTAGGTGTCGGCCTGCCCCAACTCGTCGAAGGCCATCACGACCACCGCGGCNNGAGCCCGGTCTCGATCACCTCCCATTTCGAGGAATCGACCATGATCGGGAGCTTGGCTATGTCGGGTTCGGCGGCGACGAGGTTCAAGAACGTCCGCATCGCCACGGCCGAGTCGAGCAGCGCCTCGTCCATGTTGACGTCAATGATCTGCGCGCCGTTCTCGACCTGCTCGCGCGCCACCTCGACCGCCGCCTCGTAGTCGCCGCGCTTGACCAGCTCGGCGAACTTCGCGGAGCCGGTCACGTTGGTGCGCTCGCCCACGTTCACGAACAGCGAATCGGGCCCGATGGTCAGCGGCTCAAGTCCGGCGAGCCGGGTATACGGCGGCGGCGAGGGAACGCGCCGTGGCGGCAGGGAGTCGACCGCAGCCGCGATGGCCTCGATGTGCGCCGGCGTCGTGCCGCAACAGCCGCCAACCATATTGGCCCCCCGCTCGACAAGCAGCGGCGCC
>PMIK01000286.1 GCA_003157095.1 Gemmatimonadota bacterium | reverse complement strand
GGCGAGCATCGACCCCACCAGTACGCGTGTCGGCGTCGAGATCGCGAGTCACGGCCGCCCACTGGCGCCGGATGTCCGGCGCCGTTGCCGAGTCGGCGATGAGCAGCGCGACCGGCAGCTCGGCCAGGAACAGCTCGACGCCGGGCTCCGAGCTGTGGGCCACGAGGCGCGCCGCGGCGGCGCGGGCGGAGTCCATCTGGCCCAGCGCGACGAAGCCGTAGATCTGGGCCAGCAGGCCCGGGGTCTCGAGGTCGGGCCGCCCGAGCTTCTCGAACCGCTCTCCGATGTACACGGCGCCGCGCGGCGCGTCGAACGTCAGCTGGTAGCGCGCGCCGGCACCCAGGTTCGCGTAGCCGGCCACCGTCGCAGAGCGGAGCAGGCCGTCGGTGAACGCCGCCGCTTCGCGCTCGGGCGCAAAGCGCCAGCGATAGCCCACCTCGAGGAGGGCGCGCAGCGCCGCCGAGAAGGCGTCGCCGCCGGGACTGAGCCGCTGGAGGCTGTCCAGCGCCTGCCGCGCCGCGGTGGACTCCCCTTCGCCGATCGCGATCCAGGCGAGGTGCTCCCACGCCGGCGCGAAGTCGGGCCATAGCTCGGTCGCCCGTTTCATCGCGCTGTACGCCTCGCGGCGCGCGTAGCCATCGAGCGGGCCCCGATGGAAGATCTCGTCCCCCTCGATGAACCAGGCCAGGCCGAAGTCGCCGGCGCGCTCGGTGGCGTCGCGGAGCAGGACGAAGCGTTGCCCGTGCGGCGCGAAGCTGGCTTCGATCAGGCGCCGATAATGCGGTGGAAACGAGTCCAGCGCCGTCCGATAGCGGCGCGTCTCGCTGCTGTCCTGGTCGAGCCCCAGCCAGCGTCCGACATCGGTGAGCCGCACTCGGCAGAGCAGGCAGGTGGAATCCACGACGATGGCCCGCCGGTACGCGGCATACGCCGCCTCCCACTGCGCGGACCCGAACAGCCGCTCGGCTTCCATCCAGGCGAGGATTCCCGCGCGGGTGTCGGGCAGTGCCAGCACCGGAAGGTCGGCGGCGAGCTTGCCGCCCTCGCCGCTCCAGATGGCGAGCAGCAGCCGGTAGCTGAGGGAGTCGGCGAGCTGCTGCCACTGCGCCACCGGGCCGCTCACCGCGAGGTTGATGCGGGCCGGGCCGTCCGCCGCGCTGTCGGACCTGAGCGCCAGCCGGAGCATGCCCGTGCCGAGCACCTCGGCGGTGCCTTCCAGGACCAGCCCGGCGCTCGGTGACAGGGCCGCGGCGGGCGAGGCCGTCACGGAGAAGTCGGGCGCCCCGCCGACGCCGCGGACCAGCGCCGCGGGCAGCGAGTCGCCGAGCCAGCGCATGGCGAGCGGGCGAACCGCGAACGGCCGGACGTAGATCCGCAGCACGCTCGGGTGCGCGCCGCCGTGCGGCACGCCGCCCAGCCGGGTGAGCACCAACGACGCGACGGCGACGAACGCGACACCGAGCGCGGCCCAGATCAGCGTGCGCCGCTGGCTCCGTCCGGCGGGGCGCTCCAGCGCCGCGCGAAACTCGGCCGCGGTCTGCCACCGCTCGTCCGCGGACCAAGCCAGCGCGCGCTGCAGCGGAGCCACGAGATTGCGAGGCACCCCCGACCAGTCGCCGCGCGCCGGATCGGTCGCGAACGCCCATTCCCTGCCGGTGAGCGCCTCGTACAGCACGAGCCCGACCGCGAAGAGATCGGTGGCCGACGTGACGTCGCGCCCCGCCATCTGCTCGGGCGCCATGTAGCCGGGGCTGCCCATCGCCTTGCCCGCATCGGTGAGCGGCGCGGCGCCGTCGCCGGCGGCTTTGGCAACGCCCAAGTCACCGATCACCGCCCGGCCATCGAGGAGGAAGATGTTCCCCGGCTTCACATCGCGGTGCACGATCTCGCGGCGATGGACGGCCTCGAGCGCGGCGAGGATGTCCCGGCCGAGCGCCACGGCCTGTTCCGGCGGGAACGGTCCGCGGCCGAGCCGCTCGGCGAGCGTTTCCGCCTCGAGGAAGTCCATGACGTAGTAGAAGAAGCCGTGCGACTCGCCGGCCCGATGGACCGGGACCAAGTTGGGATGGCTGATGCTGGCGAGGATCCGCGCCTCGCGGACGAAGCGCTCGGTGGCAACGGCGGTGGCCCGGTCGGGCCTGATGATCTTGATGGCGACGCGGCGGTCGAGGGCGACGTCGCGGCCGAGGAAGACCACGCCCATCCCGCCGCTGGCCAGCTCGCGGTCAATCTCATAGTCCGGGGCGAGCGCCGCTCGCAGTCGTTCCAGCAGCGTCGTCATCGGGCCGGCCCTCCCTCCGACGCCTCGTCCCGCGGCGAGCGGCTACGGGGCTCGAAAGACGCCCTGTCGCACCAGGTCGCCAATATGCCGCACGTCGGCCGCCAGCGCACGGTCCCCCGTCAACTTCGGCACCCGCTCCCGGATCAGGGCCCAGGCGCGTTCCAGTGCCGGGCTGGTCCGGAGCGGCCGCAGGTGGTCAATCGCCTCGGCGCCGCAGACCAGCTCGACGGCGACGATCTGGACCANNAGCCGCAGCTCGGTCAGCAGATCGGCCACCGTGACGTGGAGCGTCATCAGCCCCGACTCGACGCCCGGGCGCACCGCGAGGAACGCGGGCAGGCCCGACTCGTCCGGATTGAGCAGGCGCTCGACCCGCCGCTCGGAAATGGCGCCGAGGTCCGCCAGCGCGATCGCCAGGAAATCCAGGGCCTGTGCGACGATCTGTCCGTGGAAGTTCCCGCCGCTCTTGATCTGCCCGCTCTCCGGAAAGACCAGCGGATTGTCGGTGGCGCTGTTGACCTCGATCTCGAGCACGCGGTGCACGTAGGCCAGGGCATCGCGCGCGGCACCGTGCACTTGCGGCATGCAGCGGAGCGAGTAGGCGTCCTGGAGCCGCGGGTCGCCGAGGCGGTGCGACTCGCGGATCTCGCTCCCCTCGAGCAGCGCGCGCAGCCGGCCCGCGCTCACGGCCTGTCCCTGGTGCGGCCGCACCGCCTGGATGTCGGCGTCGAACGGGATCGGCGAGCCGCGCAGCCCCTCGAGCGAGAGTGCGCCGGCCACCTCCAGGGCCTCGAGTGCGCGTTCGGCCTCCAGCAGAGCCAGCACGCCGAGAGCGGTGCAGAATTGCGTCCCGTTGATCAGTGACAGCCCGTCCTTCTCCTGGAGCTCGATCGGCGCGAGGTGGGCCGCGTGCAGCGCATCCGCCGCGGGCACCACGCGTCCGCCATGCTCGGCTTCACCCTCACCGATCAGCACGAGGGCCAGGTGCGCCAGGGGAACGAGGTCGCCGCTCGCGCCCACCGAGCCGAACTCGGGCACGACGGGATGGACGCCGGCGTTGAGGCAATCGAGGAGCAACTCCACGACGCGCGGGCTGCAGCCGGAGTGGCCATGTGCCAGCGTGTTCGCCCGGAGCAGCATCAGCGCCCGTGTGGCCGCGCGATCGAGGGCCGCCCCGGCCCCGCTCGCGTGGCTGCGGATGAGGTTGCGCTGCAGCGCCAGCCGCTGGTCGGGTCCGATCACGACCTCGGCCAGGCGGCCGAATCCGGTCGTGACGCCGTACACCCGCGCGCCCTGGGCGACGCGATCCTCGATGAGCCGGCGCGCCGTCTGCAACGCGCCCTGCGCTGAGGGCGCGAGCCGCACCTCCGCGATCTCCCCGCGGGCGACGCGTTCGACGTCCTCCAACTTCAGGTGATGGCCGTCAATCTCGAGGGTCGCCTTGGGCTACTGGTCGTCCACGAGGAGGGGCGGTGCGGTGAGCGTGGCGGCGCGGAGCATCGCGGGGCCGGCGCCCAGCACCGCCCAGGCGGCGTCGCGGGCCGGCACGGACTCGAACAGCGCGACGATCGCGCCGCCGCTCCCGGCGAGGCGGACCAGGAACGCCTCGGTTTCGCGCAGCCGGTCGAGCCAGTGGCCGATCTCGGGCAGGTGGCCGGCGACCACCGCCTCGAAGTCGTTGTGCGAGTGCTCGCGCACCGACGCCCAGCTGCTGAAGGCGTCGTCCGAGAAGACGGCGGCGTACTCCCCGGTGTCCCTGGTGCCGCGATCCTTGTCGATCCAGGCATAGGCATCCGCCGTGCGGACCGGGGCCGGCGGCGCCACGACGAGCAGTGGGCGCGACGGCAGGGGCGGGAAGGCGAGCAGCCGCTCGCCGCGTCCCCAGCCCAGCGCGAGCGTGCTGCCCGACAGGAAGAACGGAACGTCGCTGCCGAGCGCGGACCCCAGCTCGAGCAGGTCCCCGGCCGACAGCGGGGAGCCGAACAGCCGGTTCATCGCGGCGAGCGTGGCCGCTGCGTCACTCGAGGCGCCGCCCAGCCCCGCGTTCCACGGGATGCGCTTGGTCAGCGTGATCGCCACGCCGCCGTGGGGGCGCGTGGCGGCGAGGAAGCGGGCCGCCGCGCGGACGATGAGGTTGTCCTCGACCGGGCCGAGCGACGCCGGCGCGCCGGTCAGCGTCACGCCCGCGGGCGCGGGCTCGACCACCAGGTCGTCCTCCAGGCCGATGAGCTGGAACAGCGATTCAATGCCGTGATAGCCGTTGCTGTCCCGTCCGAACACCCGCAGCCAGAGGTTGATCTTGGCCGGCGCCCTGGCGCGGACCCGCGCTCTCACGCCGCCGCCTCGCCTCTGGTGATGTCCTTGAGGGACAGGCCGGAGCGCGCCAGCCGCCACAGCCCGATCGCGGTGATGGGGATGAACCAGCCGATGTGGGTCCCGAGCGCCATGCTCGCCGCCGGCGTGCGCGCGACGCCGTAGAGCCCGAGGGCGAAGACCGCCGTGCCCTCGAACACGCCGATGAACCCCGGCGAGGCCGGAATGGCCACGCCCACCGCCACGATGCCCTGCAGCAGCAGCGGCGACGTGAGCGGCAGCGGGCCGAGATGAAACGCCATGAAGGCCGTGTAGAAGGCAGCCGCGTTGATGAGCCACACGGCGAACGACCACGCCACGACGCGGGCGAAATCGAGGGGCGAGCGGAGAATGGTGAGCCCGTCGATGAAAGAGCGCGTCACGCGCACCACGAACTCGGCCGCGCGCTCCGGCAGGACGCGGCGCACGATCGCGGCGAGCCACGCGAGGGCTTCCTGCGGCGCGTGCACCAGGAAGAACAGGAGCCCGAGCAGAAGGATGAACAGCGCGCCGGTCCACGCGGCGATGGTCGAAATGCTCGTGCCCCTCACTTCGGCGACGCCGAGATGGAACGTGGCGATCGCCAGGGTGAGGAGCAGCACGATGATGAGGCCGTCGAACACCCGCTCCACGGCGATCGAGCCGATCGAGCGGGGCAGCGGGACCGGCACGAAGCGCGAGGCCGCATACGCCCGCGCCAACTCGCCCGCCCGCGCGGGGAGCAGGTTGGTCGCCATGAAGCCGATGGCGGTGGCGTGCCAGACCGGCGCCCAGCGCACGGCCGAGCCCCCGGACGCGAGGATGATGCGCCATCGGAAGGCGCGCGCGGGAAAGGTGAGGGTCGCGAGGAGCACCGACGTCAGATACAGCCAGATGTTGGCGCTCTCGAGATCGGCGAAGAACTCCCCGGGGCGGACGCCCCGCAGCGCCCAGTACAGGAAGGCGAGGGAAACGACCATGCCGAGCAGCCCCAGCCAGACCCGCCCGTGGCCCGCGGAGGCTGGCGCGTTCGGACTAGCGCTCGGCGCCGAGTCCAAGCTGGACCAGATCGAACACCTCGCGAAGCAGCTCCCCGGCCCGTTGCGATCCGC
Organism: Gemmatimonadota bacterium; assembly: GCA_003157095.1. GTDB lineage: Bacteria > Gemmatimonadota > Gemmatimonadetes > Gemmatimonadales > JACORV01 > Fen-1245. Next base: position 197 of record PMIK01000286.1, on the reverse strand, counting down.
CGTTCCGGGCGGCGAGCAGCGCCTCGAGTTCGGACCGCAGCGCGAGCGCATGCTTGAGTGCGGCAGAGCCGCGGTAGAGCAGCAACTCGATCGAGACCACGCCGGAGCCGTCCGCCGGGAGTTCCGCGGCCGCCGGCTCGTCGGGGGCGAGCGACTCGATTGGGACGACGCCTGCCTCCTCTTCGGCCGCCGGCTCG
>PMIK01000283.1 GCA_003157095.1 Gemmatimonadota bacterium | reverse complement strand
GCACCTCGGCGAGGCCCGCGCCCAGTTGGAGCTGATAGAGCCGCCCGTACAGGCCGCCCGCCGCCAGCAGCTCCCGGTGACTGCCACGCTCCCGGATCACACCGTGGTGGAGCACCAGGATCGTGTTCGCGTGCTGGACGGTCGAGAGACGGTGCGCGATCACNNGTGTCCACCGAGCTGGTGGCCTCGTCGAGGACCAGGATCGCGGGGTCCACCGCGAGGGCGCGCGCGAACGCGAGGAGCTGGCGCTCGCCCACCGACACGTTCTGCCCCCGCTCGCCCAGCCGGTGCGCGTAGCGCCCCGGGAGCCGCTCGATGAACCGATGCGCGCCGACCCGGCGTGCGGCCGCCTCCACCGCCGCGTCGGGGAGGGAGGCGCCGAGGCGGATGTTGGACGACAGGTCGCCGGTAAACAGGAAGACGTCCTGCTGTACGAGGCCGATCAGGCCGCGCAGCTCCTGCTGGGCGATCTCCCGCACGTCCACCCCGTCCACCGTGATGCGCCCCCGCTCGACGTCGTAGAAGCGCAGCAGCAGGTTGATGATCGTCGTCTTTCCAGCCCCGGTGTGGCCCACGATCGCCACGGTCTCCCCGGGCCGGGCCTCGAACGACACGTCGCGCAGCACCCAGTCCTCGTCCCCGCGCTCCTTCCCGTCCGCCGCCGGATAACGGAACCACACATGCTCGAACGCGACCGTGCCGCGCACCGGCGCCGGCAGCCGCACCGGGTGCGCCGCGTCCCGCACCGTCTCCGGGGTGTCGAGCAGCCGGAACACCCGCTCTGACGACGCCATCGCCGACTGGATGATGTTGTACTTCTCCGAGAGGTCCTGGAGCGGCCGGAAGAACCGCCGCGCCAACTGGAGGAAGGCCGCGAGCACGCCGACCGTGAGCGTGTGTCCCAGCACCCGGCCACCGCCGTAGAGCAGGATGCTCGCCAGCGCCACCGAGGTGAGCACTTCGATCGCCGGAAAGAACAGTGCGTAGGCGACGATGGACTCGAGATTCGCGTCGAGGTGCGCCCGGTTGACCGCGTCGAATCGCTCGGCCGACTGTGCCTCGCGCCCGAACAGCTGGACCACCCGCATCCCCGACAAGTGCTCCTGGAGGAATGCGTTGATGCGGGCGAGCTTGACCCGGATGTCACGGTAGGCGCGCCGCACCGTGGACTGAAAAAGCCGCGCGGCCGCGAACACGAACGGGATCACGGCGAAGGAAACCAGCGCCAGCCTGAAGTCCACGACCAGCATCCAGATCATGATCACCAGCAGCGTGAACACGTCGCCGAACAGCGCCACCACGCCGCCGGTGAACAGGTCGTTCAGCGTCTCCACGTCGCTGGTGACGCGGGTCATCAACCGGCCCACCGGGTTCCGGTCGTAGAAGGGGATGGGCAGGCGCTGCAGCTTGATGAAGATCTCGAGCCGCAGGTCCACCATCACCCGCTGGCCGATGAAGGCGGTGAGCACGGTCTGGCCGTACTCCAGCGCGAACTCGGCGAGGAGCGCGGCGGCCATCGCCAGGCCGAGCACCAGGATGAGGTGCAGGTCCTTGGCCGGAATCGCGCGGTCTATCGCGACCTGGGTGAGGTACGGCCCCGCCAGCTGGAGCAGCGCCGAGCCGAGCAGCATGGCGATGGCGCCCAGGGTCATCCAGGCGTAGGGCCGGAGGTAGCGCAGCAGGCGCCGCATCAGGGCGGCGTCGTATGGCTTGCCGAGCGCTTCCTCTTCGTGGAGCGGCGCGGTCATGAGGCGGGGACCGTCTCCGCAGCGACCTCGGACTTCTCCAGGCTGCCGTGCAGCAGCTTGAAGAAGATGAACGAGCCGAAGATCACGGTCGCATAGCTCACCGTGAACCGCCACAGCAGGGTGTAGATCGGCAGCAGCGCTCTCGGCACGTATACGCTCATCAGCGCCGCCGATAGCGCCTCCGCCGCGCCGGAGCCTCCGGGCGTGGGCGCGAAGTAGAGCAGGAACGCGATCGTCGTCTGGACCAGCAGCACGTCACTCAGGTTCGCGTGAATGCCGAGGGCGCGCAGCACCACGTAGCCCGCCAGGAGCTTGTTGGCGTGGGCCAGCGACGAGGTCACGACGCCGCCGAGCATAGCCAGCCACCCGGCTGGGCTCAGGAACTTGACCACGCATTCCTGCATCCGGTCAATGCCCTCGCGCAGCACGGCCATGCGCCCCGCGATCCGCGCGCCCCCGTGCCGCTCCAACCAGCCGATGACCCAGTGGATCAGCCGCCGGGCCTGTCCCGGAAAGAGGAGCACGAAGAGGTGCAGCCCGCCGGTCAGCACGAACCCCCACGCGCTGACCTTGAAGACGTCGTACAGCGACAGGTGGAGGAGGGGCACCCCGTGCGCCTTGAGCGACCGGCCCGCGCCGAGCAGGATCGCCGCCGGCCCCGCGATGGCGAAGAACACCACCGTCCCGACGAAGCTCATGAACGTGGCGATCGTCGCTTCCGGCACGGGAACGCCCGCGCGGTGCATCGCCCAGATCATCGTCGGGCCGCCGCCGGTCTGCGACGGCGTCAGGTAGCCGCCCCACGTGTTGAGCCCCGCCGCCAGCACCATCCCGCCGTAGCGGACCGGCCGGTAGAGGAACTTGGCCAGCAGCCAGATGCGGATGCCGCCGCCCCACCAGTCGAACGACGCGAGGCCGAGCGCTGCCAGCGCCCAGCCCACCTTGAGGCGCTCCACGGCCTCCCACGACGCCCGCCAGCTGTTGCCGTAGATGAGCAGCGCGACCAGGGCGATGACGGAGGCGAGCGCGAAAAACTCGAGACCGCGCTTGAAGAAGCGCGGCGAGAGCAGCGACGCCATGTGGCCGGAAAGCTATGTGTCCCCTGCCCCGCTGGCCATCCTGCGCCCATTCCAGTAGCCTTCGCGCGGCTCATGAGATCGCTCGTCGTCCGCGGTGCCCGCCAGCACAACCTTCGGGGCTTCACGCTCGCGCTGCCCCACGGCGCCTTCATCGTGCTGACCGGCCCTTCGGGATCGGGGAAGTCGTCCCTCGCCTTCGACACCATCTACGCCGAGGGGCAGCGCCGTTACATCGAATCGCTGTCCACCTACGCCAAGCAGTTCCTCGAGCGCATGCCGCGGCCGGCCGTGGATTCCATCGAGGGTATCGCGCCGGCCGTGGCGATCGAGCAGAAGAACCCGACCACGTCGAGCCGCTCCACCGTCGGCACCGCCAC
>PMIK01000151.1 GCA_003157095.1 Gemmatimonadota bacterium | reverse complement strand
TGCTCCACCGGATTGACCCGAAGGTCCTGAACCTGCTGCCCGACTTCGGCGACTGGAACGTCGCCCTCGCCGTCCTGATCATCCCCATCACCATCCAGTGGTGGTCGGTGTGGTATCCCGGGGCGGAGCCGGGCGGCGGCAGCTACATCGCCCAGCGGATGCTCGCCGCCAAGAGCGAGCGCGACGCCCTGACCGGCACGCTGTTCTTCAACGTGATGCACTACGCGCTGCGCCCGTGGCCGTGGATCATCACGGCGCTGGCCTCCACCCTCGTCTTCCCGCACCTCTCCGACATCGCGCGGGTGTTTCCGCACGTGCAGCAGCGGCTGATCGGGAACGACACGGCGTACCCGGCCATGTTCCTGTTCCTCCCCGCCGGCTTCCTCGGCCTGGTGGTCGCGGGCACCCTGGCCGCGTACCGCTCCACGATCGAGACGCATCTCAACTGGGGCACCTCGTACCTGGTGCACGACTTCTACCGGCGCTTCCTCAACCAGGGTCGCGACGAGCGGCACTACGTGCTGGTGGGCCGCATCACCACCGCGTTGCTGATGGTCGCGGCGGCGTCGTTCACCTTCGCGCTCGACACCGCGAAGGGGGCGTTCACGCTGATCCTGTCGGTCGGCGCCGGTACGGGGCTGATCTACCTGCTGCGCTGGTTCTGGTGGCGGATCAACGCCTGGAGCGAAGTGGCGGCGATGGGCAGCTCGTTCGTCGTCGCCGTGGGGTTCTTCGTGGCCTCGAAGCTCGGGTACGCCGTGCCCGCCTACAAGTCGCTGGTCATCACCGTGCTCACGACGACCGTGGTGTGGGTGGCCGTCACGTTCCTCACGCGTCCCACGGAGCACGGCACCCTCCTGTCGTTCTACAAGCTGGTGCGGCCCGCGGGCCCCGGCTGGCGCGCGATCCGCGCGGAAGCCGGCGTCGGAGGCTCGCCGGACCGTCTCTCCCTCTCGCTGCTGGGCTGGGTCCTGGGCTGCGTGTTCATCTACTCGGGGCTCTTCGGGGTGGGGAGTTTCCTCTACGGCCGGACGCCGCAGGCGCTCGCGTTCACGGTGTTCTTCGGTGTCAGCGCGCTCGGACTCACGCGCCTGTTGCCTCTCGTCTGGGGCAGCAGCGGCAAGGAGGCATCGTAGCATGACGGCACCGGTGGCCGGCGGCGCTCCGGCCCTCGAGCGGATCCCCACCCGCGTGTTCCCGGACGCGGAGCAGGCGAGCATCGCGGTGGCGCGGGAGATCGCGGCGCTGATTCGCGGGCAGGCCTCGCAGGGCCGACCCTGCGTCCTCGGCCTCGCTACGGGCTCCACGCCGATCAGCGTGTACGCGGAGCTGGTCCGGCTCCACCGCGACGAGGGACTGTCCTTTGCGGGCGTCACGACGTTCAACCTCGACGAGTATTACCCGATCACGCCCGACGATCTCCAGAGCTACCACCGCTTCATGCGGGAGCACCTGTTCGACCACGTGGATATTGATCCGCGGCGCGTCCACATCCCCGACGGGACGGTGCCGGCGGAGCGGGTGCACGAGTACACCGACGCGTATGAGGAGGCGATCCGGGACGCCGGCGGGCTCGACCTGCAGATCCTCGGCATCGGGCGCTCCGGGCACATCGGCTTCAACGAGCCGGGCTCGGCCCGAGAAAGCCGCACCCGGCTGATCACCCTCGACCGCGTGACGCGCCGGGACGCCGCGAGCGATTTCTTCGGACTGGACCTGGTGCCGCGCCGGGCCATCACGATGGGCGTCGGCACCATTCTGGACGCGCGCCGCGTGATCCTGATGGCCTTCGGCGAGCACAAGGCCGACGTCGTCGCGCAGGCGGTCGAGGGGCCCGTCACCGCCCACATCGCCGCCAGCTTCCTGCAGCAGCATCCCAACGCGTCGCTCGTATCGGACGCGGCGGCTGCGGCCGGCCTCACGCGTTTCCGGAGCCCCTGGCTCCTGGAGCCGGTGGCGTGGGACGACGTCGCGATCCGCAAGGCGGTGATCTGGCTGGCCCGCAAGCTCGACAAGCCGATCCTCAAGCTGACCGAAGAGGACTACAACGAGGCCGGCCTCCAGGACCTCGTGGCCGAGCGGGGGCCCGCCTACGACATCAACGTGGACATCTTCCGCGCGATGGCGGAGACCGTCACCGGGTGGCCCGGCGGCAAGCCGCAGGCGATGAAGCGCCCCGGCGACATTGACCGGCCCACCGACGCCGTCTTCCCCAAGCGGGTGCTGGTCTTCTCGCCCCATCCGGACGACGACGTCCTCTCGATGGGCGGGACGCTGCTCCGGCTGCAGGAGCACGGCCACGAGGTCCACGTGGCCTATCAGACATCAGGCAACCTCGCGGTGTTCGACGCCGACGCCATCCGCTTCTCGGAGTTCGCGCTCGACTTCAGCCGCGTCTTCGGCATCAACCCGGAGGAGACCGCGCGGATCGAGCGCCACATCGAGGACCAGCTACGCCGCAAGCGGCCGGGGCAGATTGACAGCCCCGAGGTGCGCAAGATCAAGACGCTGATCCGGCGCGGCGAGGCGCGGGCCGCCGCCCGCGCCTGCGGCCTGGCGGTAGCGAACCTGCATTTCCTCGATCTGCCGTTCTACGAGACCGGCACGGTGCGGAAGCTCCCGCCGGGCGAGCGGGACGTCGCGCTGATCGTCGCCCTGCTCGAGAAGATCGAGCCGCACCAGATCTACGCGGCCGGCGACCTCACCGACCCGCATGGGACGCACCGCCTCTGCTGGCATGCGCTGCGCGCCGCCTTCGACCGCGTGAAGGGCGAGCCGTGGTTCACGGCGTGCGAGGTGTGGCTGTACCGGGGCGCGTGGCAGGAGTGGGAGCCCGAGCGGATGGACATGGCCGTGCCGCTGAGCCCGCCGGAAGTCGTGCGGAAGCGCGACGCGATCTTCAAGCATCAGTCGCAGAAGGACCGCGCGATGTTCCCGGGGCCCGACGAGCGGGAGTTCTGGCAGCGGGCCGAGGTGCGGAACCGCGAGGCGGCGCGCCTCTACGACCGGCTCGGCCTCGCGGAGTACGAGGCCATCGAGGGCTTCGTGCGCTGGAAGGCGGCGGGCGTCTAGGCCTCCGGCGTCCCGGCGCCTAGCCCGGCACCCAGATCTTCTTGGCCTCCAGCACCTCCGCCCGGCCGGGCAGCGGAAGCGGCTCGCCGGACTTCGCAAAGAACACGAAGCCCTTGAAGCTCGTCAGGTACTGCCACTTGGCTTCCAGAAAGCCGCCGCGCGCACGGATGACGAGCGGCTCCTCCTGCCGGCCCACCAGGCGGAGGAACATCTCGCCCTCCACGCGCACCACAGCACCTGACGCCTTGATGACCTGCATCATCGCGGCGGCTGCCGCCGCACCTTCTGCGCCTGTCATGGTACAGAGCCTCCGATCTGATCTGTGTCCCTCAAGCGCCTCCTCACGGCGTCAGCGCGGCCCCGGATCGTTCCACGTCGCGGGCGGCGCTGCGCCGGTGGCGAACGCCGCCAGGCGCCGGATCCGAGGTGCCCCCCCGCTCTCGGTCACGACGAGGCGGATCGCGTCCACCCGCGCCGGCCGCACGGGCTGGATGCGCTTGTGGCCGATAGACGTTCCCTCGCCTAGCCGCAACCACGCGCCGGCGCGCCGCCCTTCCAGCCGGTAGGCCCGCACGCGCTCCCCGCCGGCCAGGTCCTCCTCGACGATGACGTGGTCCACGAGCGCGGGTGACCGAAGCCGCAGCGTCACCTGTTGCCCCGAGCCGGGCGTCTCCCCCACGCTCCGGCCGAAGCGGCCCCGCACCGCGTCGCCGAGTTCCTTCGCGCGTGCCGCATCGGCCTCCGGAATGTGCCCGGAGGGCTCCGGCGCCATGTTGAGCAGGAGCTGCGAGCCCCGGCCCACGGAGCGGTAGTAGATCTCGAGCAGCGCGTCGAGGGTGAGCAGGCTCGCCTCCTCNNCTTGGCCGTCGCGATCCCGGTAGCCGCGTCGCGCGCCGAAAGCGCATCCCACGACGGATACGGTGCGAATCCGTCCTCGTTGCCGACCCAGCGGATCGTGGCCTGCGGTCCCTGGAAGATCATCGCGTTCGGCGCGTAGGCCGCCAGGATGTCCGCCACCGGCACGACGATGCTGCCGTCGAACCAGACCTCCGTCATGTCGCCGTAGCGCGTGAGCAGCTCGGTGAGCTGCTGGCGGTAGAAAACATTGTACATCGCCTGCTTCCCGGGAGAGTCGCACTTCCCCTGCACGCCCGCGCCGAAGCTGTCGTCGCGCGGCGAGAGGTACACACCCAGCCCGAGGCCGGCGCGCCGGCACGAGGCGGCGAGATCGGCCATCACGTCGCCGTGCCCGCCCTTCCACGGCGTGCTGAGGATGCCGTAGTCGGTCGTCTGGGTCGGCCACATGCAGAAGCCCTCCTGATGCTTGGCGACCATCACCACGTAGCGGGCGCCCAGGTCCCGCGCGACGCTCACCCACTGGTCCGTGTCAATGTCCAGGGCGAGGGACGCGGGCGGCGGCGCCTGGCTGCCGCTCTCACGGCCCATCCAGGTGGCCGGCCCGAAGTGGACGAACATGCCCACCTCGAGGTCTTGCCAGCGAAGTTGGGTGGCAGTCGGCAGCGCCACGGGGGAAGGCCATACCCTGCCCGACCCCAAGACGGCAAGACGCCCGGCAGGGACGAGAATGCCAGCGGCGACGAGCGACGACACGAATTCCCGGCGGTTGGTCACGAATGCCCTTCCGGTGAAGCGCGCAACGCGCGAGTATTTCGTAGCTCGGACGGGTGGAACCTACCATGAACGCTCGCAACCCGCAGACGATGCGCACGCCCCGCGCGGCAGCGCTTTTCCTTACTGCGCTGATCGTGCTGAGCCTCGCCTCCGCGCTGAGCGCCCAGGACGTGCCGCACTCGGTCGGCACATGGGACCCGGACTCCGCTGGCAATCAACGCGCGGTCGTTCGGGTGCTCGGCCCCGCGGACGCCGTCTGGGCGCGAGTGCCGTGGCGCCGGCGTGATGCCGATCCTGGGCGCAAGGACGTGTTCGTCGTGGACGCGCGGACCGGAGCGCGGGTCAAGAACGTGGCGCGCGTCGAGGTGAACCGGGAGTTCGGCGACATCGTCTTTCAGCCGACCAGCGGCGCCGGCACCTACTACGTCTACTATCTGCGCTACGTCGGGAACTATCGCTCGCCGTATCCGCGCCTGACGTATGCGCCGCCGCAGCCGACGGCCGACTCCGCGTGGCTGAGCAAGCATGGACTGGCCAACCTCGGCTCCGTATCGCCGCGGCCGTCACGGTTCGCCCGCGCACGCACGGTCGCGTTCGAGTCGGTGGATGCGTTCGACAGCCCCTATCCCATGGAAGTCATCGCCACCCGCGCCGAGACGCGGGCCTTGCTCGCGCGGTACCCGCGGGCCCCCTACCTCGTGTTTCCCGAGGACCGCAGCCGGCCGATCAGGATGACCACGGACGTGCCGGCGCTATGGGTCCGGCGCGGGCCCGGAGGGCCGTTCCGTGGCGCGGCGGCAGCGGGCGAATTCTATGCCTTTCAGTTGGGCGTCTGGGCGGCGCGAGCCCCGCTCTCGAACCTCGCTGTGGCCTTCGGCCCCCTGCGACCCGCTCACGGGGGCGTCCCAGTCCCGGCCACGGCATTCCGCTGCTTCAACTTCGGCGGCGTGGATTGGCAGGGTCGCGACTTCACGCGCGCCGTGAACGTGGATTCGGGCGCGATGCAGCCGATCTGGTGCGGCGTGCAGGTGCCGCGCGACGCGTCGGCCGGCGCGTACGTTGGGCAGCTCACCATCACCGCGGCGGGGCGTGCGGCGACCCCTATCCGCTTTATGCTCACCGTCTCGCGCGACACGATCCGGAACGCGGGCGACGACGATCCGTACCGACTCACGCGTCTGCGCTGGCTGGACTCACGGCTCGGCGAAGACGACAGCATCGTGCCGCCCTACACGCCCGTCGAGGTGCACGGCGACACGGTAGACATCTTCGGGCGCCAGGTGATCCTCGGCGCCGACGGGCTCCCCGCTTTCATCCGCAGTCGCTTCGCCATCGAGATGACCCGCTTCACCGACACCCCACGCGAGCTGCTCTCGGGGCCCGTCGTGCTCGTCGTCTCGGACTCGGATGGGCGCGTGGCGTCGTCGGCCGCGGATGGCGTGACCTTCACGAAGCGAGCCCAGGGCGCCGCCGCCTGGGAGGCGCGCAGCCACGCCGGCCCCCTCGACCTGAACGTGCACGCCGAGATGGAGTTCGACGGCACCATCGAGTTCATGGTCGCAGTCCGGGCGCGGGCCGCCGCCCACCTCGGCGACATCCGGCTGGAGATCCCGCTCGAGGCCGGCGCCGCCCGCTATGCGATGGGTCTCGGCGCCAAAGGCGGCACGCGGCCCGAGCGATTCGAGTGGAAGTGGAACGTGCAGCACAACCAGGATGGCGCCTGGCTGGGGGACGTGAACGCCGGGCTTCAGTTCACGTTGAAGGACGATCGCTACGTGCGGCCGCTGAACACCAACTTCTACCAGTCGCAGCCGCTCGTCATGCCCGTCTCCTGGGACAACGGCGGGCGCGGCGGATGCCGGTTCGGCCCACGCGATCCGAACACGTACCTGGTCAGCTGCTACAGCGGTCCGCGCACGATGGCGGCGGGAGAGGTGCAGCATTACGACTTTCGTCTGCTGCTCACGCCGTTCCACCTGCTGGACACCGGGGCGCAGTGGGCCACCCGCTACTACCACGCGTTCAAGCCGCTCGATTCGATCGCCGAGACCGGCGCCAACGTCGTCAACGTCCACCATGCGACGGCGATCAACCCGTACCTCAACTACCCGTTCCTGCGCGCCGAAGCGATGCGCGCGTACGTCGCGGACGCACACCGGAGAGGGATGCGGGTCAAGATCTACTACACGGTGCGGGAGCTGACGAACCACGCGCCCGAACTCTTCGCCCTGCGCAGCCTCGGCGACGAGGTCATCGCCCGTGGCCCCGGTGGCGGCCCTTCGTGGCTTCAGGAGCACCTGGACGGGAACTACATCTTCGGCTGGCACGTCTGGAATCTGCGCGACGCGGCGGTGATCAACACCGGCATCTCCCGGTGGCACAACTTCTACGTCGAAGGCTTGCGCTGGCTGGTGGAGAACGTCGGCATTGACGGCATCTACCTCGACGACGTGGCGTTCGACCGTTCGGTGATGAAGCGGATCCGCCGGGTGCTCGTTCGCGGGCGGCCAAACCCGCTCATTGACCTGCATTCGGCCAACCAATTCGACCCGGCGGACGGATTCGCCAGCAGCGCGAACCTCTACCTCGAGCACTTCCCGTTCATTGATCGCCTCTGGTTCGGCGAGGGCTTCGACTACAACGAGCCGCCCGACTACTGGCTCACCGAAATCTCCGGCATTCCGTTCGGCCTGATGGGCGAGATGCTCCAGGACGGCGGGAATCCGTGGCGCGGCATGGTGTTCGGGATGACCAGCCGCCTCCCGTGGTCAGGCGACCCGCGGCCGCTGTGGCACTTCTGGGACGCGACCGGCATCGAGCGAACGGAGATGATCGGCTGGTGGGTCCCGTCGAGCCCGGTCACGACCGGCCGCGCCGACGTGCTGGCGACCGTGTATCGCGGACCGGGGTTCTCCATCGTCGCGCTGGCGAGCTGGGCCAAGGACACGGTTGACGTCACGCCGCGCTTCGACTGGGCGGCGCTGGGCCTCGATTCCGCGACGGTGCGCATCACCGCGCCCGCGATCGAGCATTTCCAGGATGCGGCGAGCTTCGCCCCCGGCCAGGCGATCCGGCTGCCGCCCGCCAAAGGCCGGATGCTGGTGGTGAAGCCATGACGCGGTTCCGCACTCTCGCGGCCGCCGGCGCTCTGCTCGCGCTGGCGGACTTTCCCCCGGCGCTCGCCCAGACGGACCGCCCGCCGTCCCCGGTACGCGTCTGGCAGGACACGCTCACCATCCCGACCTACGAGGAAGGGCCGCCGGATCCCAACCCGCCTTTCGATCTCCTCGCCGCGGGACGCATCAACTACCCGTACACCCTGCTGACCAATCTGACGGACCGGCGCGCTCCGCGCGTGTGGCGCACGCTCAACCTCGAGAACGAGTGGCTCCGCTGCATCGTCCTGCCCGACCTGGGCGGCCACCTCTACCGCTGCACCGACAAGGTCAACGGCGCGGAGCTGTTCTACGCGAACCCCTCGATCAAGTTCGCGCGCATCGCCTACCGCGGCGCGTGGGCTGCGCTGGGTGTGGAGTTCAACTTCCCCGTCTCCCACAACTGGATGACCACCTCGCCGGTGGACTTCGCGACCACCAGCGGCCCTGACGGCAGCGCTTCGGTCTGGATCGGCAACGTTGACCGGGTGACGGGGATGCAGTGGCGGGTCCAGCTCACGCTGCGCCCGGGGCGCTCGGTGCTGGAGCAGCGCACGACGCTCTACGACCCGAGCGATGTCCGCCATCGCTTCTACTGGTGGACCAATGCCGGCGTCGAGGTCTGGGACGACAGCCGCATCATCTACCCGATGCGGTTCACCGCCGCGCACGGCTTCGCCGACGTGGACACCTGGCCGGTGAACGGAGCCGGCGTGGACCTCAGCGTCGTGGGCAACCACCACTTCGGCGCGGTGTCGCGCTTCAGCTACGGGAGCCGCGAGGGCTGGATGGCGGTCTACCATCCGCGCACCCGGGCCGGCGTGGTCCACTATTCGTCACCCACCGACCTGCCGGCCAAGAAGATCTGGTCGTGGGGCGTGGACGCCGATGCGCTCGACTGGCGGCGCGCGCTCTCCGACGACAGCAGTGCCTATGTCGAGATCCAGGCCGGGCTGTTCAGAAACCAGGAGACGTACGGCTTCCTCGAGCCTGAAGAGTCGGTGAGCTTCACCGAATACTGGCTCCCCATCCGCGACCTCGGCGGCCTGGTGCGAGCCAACCCGGACGCCGCTCTCAACCTGGTGCGGACGACCGCGGACAGCGGCACGGTGTTGTTCGACGCCGCGCTGGACGTCACACGCGCGCTTCCTGTCGCGGTGCTGCGGTTGAGCGACGGGGATCGCCAGATCGCCTCGGACCCCGTCTCACTCACCCCCGCGGCCACCTTCAGGCGGCACTATGCGGGAGTCTCCGCCTCCGGCACCTACACGCTGACGCTGCTGGACTCCTCGGGCGCGACCGTGATCCAGCACACCGAGGGGCGCTACGACTACGTGCCCGCGGCTGAGATCACGACCGGGGCACGGGCGGCCCACCAGTACCCGGCACCGGATCGGCGCAGCGACGGCGACTTCGTCGAGATCGGGACCGAGCAGGAGCGGCAGGGCCAACTCCTCGACGCACTCGCCACCTATCGCGAGGGACTGGGCCGCTTCCCGGAGAGCATCGCGCTGTCCCGCGCCACCGGCCGGCTGGAGGTCGAGCTCAAGCAGTACGCCGCGGCGAGCGCGGACATCGCCCGGGTGGTGGAGCGGGTGAGCACCGACCGGGAGGCATGGTACTACGCCGGCATCGCGGCGGCGGCGCGAGGCGACGATGCGGCGGCCCGTCGCGCGCTGGAGTTGGCGCAGGCGTATGGCGCGTACCGGCCCGCAGCGACCATCGCGCTGGCCGCCCTTGCCGCGCGCGGCGGCGACCGCGCCGAGGCACTACGCATCCTGGAGCGACTGGGTGCCGGCGAAGGCGCCGCCACGCGCGCCGGCGGCCTCGAGGTCACCCTGCTCCGCTCGCTGGGCCGCGGCGACGAGGCACGCGACCGCCTTGCCGGTCTGCGAGAGCTTGACCCGACGAGCCTGCTGCTCCGCTACGAAGCCACCCGGCTCGGCGCCGCTGACCCCGCGCTGTGGGAGCACCTGGCGGCCGACCCTGAGCGGATTCTCGACATCGCCACCGAGTACCTGCGATTCGGCTTGTTCGGCGAGGCGGTGGATCTCCTCGCGCGAGCGTGGCCGGCGGGACCGGGCGTCGTGAGCGAGCCCGGAATGCCGCGGCCGGAGGCGTACCCGCTCATCGCCTATTACCGCGGCTTCTGCCGGTACGCGATGGGACAGGACGGCGGCGCCGACTTTCGCGCGGCGTCGCGGATGCCGACCACGTACGTCTTCCCGAGCCGCCCGGAGTCGTTCGCCGTGCTGCGGCGCGCCATCGCCGCGGACTCGGGCGACGCCACGGCCCACTTCCTCCTCGGATCGCTCTTGATGTCGGCGGGGCTGGCCGACTCCGCGATGGGCGAATGGGACTGGGCGCGGCGGCTCGATCCCCGCATTCCCACGCTCCAGGGCAACATGGCGCGCACGGTTCTTGCGACCGGTGGAACACCGGAGCACGCTATCGCTCTCTTCACGGAGGGAACGCGGGTAGATTCCCTCAACGTCGGCCTGTACCTTGGCCTGGAGCAGGCGATGCGGCTGGCCGGCCGACCGGCGGGGGAGCGCGCCCGGGCGCTGCTGGCGTACCCCGAGCGCGGCTCGGTCCCAGCGGTGCTGGCATTCACGGCCGCCGGCCTGCTGGCCGAAGCGGGCCGGTTCGATGACGCCGAGCGGCAGTTGGCGGGGCGGTTCTTCTCGCGCGAGGAGGGTGGGACGAACGTGCGGCAGGTCTACCTCGATATCCGGCTCGCGCGCGCCCGCTCGCTCGCTTCGCGGCGCGACTGCGCGCAGGCATCGCGCGTGCTCGACCACCTGGCCGATCCGGTATCGAGCCTGCCGTTCACCCGCGACGGCCTGCGGCCGCTGCTGGACGCCGCCGGCTTCAGGCACAGTGTGGCGGAGGTACGTGCCGCATGCCCGAAGTGACGCCATGACGAGCCTGCGGCCAATATGCCACGCACCCCACCGCACATGGTGACGCTCACCAGCAAGGCCGTCATCCTTGCCCGCGGCCTTGGCACGCGGATGCGCCGCAAGGACCGCGGCGCCGAACTCGACCGGCATCAGGCCAATGTTGCCTCCGCCGGCCTCAAGGCGATGATGCCCCTGGGAGGGCGGCCGTTCCTCGACTATGTCCTCAGCTCCCTGGCCGACGCGGGCTATCTGGACGTGTGCCTCGTCATCGGCCCGGACCGCGAGGTGGTGCGCGACCACTTCGAGCGGGACTCGAAGCCGCGCCGCCTGAGGATCAGCTACGCCATCCAGGACAAGCCCCTCGGCACGGCCGATGCCGTCCTGGCGGCGGAACACTTTGCCGGAGAGGATCGCTTCCTCGTCATCAACTCCGACAACTACTATCCGGTCGAGGCGTATCGCGGCCTCCGGCCGATGGAGGGCGCGGGGATCGCCGCATTCTGGCGCAAGGCGCTGGTGACCGAGGGCAACCTGACGGCGGAGCGTGTGGCGAGCTTCCCGATCGTGGAGACGGACCCTCAGGGATACGCCACGCGACTCGTCGAGCCGGGCGATGCCTCCCTGGGGCCGGATGACGACGCGCTGATCAGCATGAACTGCTGGATGTTCACGCCGACCATCTTCGCGGCCTGCCGCGCGATCGCGCCGTCGGCGTCCGGCGAACTGGAGATCCAGGCGGCCGTGCGCCACGCGATCGCCACGCTCGGTGAACGGTTCCGTGTCCTGCCGTTCAGGGCCGCGGTGCTGGACCTCACCAGCCGCGGCGACGTCGCCTTCGTCACCGAACGCCTCGCCGGCACCCGCGTCCAGCTGTAGGCCCCCGATGCCTCCAGACTCCCTCATCGAGCGCGCGCTCGCCGCCCTGAACCAGCTCGACAGCAGCTCGGCCGAGGTGCGGCGGTACTTCGTCCCCGGCCGGATCGAAGTCCTCGGCAAACACACCGACTACGCCGGAGGCCGAAGCCTGCTCTGCGCCGCGGAGCGCGGGATGTGCTTCGTGGTGGCACCGCGCGCTGATGACCGGATGCGCATCATGGACGCGCGCCTCGGCGAAAAGGTGGAGTTCTCGATTTCGACGAGCGTGCGGGCCGCGCCAGGCCACTGGTCCAACTATCCCATGACCATGGCGCGTCGCCTGGCGCGCAACTTTCCGGGGCCCCTGAAGGGCGTGGACATCGGACTGGCGGGCGACCTGCCCCTCGCCGCGGGCATGAGCAGCTCGAGCGCGGTATCGGTGGGGTTCTACTTCGCGCTGGCCGACGCCAACGAGCTCGAGCGCCGGAGCGAGTACACCGCCAACATCCACGGCGCGGAGGAGCTGGCCGGTTATCTGGGCACGGTCGAAAACGGGCGCACCTTCGGCACGCTGCGGGGCGATACCGGCGTCGGGCTGGCCGGCGGGAGCGAGGACCAGACCGCCATCCTGTGCTGCCGCGCGGGCGAGGTGAGCCAGTACGCGTTCTGCCCGGTGCGTCACGAGCGCCAGCTTCCGCTTCCAGCCGGCTGGATGTTCGCGGTGGGGGTGAGCGGCGTCGTGGCCGACAAGAACGCCGCCGCCCAGGAGAAGTACAATCGCGCCGCCCGCCTGGTGGACGACGTGATGCGCGCGTGGCGGGAAGCCAGCGGGCGCGCCGACCTGTGGCTCGCCGACGCCGTCGCGTCCTCGCCCGACGCGCCGGAGCGGATACGCCGGATCCTCGAAGGGACGCCGGCGCTCCTCGAGCGCTTCGAGCAGTTCCACGTCGAGAGCGACGAGATCATCCCCGCCGTCGGCGATCTGTTGGCGCGGGGCGACGTGGCCGGCATCGGGCCGCTGGTGGATCAGTCCATGGAGCGTGCGGTGCGGCTGCTCAAGAACCAGATCTCCGAGACCATCGCGTTGGCCCGCTCGGCCCGCACGCTGGGCGCCGCGGCGGCCTCGGCGTTCGGCGGGGGCTTCGGCGGCGCGGTGTGGGCCCTGGTCCGCTCCGGGGAGGCCGACGGCTTCCTCTCCCGATGGGCCGACGATTACCGGAGAGCGTTCCCCTCCCGCGCTGCCGCGGCCGAGTTCTTCCTCACGCCGGCGGCGCCCGCCATGCGGCGGCTCTAGCCTCAGCCCCAGGCTCTGCGAAGGAGACAACCGATGCACCGGTCACGCGCCCTCACGAGACGCGCGCTGCTCCAGGCGGCGTCGCTCGCCCTTGCCCTCGCGGTGCCCGCCACCGCCCAGACCAGACTGCTCCGCTTCCCCGATATCCACGGCGACCGGGTCGTCTTCACCTACGCGGGCGACCTCTGGACCGCTCCTTCCACCGGCGGCACCGCCGTGCGCCTCACCGCCCACCCGGGCCTCGAGCTGTTCGCCAAGTACTCGCCTGACGGCCAGTGGATCGCGTTCACGGGCCAGTACGACGGCGACGAACAGGTGTACGTGATCCCGGCGGCCGGAGGCGTACCGCGCCAGCTCACCTTCTACCCGGCCCGTGGGCCGCTCCCCCCGCGCTGGGGCTACGACAACCAGGTGTACGGATGGTCGCAGGACGGCAAGTCGGTGCTGTTCCGCTCCCTGCGCGACCATTTCGAGCTTGGCGACAACCGCCTCTACACGGTCCCGCTGGAGGGTGGCCTCCCCACGGCGCTGCCGATGCCGCTGTCCGGCGCCGGCACGTTCTCGCCCGACGGGCGGCAGGTCCTCTACTCCCCGTTGTTCCGGGACTTCCGCGCCTGGAAACGCTATCAGGGCGGGTGGGCGGAGGACCTCTGGGTGTTCGACCTCGCCAGCCACGACGCCCGCAACATCACCAACGATCCGAACACCGACCGCGATCCGATGTGGATCGGCGACCGGGTCTACTTCGCGTCGGACCGCACCGGAACGCTCAACCTGTATTCGGCGAAGCCCGACGGCAGCGACCTCACCCAGCTCACGCACAGCACCACCTGGGACGTACGCTGGCCCAGCGCCGATCCGTCGGGCCAGATCATCTACGAGCTGAACGGCGAGCTCCACGTGTTCGACACGCACGGCGCCGCGGACCGCAAGCTCGACATCTCCGTTCCCGACGACGGTCTCGCCTCACGACCACGCCACCAGTCGGTGGCCCGCTACGTCGAGGACTTTGCCCTGAGTCCGAACGGTGCGCGCGCGCTCTTCACCGCCCGCGGCGACATCTTCACCGTCCCCGCCGAGCACGGCCCGACGCGGAACCTCACCCACAGCTCCTCGGCGCACGACAAGGGGGCGCGCTGGTCCCCGGACGGGCGCAAGATCGCGTTCATCTCCGACAGGTCCGGCGAGGAGGAGCTGTATCTCGTAGACCAGGACGGCCACGGCGAGCCGGAGCGGCTCACCACCAACGGCGACATGATGCGCTATCCCCCCGCGTGGTCGCCCGACGGCAAGTTCCTGGCCTTCGCGGACAAGGCGGGCCGCCTGTGGGCGCTCGAGGTGGCCAACCGGCGCCTCACCCAGGTCGCCCGCGATTCCGGGGGCTACATCGGCGATCAGAGCTGGTCGCCCGACAGCCGGTGGCTCACCTTCAGCATGTCGCACCTGAATGGCTTCAACTC
Organism: Gemmatimonadota bacterium; assembly: GCA_003157095.1. GTDB lineage: Bacteria > Gemmatimonadota > Gemmatimonadetes > Gemmatimonadales > JACORV01 > Fen-1245. The sequence goes on along the minus strand of PMIK01000151.1, from coordinate 2,333 downwards.
GATCTACATCTGGGGGCTCGGTGAGGCTGCGCCGCACCAGGTCACCGCGGACCTCTTCAACGCGAGCGAGCCGGTCTTCGATCGAGAGGGCAAGTACCTCTTCTTCCTGAGCAACCGGGAGTACGCGCCGCAGGTCAGCTCCCTCGAGTGGAACTTCGCGGGCAATCGCACCACCGGCATCTTCGCGCTGGCATTGCGCAAGGACGTGCCGCCGCCGTTCCCGCCGCAGAGCGACGAAGTGAAGCCCGACACGACCGCGGCACCATCGGGGCCGGCCGCCGCGACTGCACGCCGGCCCGCAAGCGACACCGGACGGGCGGCGCCCCGAGCCGCGCCCGTGACCATCGACTTCGACGGTCTCGCGAACCGCATCACGCCCGTGCCCGTGCCCGCCGACAACTACAGCGGGCTCGAGGCCGTCAACGGCAACCTGCTGTATCTGCGGCGCCCGCCGTTCTACTACGGCCGCTCGACCGACGAGAAGGCGGCGCTCGTGGTCTTCAACTTCGAGGACCGGAAGCCGACGACGCTCGCCGAGGACGTCGACGGCGACGCCATCTCCCCCGACGGCTCCAAGGTGCTGGTGCGGCAGGGCGCCGCGTACAACCTCTACGACGCGAACCCCAAGGGCGCCGCCTCGAAGAAGACCGTTTCCACGGCCGACCTCCAGGCGGACATCGTTCCCAGGCAGGAGTGGGCGCAGATCTTCGAGGAAGTGTGGCGGCGGTTCCGTGACTTCTTCTACGTCCCCAACATGAACGGCTACGATTGGAAGGCGCTGCACGACCGGTATCAGCCGCTCCTCCAGTACGTCGGGCACCGCTCCGATCTCGACTACGTCCTGAACGACATGATCGCGGAGCTGAGCAATTCCCACAGCTACATCTCCGGCGGTGACCGCGACATTCCGGATCGGCCGGATGTCGCCCTTCCGGGCGCGCGGTTCGAGCTGGACGGCGCGTCGGGGCGCTATCGGATCGCCAAGATCTTCCAGGGCGACAACGCCGAGGCGCCGTACCGCGCGCCGCTCACGAGCATCGGCGTGGACGCGCGGGTTGGCGAGTACGTCCTCGCGATCGACGGCGAGGATCTCAAGGCACCCGACAACCCGTATCGGTTGCTGCGCTTCAAGTCGGGCCGGCCGGTCACGCTCACCTTGAACAGCCGCCCCGCTCTCGAGGGCGCCCGCCAGGTGACCTACCAACCCATCACCAGCGAGACGCAGTTGATCTATCTCGACTGGGTGACGGCCAACCGGCGGAGAGTGGACTCGATGACCAACGGCCGGGTGGGGTATCTCCACCTGCCGGACATGGGCGCGGAGGGCATCCGCGAGTTCATCAAGTGGTACTACCCGCAGGTCCGCAAGGAAGGGCTCATCATNNCTCAATGAGACGTCCGCATCCGACGGCGACATCTTCCCCGCCATGTTCAAGCAGGCCGGCCTGGGTCCCCTGATCGGCAAGCGGTCGTGGGGCGGTGTGATCGGCATCACGGACCACGGCCCCCTGATCGATGGCGGAAGCGTGAACGTGCCGGAATTCGGTTTCGCCAGTGTGGACGGCCGGTGGATCATCGAGGGCCACGGGGTGGACCCCGACATCGAGGTGGAGAACGATCCACTGTCCGTCATCGCCGGCCGCGATCCGCAGCTCGAGCGCGGCGTGCAGGAAGTGCTCCGCATGATCCAGGAGCATCCGCGGCGGCTGCCCACCCGCCCGGCGCCGCCGGTCAAGGCGCCGCCCGCGATGCGGTAGCGTGAAACGACGAAGCGGAGGGGCGGGACGACCCGCTCCTCCGCTTCCGTCACTGCTGACCGCTCGCAGCCCGACCATCACCCGGCGCCGGCGCGGACGTCCTTCCTTACCAGAACCGCGCCACGCCCAGCCGGTCGAACGCCTCGTCGTTGGTCACGAAGCGCAGCCCCTCCACGAGCGACTGCGCGGCCAGCAGCCGGTCGAACGGATCCTTGTGGGTGAGGGGGAGGTCCCCCGCCCGCTGCGCATGCGCCACGGTAAGATCGAGCGCCCGAAACCCCTGGCCCAGCATGGCTCCGGCGATGTCCTCCGCCACCGCCGCCGCTCCCGGCAGGCGGCCGAGNNCCACCACAGGAACGCGTGGGTGTCCAGCAGCAGCTTCACACCGGGCCGCCGTAGTAGAGGGCGAGCATCTCCGGCGGGAGCGGCTCGAAGAACGCGTCGGTGACCGTCGCCCGGCCGCGCATCGCACCGAACCGCCGCCTGGGCGTCGCCTCCGCGATCGGCACCAGGCGGGCGACCGGGATGCGGCCGCGTGTGATCACGACCTCCTCGCCGGCGGCCGCGGCCTTGAGC
>PMIK01000199.1 GCA_003157095.1 Gemmatimonadota bacterium | reverse complement strand
GCCTGCACCCGCGCCTCACCCTGCGCCGCCTTGCTGTCGGCCACCTCGGCATCCTGCTGCGAAATGAGCTGCGGGTTCTGCGCCCGGACGTCGTGGGCCCGGCGCGCCTCGCGCACCAGCTCGTCCCGGTCGGCCTGGGCCTCGAGCAGCGTGGCCCGCTCGCTCGCAACCGCCGCCTCCGCCTGCACGACCGACGCCGTGTAGTCCGCGTTGTCGAGCCGGGCGATGACCTGTCCCTCCGTGACGCGCGAGCCCTCGCTCACGCCCAGATACGCCAACCGGCCTGGGAGCTTCGCGGACACGGACGCCTGGGTGCGCGCGACCACGTATCCGTTCGCCACCACCCCGGTGCTGCCGCCCGTACCGCCTCCCACCAGCGTCGCCGTCGCCACCCGCACCGCTGGCGCCGCGCCGCGGCGCAGCAACCCGAGGGACACCGCGACCAGCACGACCGCGCCCGCGGCGATGACCAGCGTGCGGCGAAACGCCCGCCGGACGCCGCGGCTGGGCGAGTCACGGTTGATCGTGAGCCGGGAGAGATCAGGAACTGGTGCGGTCATGAGGCCGTCATTCTAAGCTAGCGTACGCGGCACCACACCGCACGGTTTCGCGGGTCCACCGCTCCAAACGAAAGCGCCGGCCCCTCGCGGAGCCGGCGCCGGTGAAGCGGCCTGACGCGAGGTCAGGCGGTAATCTTGCGCACGTTCGCGGCCTGCAGGCCCTTGGGGCCCTGCTTGACCTCGAACTCCACCCGGTCGCCCTCGGCGAGCGAGCGGAAACCCTCGGCGATAATCGCTGTGTGATGCACGAAGACGTCCTGGCCGCCGTCCTGCTGGACGAACCCGAAGCCCTTCGCGTCATTGAACCACTTCACCGTTCCCTGCGCCATACGAGACTACTCCTGAAAAGTTGGGCATCGCTGCCCGTTACACACCAGCCACCATGGCCAGTGCAAAGTCTATGAAAACAAGAACACCGCCCGGGAAACGCCCCGCAGCGGTGCTGTCATGACTGCCCCGACAAGCTGCTGCAAATGCGTACGCCGTCCTGCCTGGGTAAGGTGATGGCGCGCCGGAACTTTGTCAATGCCTCAGGGCCGAGCGAGCAGCGACCTCACGACCCGGCCGCGGCCGGTATCGCGGCGGCGCGCAGGCGGCGCGCGCTGCGGTAGCCCACCAGCGTCGAGCGCTCCTCGTCCCACAGCTTGAGGAAGATGCACTTCAGTCCGTACCAGATGGTGAGCCGCGTGACCTGCTGCAACGCCGGGTTCTCGTCCATGCACTGCTGGAGCCGGTAGTTCGGGATCCGGCTGTCGAGGTGGTGGACATGGTGGATCCCGATGTTGCCGGTCATCCACTGCAGGACCGGCGGCAACGCGCAGTACGAACTCCCCCGCATGCCGGCGGCGACGTAGTCCCATTCGGCCTCGTGCGCCCAGTACGTCTCCCGGAACTGATGCTGGATGTAGAACAGCCACACGCCGAGCGACGACGCGAGGAGGGTGATCGGCAGCTGGACCATTAGGAAGGCCTTCAACCCCATCACCAACGCCATCGCGGTCACGGTGCCGGCAAGCGCGACATTGGTCCAGAGGATGCTGCGCCGCTCGCGCTTCCACGACCGGGGCACCAGCGTCGGGAGCCGGTGCTTGATGAGGAACTGGAACGCCGGTCCCACCCCGAAGAGCACCAGCGGATTGCGGTACAGCCGGTATTGCAGCCGCGGCCACCGGCCACGTGCCGCGTATTCGCGCACGGTCAGCGTATCAATGTCGCCAAAGCCTCGGCGCTCGAGATTGCCCGAGGTTGCGTGATGGATCGCATGGACCTTGCGCCAGTAATCGTACGGCGTGAGGGTCAGGACGCCCAGCACGAAGCCCAGGGCGTTGCTGGCCCGGGACGAGCGGAAAAAGGCGCCGTGCCCGCAATCGTGCTGGATGATGAAGAGGCGAACGAGGAAGCCGGCGGCCGGCACCGCCAACAGGAGCGTGAGCCAGTAGGCTCGCCCTACGAAGAAGAGCATGGCGGCCCACAGAACCGCGAACGGCACCGCGGTGTCCGCCACCTGCCAGACGCTGCGCCGGAGATCCGGCTCCCGGTAGCGCGCCAGCGCGCGCAGCGCGAGCGGCGCCGCTCCGGGCGTCCCCTGGCGGATGAGCTGGTCCATGGACTCAATTTAGTCCGCATGAGCCCCGCCCGCACCAGCGTCGCTGTCGCGGCCGTCCTCGCCGCCTGCACGCCCTCCCGCCGCGCGATTCTGGACCCGCCCACGGTCCTGGCTCGCCAGAGCTGGTGGGACAACCGGGACTGGGACTGGTACGCGGCCAACATCCCGATCTTCGAGTCGCCCGACTCGGACGTGGATGCCACGTACTACTACCGCTGGGAGCTGGTCACCAAGCACCTGACCTATGGCTCCGCCGAGACCGGCTACACCTTCACCGAGTTTCTCGATCGCCCGTCGTGGTCCGGCGCCTACGGCTCCATCAGCTGCCCGCTGGGCCACCAGCTCTACGAGGCCCGGTGGCTCACGGACCGGCGCTACGCCCAGGACTTCGCCCGCTACTGGTACGAGACCCCCGGGGCCCAGCCGCGCAGTTACAGCAACTGGTACGGCGACGCGGTGTGGGCGCTCTACCTGGTGCAGGGGGACAGCGCGTTCCTGCGCCGGATGTTGCCGCACCTGCGTGCTCAGGTGGCCGGATGGGATGCGGAGCACTGGGATCCGGCCCACCGGATGTACCACTGGGCCGGGATGCACGATGGAATGGAGTTCAACATTGACAGCCGGCAGACCGGAGACCTCTTCTCCGGCGCGGACGGCTACCGCCCGACGCTGAACAGCTATCTGTATGCCGACGAGAAGGCCATCGCCCGGGCCGCGGCGCTGCTCGGGGACAGCGGCGCCGCACGGGACTACGCTGCTCGCGCCGCGGCCCTGAAGCGCCGAGTCGAGGACGAGCTGTGGGACCCCTCGCGCACGTTCTTCCTGCACCAGTTCGCCCGCGCCGAGCGTGGCGGCATCCGCGCCAACACCCGCACCTACCAGTCGGGGCCGCGGGCAGGGAACCCGCATGGCCGCGAGGAGATCGGCTTCGTGCCGTGGCAGTTCGATCTCCCCGACTCCGGGTACGAGGCCGCATGGCGTTTCCTGCTGGACACCGCCTCATTCTTCTCACCGCGCGGGCCGACGACCGCGGAGCGCGGCGACCCGCTGTTCTACGTCTCGCCGCAGTGCTGCTGGTGGAGCGGTAACGAGTGGCCGTACGCCACCACGCAGACGCTGGTCGCGCTGGCCAACCTGCTCGACGACTACCATCAGTCGGTCGCCACCAAGGCCGACTACTTCCGGTTGTTCAAGACGTATACGCTCGACCAGCGGTGGAAAGGCCGGCCGTACATCGCGGAGTCGGCCAACCCGGACAATGGGTCGTGGGAGGGCGCCAACTCCTTCTACCACAGCGAGCACTATTTCCACTCGGGATACGTGGACCTGGTCATCACCGGACTCGCCGGTCTGCGCCCCCGGCCCGACGACACGCTCGAGGTGCGCCCGCTCGCGCCCGACGCTTGGGCTTACTTCGCGCTCGACCGCGTGGCCTATCACGGGCACCGCATCGGGATTGTCTGGGACCGCGACGGGACCCGCTACCACCGCGGCCGCGGTCTGATGCTGTTCGTGGACGGCCGGCGGGTGGCCGCGGCGCCCCGGCTGGGCCGCCTCGCGGCGTCGCTCGGCGCGCCGGTGTCTCTGCCGCCGGTGGACCGGCCCGTGAACCTCGCCGTCAACAACGACGGCACGCCCTACCCGAGGCTCACGGCATCCTTCAGCGCGCCGACCACACCGCCCTTCTATGCCAACGACGGGAACCGCTGGTATCACGCGTCCCCGGCGAACCGGTGGACCGCGGCCGGTTCGGGCCACGCCGCGGACTGGATCGTCGTTGATTTCGGCGTCGCGCGCCCCGTGGAGCAGGTCGCGCTCTACTTCGTGGACGATGGCAGCGGTGTGCGAGCGCCGGTGCGATACGAGGTGGAGCGGTGGACCGGTTCGGCCTGGGCGACGATTCCCCGACAGCGCCGTACTCCGCCACGTCCCACCGGCCATCGGGCCAATCGGGTGGCGTTCCCGCGCATCGAAACGCCGAAGATCCGCGTGACGTTCACGCACCGACCCGGGGCATCCACCGGCTTGACCGAGATCGAGGCGTGGGCGCACACGCCGTTGCCGCTCCTGGCACCGGCGGCCCCCAACCACGACATCGCCTACAACGCGACGGGCGTGGGATACCCCGAGGCGTCCGCATCCTTCACCTCACGCACCGACCGCATCGCCGACGTGAACGACGGCCGGATCGCGTTCACCCGCGCGTCGCACAATCGCTGGACCGCGTATGGTTCGCGGAACCGCTCCGACTGGGTGCAGATCGCCTTCGGGGCGCGCCGGACGGTCCGCGGCCTCGATCTGTACCTGTGGGGCGACAGCGCCGGCGTGCGCGCGCCGAAGCGCTATGCCATCCAGTACTGGGACGGCCGCGGGTGGGCCGACGCGCGCGTGGTGGCTCAGACGCCGGAGCGCCCCGCGACGTGGGCCCTCAATGCCGTCCGCCTCGAAGCCGTGGAAACCGACAGGATCCGAGTGGTGCTGGAGCACGACCTCCCGGCGTTCTCCGGGATCACCGAACTGATGGTCTGGGACACACTGCCATGACGATGCCCGCCCGCGGAGCCCGTGAGTCCGGAAGAACGCTCGCGGCCCTGTGTATCTGCCTCGCCGGCGCCACCGCGCCGGCCGCCGGTCTCTTCGCGCAGACCGCGCCGCCGTCCCTGGTCACGCGGTGGGCGCACGACGTCCGGCCCGGCCGAGTCCTTCCGGAGTATCCACGGCCACAAATGGCGCGCGCGTCGTGGCAGAGTCTCAACGGCTTCTGGGACTATGCCCTGACGGCGAAGGACGCGTCGCAGCCCGCCGCCTGGGACGGCAGGATCCTGGTCCCCTTCCCCATCGAGTCGCAGTTGAGCGGCGTGCGGCGCGCGGCCGGCGACAGCGCGCGCCTCTGGTACCACCGGACCTTCCGCGCGCCTCGCCTGCAGCGCGGCGGACGGCTCCTGCTCCACTTCGGGGCGGTGGACTGGGAAGCCACGGTCTTCGTCAACGGCCGGCAGCTCGGCGTGCATCGTGGCGGCTACGACCCGTTCACCTTCGACGTCACCGACGCGGTGCGCCCGGGGACGACGCAGGACCTGGTGGTGGGCGTGTGGGATCCGACCGACCGTGGGCCGCAGCCCCGCGGGAAGCAGGTCCGGAAGCCCGAGGGCATCTGGTACACGGCCGTGACCGGCATCTGGCAGACCGTGTGGCTGGAAGCCGTGCCGCAGGAGTACGTGAGCGGCCTGGTGATCACGCCCGACGTGGACGCCGGTGCGGTGGAAGTGCGCGTCGCCGTCGCGGGTGGCCGGGAGGGGACGCGCGTTCACGTGACGGCGCTCGATGGCGCCATGCCGGTTGCCGCCGCAGACGCGCCCGCCGAGAGCGTCGTCACGCTCGCCATCCCCCATCCGCGGCTCTGGTCGCCGCGCGATCCCTTCCTCTATGGAGTGCGCGTGCGTGTGGCGGGCGGCGACGCCGTCCGCAGCTATTTCGGGATGCGGAAGATCGCCGTCGCCAGGGACAGTGCGGGCGTCAACCGCCTGTTCCTCAACGACCGACCGCTGTTCGAGTTCGGCACCCTCGACCAGGGGTGGTGGCCCGACGGGCTGTATACCGCCCCGACCGAGGACGCGCGCCGCTTCGACCTCCTCACGCTGCGACGGCTCGGCTTCAACCTGATCCGCAAGCACGTGAAGGTCGAGCCGGAGCGCTGGTACTACTGGTGCGACAAGCTCGGCCTGCTGGTCTGGCAGGACATGCCCAGCGGCGACAAATACATCCACAGCAGCGCGCCCGACATCACACGCACCCCCGAGTCGGCGGCCGAATTTGAAACCGAGCTGCAGGCGCTGATCCAAGGGCGCGGCAATCATCCGTGCATTGTGATGTGGGTGCCTTACAACGAAGGGTGGGGCCAGTGGGACACGCCGCGAGTCGCCGGGCTGATCAAGGAGCTCGACCCGACCCGGCTCGTGGACAACGCCAGCGGTTGGACCGATCGCGGCGTGGGCGACGTAATGGACATGCACAAGTACCCCGGACCGGGCGCACCCGAGCCGGAAGCGAATCGGGCCATCGTGCTCGGCGAATTCGGCGGCCTGGGCTTGCCCGTGAGCGGGCACACCTGGCAGTCCCAGAAGAACTGGGGCTACCGTAGTTTTGCGAACGCCGAGACGCTGACGAGCGCCTACATTGATCTGGTCGCCAGACTCTTCCCGCTCATTGACGAGAAAGGGCTGTCGGCTGCGGTCTATACGCAAACCACCGATGTCGAAATCGAGGTGAACGGCTTGATGACCTACGACCGCGCGCTGGTGAAGATGGACTTAAACAAGGCAGCCGCAGCCAATCGCGGCCATTTCCCGCCGCGGCCCAGGGTGACGGAAGTTGTGCCGACAGCCCTGACCGAGCGCGTGACGTGGCGGTTCACGCTGGATAAACCAGCGGCGGATTGGTTCCAGCCTGGATTCGATGCCCGCGCGTGGAAGGAGAGCCAGGCGGGGTTCGGCACCCGGGGGACGCCAGGCGCAGTGGTGCGGACGGAGTGGAAGACGGATGATATCTGGCTGCGCCGCGAGTTTGCCATTCAGGCAGGCCAAGCGGACAATCTGCGGCTGCTCATGCACCACGATGAGGATGCCGAAGTGTACCTCAACGGGGTCCTGGCCGCCAGCGCGCCGGGCTTCACGACGGACTACGAACAGTTCGAGATCAACCCAGCGGCTCGCGCGGCGCTCAAGCCGGCCGGCAACGTGCTGGCGGTGCATTGCCATCAAACGGCCGGGGGGCAGTACATAGACGTGGGCATTGTTAAAATCGAAGCGCTAGGCAAGTAGCGATCGTTGATATTCAAGAGGCTGAGAACTCGGACAGGAAAATTGAAGACAGGAATATGAAACGAGGCAAGATTCGCAGTCGCAGGCCAGGAGCGAGCGGAACTCCGACGTGGTGGCCATGCCTCAATCCCATCTTCCTGTCTTCAATTTTCCTGTC
>PMIK01000163.1 GCA_003157095.1 Gemmatimonadota bacterium | reverse complement strand
ACGGATCACGCGGTCGTGGCGGTCGCGATCGGCTCGAACCGACAGTTGCCGCTCACGGCCTCCAGCGAGATCAACACTGCGGTGCGGGGCTGGAGCGTGCCGGTGCACGAGGGGAGCAGGTGGCTCGCGGCGCGGCTCGACATGGGTCGCTGGTGCATCGCGCCGGTGCGGAGTGACATCCCGGCGCCGCCGCCGGGCGGCATCGAGCGCCGGCGCAAGGAGCGGATGGCGCTCGAGCTGGCCGGCATCTGTCTCGGCCTGATCGAGCAGCGTTTCGCGCACGAGGCGGCCGAAAGGCGGTAGGCCAGCCCGCGTGGCGCGCCTGATAGACAGGTCCACCTGGGGGCATCTCCTAGACGTGTAGGAGATGGCGACCATTGGCACGGCAGCAGTTCGTCCCCCTCGTGCCGCACTCCGGCGCGGAGTCCCGCATGACGTCCCGCACGCTCTTGTTCGTCGGCGTCCTTCTCGTTCTCGCCGTTCCCGCGGCGCGCGCCCAGAGCGCGTACGATCGGGCGCGGGCCGCCTTTGAGCGGGGCCAGCTCGACAGCGCGTACGATCTGATTCGGCGCGCTGCGGACGCCGAGCCCAATCGAGCGGAAGTCCAGTTTCTCCTGGGCGACATCGCGTGCAACAAGGCGGGTCGGGCTGGTGCGCTCAGCGCCTTCGGCCTGGCGCGCAAGTGCAAGGCGGCGTTCTCGCGCGCGGTGGCGCTGGCGCCCGACAGCCTGACCTACCTGGAGAGTCTGGCGTCCTATCTCTCGCAGGCGCCCGGAATTGTGGGAGGCGACAAGGACTCGGCGTTGATGCTTGCTGAGCGGGTGCGGCAGCGGGACGAGGTGGCCGGCGCGTTTCTGCTGGCGGGCATCTGGTGGTCCGGCAACGCCGCGTCGAAGGTGCGGGCCGACTCCGTGGTCGAGGCGGTGGCGGAGCATCACCCCGATGACCGCTCCGTGCAGCTGCGCGTCGCGGGGTGGTGGTCGGGCACCAACCGGGCGGAGCGGGCCCTGGCGGCATATGATGGTCTGGCGGTGCGCGATCCCAGGGATGCGGTGGCGCGCTTCTTCCTCGGGCGCCAGTTGGTGCTGATGAACCGGGAGCCGCGCCGGGCGCAGGAGCATCTGCGTTTCGCCGCGGCTGCGGTGCCGGCGCCGGGGGCGGGGCCGGGCGTGACCACCATCACTCCCGGCGCGTCGTGGTACCGGCTGGGGCAGACCTACGTGCAGCTGGGGATGAGCGACAGCGCGCGTATCTGTTTCGAGCGGGCGCTCCAGATCAATCCGGCGCTCCAGCCGGCGCGCGCGTCGCTCGACTCCCTGACCCACCACTGACCGGCCGCCGCTAAGCGAGATCGAGGTACATCCCCTCGAGGCACATGACGTATACGGCATGCGCCAGGAGGCCGGTGCCTCTGCGGCACGCGCGAACAGGCCGGGGCGGTTGCCCCGGCCTTTCGTTTGGCCAGGCGAGCCGGCTGGCGGCGTGGCTGCGCGTGACGCTGCGCCGGGTGGCAAGAGAATGGCGCCGGCGCTCGGCTCTGGCCGAATAGCGTCGGTGGGTGGACCCTTGCCACTTCAGCGCCGAGCCGAGCAGCTTATGGGCATGCCGCAGACAGCCGAGATCTGGACCGCGGAACAAGTTCGCGCGCTCCCCGACGACGGCCTCCGTCACGAGGTCGTGGACGGGGAGCATCTGGTGACGCCGGCGCCGCGCGCCCCGCACCAACTTGTCCTCTCCGAGCTGGAGGCGCTCCTCCGGCCGTACGTCAAGGAGCACGGGCTCGGCAGGGTGTGGCGCTCGCCCGCCGACATCGAGTTCGACCCGCACACGATGGTGCAGCCCGACCTGTTCGTCACGGCGAAACGGCAGGTGCAGAGCTGGAAGGAAGCCCTGCCGCTCCGCCTTGCCGTCGAGGTGCTCTCACCGAGCACGGCGCGCGCCGACCGGATCGTGAAGCGACGGCGATTCCAGAGAGCGGGCGTCGAGTGCTGGATCGTGGACCTGGACGCCCGGCTGGTCGAGCGTTGGCGTCCGGGCGACAAGCGGCCCGAGGTGCTGGCCGAGCGGCTCGAGTGGCAGCCGGATGCNNTCGCTGCCGCCGCTCGAAATGGATCTCGTCGCCCTGTTCCGCGAGGTGCACGGGGACGAGTAGTGCGCCTCCGGGCCGGCTACTTCATTTCGCTGTCGAGGGTCCTCATCTGTCGCTCGTCGTAGCGCGTGCCCGCGACGGCGGACGCCGGTATGGCCTCCTCGACGCGCGCCAGCTCGGCGGCGGAGAGCTTCACCTGCAACGCTGCCAGCGACTCGGCCAGCTGCTTGCGCGTCCGTGCGCCCATCACCGGAATGATGCGCCGTCCCTTGGCGAGCACCCAGGCAATCGCCAGCTGCGCCGGCTGGAGTCCCTTGGCCGCGGCGAGATCCTTCAGCGTGGCGACGAGCTGCGCGTTCTGCCTGGCATTGTCGGGGCGGAACCGCGGGAAGTGGGCTCGCGAGTCGCCCTGTCCGATCCTGGAGCCGGCGAGCAAGCCGCGTGACAGGACACCGTAGGCGGTCACGCCGATGCCGAGTTCCTCCAGCACGGGGAAGATCTGCGCCTCGGGGCTGCGGCTGACGATCGAGTACTCGATCTGCAGATCTGAGATCGGCCGGACGGCGTGCGCCCGGCGGATCGTGTCGGCGCCCACTTCCGACAGCCCGGCGTAGCGCACGTAGCCGGCGTCAATGAGATCGCCGATGGCTCCGACGGTCTCTTCGATGGGAACGCTGGGGTCCAGCCGAGATGGCCGGTAGATGTCTATGTGGTCCACGCCGAGGCGTTTGAGGCTGTAGGCCGCGAAGTTCTTGACCGCCGCCGGACGGGCGTCAAAGCCGCCCCAGGAGCCGTCGGGGCCTCGCAGCGCGCCGAACTTCACCGACAGCAGCGCTTGATCGCGGCGGCCCTTGAGCGCCCGGCCGATGAGCATTTCGTTATGGCCGGAGCCGTAGAAGTCGCCGGTATCGAGCAGGTTCACGCCGGCGTCGAGCGCGGCGTGAATGGTGGCGATGCTCTCCGTCTCGTCGGCGGCGCCGTACATACCGGACATTCCCATGCANNTGCAGGCACGTGCGCTCCGGAATCGGTGGTGGGTTGTAGGTGGTTGGTTGTGGTGAACGCCCTAAATGCCGGGCGTCTGCCTCTCCCACAAGCCACAGTCTACAACCCACAACCTACAACCTACTACCGGCCGCTCGCCTCACGGGGCCGGGCTCGGCCCCCCAAACTCCAGCCGCACGGTGATTCGCACCACGGGCTCCACGCGCACGATCCCGAAGAAGGCCGTCGGCGGCGTGATCCCGTAGTCGCGGATGTCGAGCGGGAAGGTCGCCGTGGCGAGCAGGGACCCGGCCGAGAAGACCACGGTGCCGGGAATCGTGTCGTCGCGGGTTCGTCCCCGGATGGTGAAGCGGCCGTCGTAGGTCACCGCCGCGGTGTCGCCATGCGTAGCGCCGGGCCTCACGCGCAGCAGCTCGAAGCGGATCTCGGGGTATTCCGACGCGCCCAGCGTGCGGCGCAGGGGGCCGTCCAAGGGGCCGATGCCGGTGTGGATCTTCGCCGTGCGCGCAATCGCCACACCGCGCGCCTCGGCGAGCGAGTTGCCGGTCAAGGCGGCGCTGTCGGCGTTCACGCGGGCGGTGAAGTCGGGGAAGCGAGCCACGCGGACGCGGATCGCGATCTCACCACGTCGGAGGGGGAGGGGCGTCAGCGCCTGCGCCGCCGCGGCACGAGCACCGGCGGAGAGCAGGAGCATGAGTCCTACGCAGCGTGGCACGCATCGCGGTGACATGCTCTAACCTACATCGGTTGGTGGGTGGCAGGTGGTGGGTTGTGGGAGTGCCGTGGGCACGCCTCTGGGTCATATGACGTATACGGCATGAAGGACAAGGCCGGGGTGATTGCCCCTGTCCTCGTCTTTCTACACACTAGATCCTACACCCTACACCCAGCAGATCACCACAGGGAGCTCCGCCCCGCAACAAATGGCTCCGCCGCTCGGCTATCGCCCTATTAGCGTGGCGGCGTGCGCCCTTGCCAGCCCCACGCCGAGCCGAGCAGCTTATGGGCATGCCGCAGACAGCCGAGGTCTGGACCGCGGAGCAGATCCGCGCGCTCCCCGACGACGGTCTCCGTCACGAAGTCGTGGACGGGGAGCACCTGGTGACGCCGGCGCCGCGGCTGGTGCACCAGCGGGCCGTTGGACTGTTCCATCGACATTTGACCTTGTACGTCATCGCCCACGGGCTCGGAGAATGTCTCGCCGCGCCAGCGGATGTGGAATTCGATCCACACACAATGGTGCAGCCCGACGTCTTCGTTACGGCCAACAGGCGGGCGAGGACGTGGTTGGAAATCCTCCCCCTGCGCCTCGCTGTCGAGGTTCTCTCCCCCAGCACGGCCCGCGGCGACCGGCTCGTGAAGCGCCGGCGCTTCCAGAGAGCCGGCGTCGAGCTNNCCGGATGCGTCGCTGCCGCCGCTGGTGCTGGATCTCGTTGCGTTGTTCCGCGAGGTGCACGCGGAGGACTAGGGTGCGGCGCGCGACGGTGGGGGCCGTTGGATGGGCCTCGGTGGGCATCTCCTACACGTGTAGGAGGTTCTGGCCAGCGGTTGTAGGGCGCCATTCTCGGGGCATCGGTGCACTGCAACACGCGCATGACGTATACGGCATGAACGACAAGGCCGGGGCAATTGCCCCGGCCTTTCGCTAGCGCGGCGAACTGGCTGCCGCGGAGGTCCCACACACGGGCGACTGATGCTTGGGCCCCTCACCGGCATCTCCTAGACGTATAGGAGGTAGCGGAGATGAGGGCGGTGGCCAGCCGGAGGAGTCGCGTCATCCTTCTGTTGCGTACCGGCGCGCACCCGGTGCAAGTTGCCCACTTCCCGTTCGCCAATCCGGAGCCGCCGTGCGCAAGGCTTTTCTAGCCCCTAACCCCTATCCCCTAGCCCCAGTCCTCCTCGGCGCCCTAATGCTTCTCTGCGCGGCCGCCGCTCCGGTCCGGGCCCAGGACCCGAGCCTGTGGAACGGCGCTCTCCGGTGGCGCAACATCGGCCCCTTCCGCGGCGGCCGCACGGTCGCCGCCGTGGGCGTCCCAAGCCAGCCCTCCGTTTTCTACATCGGCGTCAACAACGGCGGCGTCTGGAAGACGGACGACTACGGTCGCACCTGGAACCCGATCTTCGACGGGCAGCCCACCGGCTCGATCGGCGCCATCGCCGTCGCGCCGTCGGACCCCAACGTGATCTACGTCGGCAGCGGCGAGGGCCTGCAGCGCCCCGACCTCTCCGTGGGCAACGGGATGTACAAGTCCACCGACGCCGGCCGCACCTGGGCGCACCTCGGCCTGGACGACGCGCAGCAGATCGCCCAGATCCTCGTGGACCCGCGCGACCCCAACAAGGTGCTGGT
>PMIK01000072.1 GCA_003157095.1 Gemmatimonadota bacterium | reverse complement strand
CCAGCGTGGGGTGCACGCGAATCAGGTGCTGAGCGGGACGGGCCATGGCAGTGCCCGCGTGCAGTTCGGCCGGTGGAACCGCGAGCATCCCCACGTCGTGCACCCGGGCCGCCAGCACCAGGCGCTCACCGTCCAGCCCGAGCGTCTGGCCGAGGGCACCAGCCAGCCGCGCGGTGCGCGCCGAGAAGCCGGCGCGATAGGGGTCGGCGCGCTCGTTGGCGTTCACCACCTCACCCAGCACCGCGAGCACCGGCCCGGCGGCCAGCGTCGCACCGGCCGCTACGACCATCCGGAGGGTCCTGAGTTCGGCTGCGACCGCGACCTCGTGTGCCACCTGCTCGGGATCGAACGGCTTCAACACGTAGCCGTCCGCCCCGCGCTCGAGCGCGTCCACGACGACGGCATCGTCGCCGACCGGCGCCATCACAATCACCGCGGGCGCCTCGGGGAGCTGGCGCGCGCTGGCCAGGAGATCCAGCCCCGAGTTGCCCGGCATCTCGATGTCGGTGACCACCAGGTCGTACGGTTCGCTCGCCAGCCGCTCGATGCCCTCGGTGCCCGAGTACGCCGCGACGCAGATCGCGCCGTCGCGCTCGAGCCTCCGCACCACGGCGGCCGCGATGGCGCGCTCGTCATCCACGACCAGCACACGGCGGCCCGCGAGTGGCGACGTCATCGCCGCGATGTTAGCGGGCATCGGGATCTCCGGAGAGGCGACGCGGCTGCGGCGCGAGGACCGTCAACGCGAGCGGTATGAGCTCCACGGCCATGGGCGTGGCGCCCAACAGTTCGCCATCGGCCTCCACCGGCATGATGGGCTCACAGCTCACGCGCACCGTGCGGCCCCGGTAGAACGTGATGCCGGCGTCCGCATCCGGCCGCCGCTGGAAGATGCGCCACGCCAGCCGCAGCGCGCTGGCGTACGACGCCGCATCCAGGACTGCCACGTCGAACACTCCGTCGTCGGGCGCGATGTCGTCGGCCAGGGAGAGCACCCCCGGTACGAGCTGCCCGCAGTTGGCCACGATCACGGTGGCCGCGTGTCCGTCGTGCACCGCACCATCCACCTCGATCCGGGTCGCGGCGCGCACCAGGTTCGCCCCCATCATGATGGCCCGCGCCACGTACGCCACGACGCCGAAGCGGCGCTTGTGATGCTGCTCGGTCTTTGCCATCAGGTCGGCCGCAAAGCCGGCGGCGCAGTTGACGGCGAAGTAGCGGGACCCGGCCGCGGTGGTGAGGCGGCCCACGTCAATGGTGCGCGTGGCCCCCGCCGCAATCGTGTCCGCGGCCGCGACGAAGGAGCGGCCGATGCCCAGGTTCCCGGCGAGGACGTTGCCGGTTCCCCCCGGCAGGAGGCCGAGCGGCAGCGTGGTGCCCACCAGTGCCGCGGCGACGTCCATGGCCGTGCCGTCGCCGCCGTTTGCGATGACGACGTCCACCCCGGCTCCCACCGCCGCGCGCGCCAGCCGCTCCCCGTCGCCCGTCGCGCAGGTGCTTTCCACGCTGACGCGGAAGCCCCGCGCCTCGAGCCTGGACCGGGCGACGGCCAGCCCCTTGCCACCCGCCCTAGCCGCCGATGGATTGGTGATGATCAGCGCATCGGTCACTGCAGACCCCACTGCCAGAACAGGTCGAATCCGACCTGGTACGGCGCCGGCGGACGAATCTGGTAACCCGCCGGGCGGCATTCCTGCTCCGTCGGCTCGATGCTCGCCGCAACCGACCAGTGACCGGTGAGGCGATACTCCACGCTGGCGCCCAAGGTCTGCGACGACAGTCCCCGCGACACCTGGCACAGTCCCGCGTTCAGGGTGAGGAACGTGCGCTTGCCGATCTGCGATCCCGCCTCGACGCGCGTGCTGCTGAACATGTCCCCCGCCGTTCCGACCCCGGGCCGGATGGCGACGTAGTCCACCGGGATGCCGAGGTTCGCCACCAGCGTCTGCTCCAGCTCCCCGGACACGACACCCGCCAACCCCGCCATGGCGGCCTGGTAGATAGCCTGCTCGCTCGTGCCCACCGTCGCCGCGCCACTCAATGCCTGGTCGAACGAGGGCCGGCCGAAGAGCAGATAGGAGACGATCTCGCTCTCCGACAGCGGCGGCCGTTGGTCGCTCTCGAGCGACAGCTTCGGTGCCAGCAGCGTGCCGCTGATCACCACCCGGATGACCAGGTCGCCGCCGTTGATCGCCTGCAGCGCGTGCTCCGCCACGATGTCCAGCTCGGGGTTGAGGTCCGGAGTCCCGAAGAACCGCATCGTCCCCCGGGTGACGCGGAACTCCTTCGATGTGGGGCCGACGGTCAGCCGGTAGGTGCCGCGCACCGCCCGCAGCGTCCCATCGAGCCGGTAGCGACTCGCACCGGCTTCGATGTTCTTGGAGACGATGAAATCGCCGGCGAGTTGGATGTTGGCTTCGTGCGATCGCAGCCAGACGTTGGGTCCCATCGCGACCGTGAGGTTCCGGATCCTCAGGCTGTCGAGAAACACGCTCTGGGCGCTCGGCCCGAGATCCGAGGCCTGCGCGAGGGCCGAGTCCACGATGGCGCGGAACTCCGGGTCATCGAGATTGACGATGCGCTTGTTGACCAGGTCGGCGAAGGCGAGGAACCCCGCGTCCACGGTCAGCTTGCCGGTCAACGTCACGCCAACCACCGGCCCCGTGAGCTCGATATCGCCACTGGCGGTCAGGCCCGCGAAGTCGCGCTGACTGAAGGCCGCGAACGTCCGCGCCTTCACCTTGAGGTCCAGCACCGGGCGGGTGAGCGCCTGGAAGCGCACGTCCCCATCAACCTCCAGCGTCCCGGAGCCGCCCTTCAGATGCGCCTCTTCGACCTGGAGCCGGTCGCCGGAGAGCGCGAGCCGCGCTTCGATCTCGCTGTATCGCGCCCCGAGTGCCGGGATGCTCACCGCTCCTCCGATGATGCGGGCGCTGCCGGTCAGTTCGGGGCGCTCCCACGTTCCCCGCACCGTGAGGTCCGCCATGAGGCGGCCGCTCACCCCGCGCACCAACGTCGTCAACGCATCGATGATCGCCAGATCCGCCGAGTCCGCCCGCACCCGGATGCGCAGCGAGTCCGGCAGCTGCCGATGCGCCACCGCCATGAGCGCGAGGTCGAGCGGCAGCGAGCCGGACACGGTCGCCACCCGCTCGCTGCCTTTCCCCACGCCGGCCTGGAAGGTGAGCCGCCGGTCCCGATACTCCGCGGACGCTTCGATCAGCGGCGCCCGGAAATCACCGAACCGTCCGTCAACCACCGTCGCGGCGGCCTCGATCCGCGGACTGGCCGCGGTGCCGACGAGGTGAAGCGTCCCGCCCAGTGTGCCGCCGATGCCGGTGGTATCCAACTCGGCCAGCGCGTAGACATCGGACAGCGGAAAGCTGTCCACCCTCAGCGACAGCTCGCCGGCCGCGGCGTGCGGGAGGCGGCCGCTCACGCGAACCCGGCTCCCGTTCGGCGCATCAAGCTCCAACGAGTCAATCGCGAAGCCGCCGCCCGTCGCGGTGATGCCGGTCTCCCGCGCCAGCGTCCACACCCGCGCGGGCAGCGTCAGCGTCCCCTTGGAGACGCGCGCAGTCCAACCGGACGAATCCACGCGAAGCCCCATGTCCACCTGGAACGACGAGCCGAGGCCGAACGCACCGCCCAGCTGCAGCAGCAGCGAGTCGAGCGGCCCCGCCGCCGTCACGGCGATGCCTCGGTACCCCATGCCCGCGACGGCCAGCGACTCGGCCGTCGCCCGCATCCCCAACACGTAGCCGCGCTCCCCGCGCTCCAGCGAGCCGCTCACCCGCGCCGCCACAGCCGCCACCGGCCCATAGATGATGCTGCCCACCGCCAGGTCTCCCTGCAGCACCCACGACGCGGTTGTCCCCTCCACGCTGCCTTGCACGCGGCCGGCGCCGCTGAGCTCGAACCGCGCCGTGTCGCCCGCCGCGCGACGCAGCCGGGAGACGAGCGGGCTGAGACTGCCGAGCGTGTCCGCCCTGAAGGCGAACCGGACCTGGCCTGCCGGCTGCCCACCCGAGCGTCCCAGCGCCCCCGATGCCACGAAGCTCATCCCCCGCTGCTCCGCGTAAGCCGTGTCTATTTCGAGGCGTTCGGGCGTCAGCGCGAGCGTTACACCGGCACGATCCAACTCGATCCCGGCCACCATGCTTCCACCAAGTTCCAGCGCGAGCACTCCGGTCGCCGCTGACGCGGTGTCGGCCGTCGGGACGGAGACATCCACGCGCCACGTGCCAGTGAGGCTGGTCTGGGGTGCGCCCGGGAGCCACCGCGCCAGGTCGACGCTGTCCACCGATCCGGCGCCGCGAATCCGCACCAGCGAATCCCGCACGCCGACCTCTCCCGCCACGTGCACGCCGCCCCGGAGCCCCGCGAGCGTGGCCTCAATGGCGAGCGCCGTCACCGGACCCGAGATGCGCACCGGCCCGGCCACCATCCCTACCAGTTTGAGGGCCGGATAGGACTTCGCGATGTCGTCCAGGGAGACCGAATCCGCCACCATCTCCGCATCAATGCGCACAGTGTCCGCGAGGGTCAGGCGCCCCGTACCACGCAGCCTCGATGCTGCGCCGGGGCCGTCGGCATGCGACAGCGTGCCACCGAAGGTTGCGGCCTTCCAGGGCCCGTCGAGGTCGCCGACCATCCCCAGTCTGCCCTTGAGCGTGACCGAGGGAGCCAGTAGTTCGATGGTCGCGAGGGCAATATCCGACTGGGCGACGCCGAAGTGGTGGAACGTGAATTCGTCGCGACCACCCAGCGACACCACACCGGAGCCCCTGACCTCGTTGCGCGGGCGGCTGGCAATCCCCTCGTCGGTGAACGCGAGATCCGCGTTGACCATGAGGCTGTCCGGCGTACCTGCCGCCTTCAGGCGACCGTTCACCAGTCCCTTGACCGGCATCTTGCCGAGGAACGGCACCAGCCGCGTCAGCTCGAGCGGCTCGGCGTCCACATCCGTCTTGAGCCTGACCGCGCGGTGCGGCACGACGGTCACGTCGGTCGAGCCGCGCAACCAACTCCGGCCCGAGTGCAGGTCGGCGTCGCGGAACCTCCACGAGCTACCACCGTCAGCCATGAGACGCACGCCCAGATTCAGCCGCCCACCGCCGGCCTCGGGCAGCCCGGCCACCGTCCACTGGAAGTCCGCGAAGCTCGCTCGCCGCAGATTGGCCGCCAGATCCAGCTTGGCCCGACCGCCGGCCGTGCCCTTTCCCCAGCGTACCATGCCGTGCGCGACGCCCGCCGTCCCCGGCAATGCCACACGAGTAAGATTGAACCGCACCGAATCGCCCTCGATCGTTACGCGACCCGCCGCGTCGGTGACCCGGGCCGCCGGGTCGGAGATCGAGACCGCCAGACGATTGATGTCGGCGACGATGCCGACCGAGTCGGGATGCGACACCCGCAGGCGCGCCAGATCGAAGCCGATACCGGAGAACCGCCGCTCGCGCACCGTCCCGCTGTCGGTGCGTTCCCGAAGCACGAAAGTGCCGCTCGACAGTATCACGCCGTGCAGGTCAACCAGGGGGCGCGGACCCGGTGGCCCGCGCGGCGGCTCGAGGAGTCTGAAGAGGTGCTCGATGTTGGTGTGGCCGTCCGCGCCTTCCTCCAGCACCACGGTCGGTCCGTCGAGCTCGACTCGCGATGCCACGAAGCGCCGCCGCAACAGGTCGGTGAGGGCGTAGTGCACCTCGAGGCGCGGGATGCGAAGCACCGGCTGACCGTCCGGCATTGACAGCTCCACGTCCTTGAGCTCGACTGCTCTCCATAGGGGGCCTCCGAGGGCGCCGATCCGCACCTGGCCGTCCACCACCCGCTTCAGGGCAGCCACGGCAATCCGGCGCGCCAAGGCGTGAGCAAGTCCCGAGGCGTAGATCGCGGCCGCCACGGCAAGCACCACCAACGCAAGCCCCACGATCTTCCGGCCTGTCAGGTGCAACGCGCGGCGCGCCACTAGTACGGCTCGCCGACGCTGAACTGCACCTGCAGCCGCTGGAAGAACCCCCCGCCGCGCGGCGGACCCGGGTAGTTCTCCTGCTCCAATTTCAATTGCAGCGCCCCGGTGGGCGTCTGGCTCACCAGGTACAACGGACCGTTCTGGCGCGGGTAGTCGTTGTACGCAACGTCGAGGCGCAGCGGACCGAGGGGCGTGCCGATCCGCAACCCTACTCCCGGCGTGACCTTGAGCCCGGCCGGCAGGAGTGTCCCCGCCGTCTGGTCCCACAGCTCGCCGGCATCCACAAACGCCGCGAGCCGGAGTCGGCTGGGCCACACCGGCGAGGGCATGCGCAGCTCGAAGTTGGCGAGCGCGAGCGCATAGCTGCCGACCGGGGAGGTCCTCACGTCCAGGGGGATGCTGTCGCCGGTGGAGGCATTCAGTGCCATGCTGTCCGTCACGTAGACCAGCGGCCCCATTTCGTTACGGCCGAACCCGCGAACCGAGGAAGGCCCGCCGGCGTAGAACCGCTCCTCCGGCGGAACGAATCGGATGGACGTGCCGGCGACGAAGGCGGACCTCGGCCGGATCACGCCTCCACGCACACGCAACGCCACCACCCAGCCGCGCGTCAGCTGGAGGTACCACGACCCTTCCGCGACCACCTTGTCGTACGCGATCAGCGAGTCGGACCCGACCAGCGGCGAAGCGTGGGAAGCCTCGAACGAGAGCAGCGAGCCACTCGTCGGCTCGATGGGTGAGTTGGCCGTGTTGCGCACCAGCGCCAGCGAGAGCGCGGCCTGGCGGCGGTACTGCATCAGGAAATCCACCGTCTGCGGTTCGCACCGGTTGAAGTAGACGCAGAAGACTGCCGCGTCCGCCGTGTCCCGGCCGTAGCTGAGGCGATATGACAGGGTCAGGAGCGAGACGCGCCCGAGGCCGAACGACAGCGCGAGCGAGCCGCCGATGCCATCGTGCTCGAACGCCTTGTACTCCGATCGCCGCTCGTCAACCCCCGTGAGGGTCAGAGTACTCTTGCGGCTGAATACCGCCGGCTGCGTGAGTGTGGCCGATGCGAGGTAGTTGGTCCGCGCCGAGAATGGGTCGCCCGAGAGGGCCGAGCAGATGGAGTTGCCGAGCCCCCAGTTGGTCGGCGAGCCGACGCCCAGCTTGGAGAGCTTACCGGCCAACTCCAGCCGCCGGCCACCACCCAGGAAGTTGAACGTGCCGAAGGTGGCCTGCGACCGGAAGCAGTCGATCGTGCCGTATCCGACACCGGCCCGGATGCGCGACCGCGGGCCCTCGCTGACCTGCACCAGAACGCGCACCAGCGAATCCGCATCGCCGACCGTCGAGTCCGGGTCCACCGCGACGGTCGCGTACCGATACAGGTCCGTCTGGTAGAGACTCCGCTGCGATTCGTAGAGTGCATCCTCGCTGAACCAGTCACCGTTCCGGACCGCGAGCGAGCGTCGGATGGTGCGCTCGCTCACACCCTGGTTGCCCCTGATGACGACCTCTCCGACCCGGGCCCGAGGCCCCGGCACGACCTCGAAGTCGATCGACGCGGTGCGGGTCACCCGGCTCACGCTGTAGTTCCGCAAGACGGCGGCAAATGGGTAGCCGCGGTTCTGGAGCGTCAGCAAGACGCTGTCCGCCGCCGCGTTGAACAGCTCCCGATCGAACGGCTTGCCCTCGGCCAAGGGAAGTCTGGCGGCGAGCCGGGGCGCATCCAGGATTCCATCCACACCCCGGACGACGATCGAGTCCACCAGGACCGGCGGCCCCTCCGTGATCCGGAATACCACGGCCGCGGTGCTCGCGGTGCGCGTCACCGACGTGTCGACCCGCGTCTCGAAGTAACCGTGCAGGCGGTAGAAGATCTGCACCCGGATGACGTCGCGACGGAACTCCAGCTCGTCAAACAACCGCCGCTGCCCGAGCCCGAGGTGCTTCAGGAGTGGAATGCGGTAGGTCCAACTGGAGGCGCTCGTGGCGATGGCCGACGCGAGCGTCAGCCCGTCAATCGCGTGATTCCCCTGAAATCGTACCGACGTGACCGTCCGCTCCGACGGCTGCCCGGATTGGGCGGCCCCGTCGCGGAAGCCGATTACCGCAACAGCGAGAACGACCCATGGCCTCACGCGGCCGGAGGAGGCGAGAGGAGACATCGGGCAACGGCCAAGCGCAGCTTGAACATGCGGCCGGATATGCGACCAAGGCTGGGGTGCGCGTACACCACGCGAATGGGCCGGCGCGGGCGAACTGTCGTACTTTCGTACACCCGCCGCAGCCTGTCAACCGCTTGAGCGCAAATCACTTGTCCTTCGGCGTGGCCGGCAGATGGCTGGCGGTTGCGGACGCCCCATCATAGCTTGCGCCGCGTGAAGATCTACACCAAGACGGGAGACGCGGGCGAGACATCGCTGGCCGGCGGGAACCGCGTCCCGAAGGACGACCTGCGCGTGGCGGCCTACGGCGACGTGGACGAGGCCAACGCCGCCATCGGCGCCGCTCGCTCGGCGCCTCCGACCGATCTCGCTGACATGCTGCTCGCGCAAGTGCAGCGCGCTCTGTTCGCCATCGGGGGCGCACTGGCCTCGCCCGAGCCCGCAGCCCTGCGGGCGTCACACCGCGCCAAGGTCGCGGTGACGGCCGAGCAGATCCGTGCCCTCGAGCACGCCATCGACGACGCCGAACAGGCGCTCACGCCCCTGAAGCACTTCGTCCTGCCCGCCGGCGCGCCCAAAGCCGCGGCGCTGCACCTGGCGCGCACCGCCTGCCGTCGCGCGGAACGCTCCACGGTGCATCTCGCGCGCGAGCAACCTGTGGCGGCGGAGATTCTGGCGTATCTGAATCGGCTCTCGGACCTGCTCTTCGTACTGGCGCGGCAGGCGAACCACCAGGCGGGAAAGCCCGACGTCACGTGGTGAGTCCGGAGCCGGGAGTCCCGACCCGGGAACGACGACCTCGCACGCGGATTCCGTTGGGCGCTCCCCACGCTCCGGACCCGGGATCCCGGTCCTCGTGATCAGCATCCGCGTTCCGTTGACTGAAGCGCGCGACGCGTCCTACGACGTCATCGTGGGGCGCGCCATATGGGACCGGCTGCCGCAACTCCTGTCGGAGCGGTGCCCGGCGCACCGATACGCGGTGGTCACCGACAGCCGTGTGGGCGCGCTGTACGGCGCGCGGCTGCTCGCCCTGCTCGAAGCGGCCGGGTTCGCCGCCCGGTCGTTCCTCTTTCCGGCGGGCGAGTGGAACAAGGTCCGCAGCACGTGGGCCGACCTGTGCGACCAGATGCTCGGCGCGGGCATCGGCCGGGACGCAGCGGTCGTCGCGCTGGGCGGGGGAGTGGCCGGTGACCTCGCCGGCTTCGTCGCGGCCACGCTGCATCGCGGTATTCCCTACGTCCATGTCCCCACCACGGTGCTGGCGATGATCGATTCATCCATCGGCGGCAAGACCGGTGTGGACCTCCCCGCGGGGAAGAATCTCGTCGGCGCCATCCACGCTCCGCGGTTCACGCTTGCCGACATCGAAACGCTCACCACGCTGCCCCGCAACCAGATCGCCGCGGGGTGCGCGGAGGCGATCAAGCACGGTGTGATCGCCGATGCCGCCTACGCAGACGATCTCGGCCGCGCAGCCGCTGCGTGCCTCGCCCGTTCGCTCGCTGCGCTCGAGCAGGTCGTGGAGGGCAGCATCCGGATCAAGAGCGAAATCGTCGCGTCCGACGTCCTGGAGCACGGGCGCCGCCAGGTGCTGAACTTCGGTCACACCGTGGGCCACGCGGTCGAGGCGTGCAGCCGCTACACGCTCCTTCATGGCGAGGCGATCGCCATCGGCATGGCCGTGGAAGCCTCGCTCGCGGAAGCCGCCGGTCTCGCCCAATCCGGCTTGCGCCGTCGCCTGCTCGATCTGCTCGACCAGTTCGAACTTCCCGCAGCCGTGCCCGACACGCTCACCTGCGACGATCTGCTCGGTGCGATGCGCAGCGACAAGAAGGCCCGTGCGGGCGCTATCCGGTTCGCACTGCCGGCGGCCATCGGCACGATGGCACACAGTGCCGACGGTGCTTGGACGGTGGAAGTGGGCTCCAACGACATCCGCAGCGCACTCGAAGCCAATCGCTAGCACTACAATAACGCCACCATAGCGACATTTGTTGGACATTCACTTGTAATAGATTGCGAACAATACAGTTACGTGTCGCATCCTCAATCAAATCGGTGTTTGACGATGAAACAATGTTCACTCAGTGTCACAACCCATGCGTGAATAACAACTTAGTGATGTGGAAAATATTGTTCGCTTGACACGCATTTCACGCGCTTCCTATTATGGGCCCGCGCTACACCACCCGAATGGCGTTCCGTCTCATATCATCACGAACCCGGTAGGGGCCCCGCATGCTGCAGCGTCACACCGGCAAGCCCAAGAGTTTCTTCCGCCAGAGTGCCTCGGGAGCGTTCGACCAGTACTTGCAGGACATTCAGAAGCTTCCGCTGATTGACGATCCGGCGGAGGAGCGGCGGCTCGCCCGGCTGGCGCAGAAGGGCGACCCCGCAGCAGCCGAGCGGCTGGTGACGGCAAACCTGCGGTTCGTGATCTCGTACGTGAAGAAGTACCAGGGCCACGGCCTGGACCTGTCGGAGCTGGTGGCGATCGGGAACGAAGGGTTGCTGAAAGCGGTGCGCAAGTTCGATCCCGAGCAGGGCGTGAAGTTCATCTCGTATGCGGTCTGGTGGGTGCGCCAGGCAGTGCTCAAGGCGCTGGCGGAGCAGACCCGCAGCGTGCGGATCCCGCTCAATCAGAATGCGCAGCTGATCAGGATGTCGCGCACCGAGATGGTTCTGGCCCAGGAGTTGGGCCGCGAGCCCACGGACAACGAGATCGCGCGGGCGTTGGACGACACGGTGGACAACGTGCGGACCGCCCGCCGGATGACCGCAGCCGAGGTGTCGCTCGACGCGCCCGTGGACCGTACCGACCGGGATGCCGCCACGTTGGGGGAGCGCTTCGCGGGTGTCGAGGGCGGCGAGATCGAGGAGTCCACCGATTCGAAGCTGATGCGCGGGTTCATTGACCGCGTGTTCAAGAAGTACCTGACGCCGCGTGAGCGGAAGATCCTGTACCTCTACTACGGCCTCGAGCAGGGCTCCGAGGCGATGACGCTGGAGAAGATCGGTGCGCTGATGGGCGTCACCCGCGAGCGGATCCGGCAGATCCGGGAGCGCGCCTTCGAGAAGCTCCGCGAGTGCCCGGACGGCCAGGCACTGATGAGGTTCTGGAGGGCGGCCTAGGACCAGAGTTGCAGCGTTGCAGGGGGGTTGAAGGCGCGCAGTGAGCGGTAGCGCGCAGACGCAACAGTGGTTTCAAGTACCAAGGGGGCGGCCTCGGTCGAGGCTGCCCCCTTGCCACTTCACACCACTGCGCGTCTGCCGCGTCTTGACCCTACTTGTCGCTTCCTACTTCCAGCCACTGCAACCCTGCAACTCTATTACTTGGCCTGCAGCGCCTGGCAGATCGGATTCATCCCCGCGCTGGCCGGATCGGCACACGCGGCGTCGTAGGCGATCGTCGCCTGGTCGCCGACCACGTGAACCACGCGGCCTTCGCCGGTCGCTACGTAGAAGTCGCCGGCCGCGCTTCCCCACACGGCGCGCGCGCGACTCAGATCGAACGCCTGCATCCGTACCGCCAGCAGCATCGGGTTGGCCTGCAGCTGCGCCATCAACTGCTGCTGCTGCGCAATCTGCTGCTGTTGCTGCTCCGGGGTGGCGCCCGGCTGCGGCTGCTGGCCGGACATCATCCGCATCATGTCCGCCTGCGCCGACACCACCGCCCAGCGCCCGCCGGCATAGCGGGCGAACCCACCCCCCTCGTACAGCGCGACCGGAGTCGGATCGCCGGCGAGGGTGACCCACCTGACTTGCGTGCGCGACATCGCCGATGCCGCCGGCGGCAGGAGGGCCCAGGGACCGCCGCTGCTCGTGGCGATCGCCTTGGTGCCGTCTTCCCGCTCGCCGAAGAGCAGCAGCGTCGAGCCGGCCGCCGAAAGACCGGTCCATCCTGCCGAACCCACGACGGGGTCCGAGACTTTCTGCCCGTCCCACCCGGTGGTGGTCCATCCGTCGCCATTCCATCGGGCCACAACGCCGACCTGCCGGCGCTCGCTGGGCTGGGGATCGTAGTACACAAAGCCCGCGACCACGACGTCGCGGCCCGCCAGCGCCAGCGCGTTGGCGCGGAACGGGAGCGGCAGCGCCGCCGCCGTCCAGGCGCGCCCGTCGTAGTGCAGCAGCTGCGGCGCCTCCCGGTCGTTCGAGGATTGGGCCAGCGCGTACACATCGCTCCCGGTCCGCCCAACGACCGCCACCAACTGCCGGTCGGTGGGCACGGTCATCCGGCTCCACAATCCGCCGTCGAAGTGCAGGACCACGCCGCCGTCCCCGACCGCAAAGACGTCGCGCGGCCCGCTGGCCCACACGCCGTACAGCATGCCCGGGCGGCTGACGCCGAACGGCATCTCGTTCCACGCCTGTCCGTCCCAGTGCAGCGCGGCCGGAGCCTCGCCGACGACCCAGATGTCGGTGGGCGAGTTGCCCCAGATCGCCCTCAGCTCGACCTGCGCGAGCAGCGCGGGCGTCGTTCCGGCGCACAACCCGGCGGCCAACCACAGTGCGCGATACGTCTTCATGGTGTGCCTCCCGAGAGCCGCGGCTTCGGCGATGCTAGCGTGGGCGAATCAACATCATCAAGGGCACTTCGCGCCAGCCTGGCATCCGGTGCATGCGGCGCACGAACCGGATCGCCATCTGCGCAGAGATCCCCCCATCCAGCGCCACGGCGTCGGCACACCCCGCGGCGGCTGCGATGGCGGCCTGTTCCGGTATCGTAAGGCCCACGGGGATCGTGCCCGCGGGCTCCCCGAACACCTCGAAGTTGCTGAGCAGCAGTCGCACGAGGCCGTCCGACCCGAGACAGAGCGTGAGTCTCCGGTCGCGGTGCGTGCGCGAAAGGCGCAGGCCCGAGGTGACACCCAGGGCCACGCGGTTCCCGCGTACCAGCCAGGGCAGCACCTGGAACGCAGACGCCCGGGCGCCCAGGGAGTCCAGCGCGGCCGGAGGCACGAGCCGCAGCCGGCCGTCCTCGATGGCCACAGCGGCGTCGAGCCAATCGGCGCGCTGGCCGGACCTCGCACCATCGAGCATCACGAAGCCCTGCGGCACGCCGTCCTTCCGGAACAGCCCGGTGTTGACGGCGATGGTGACGCCGGTGTCGGCCATCCACGCGTCGGCGGCGCGCGGCGCGAACCCGGGGGCGGCGGCGAGCGAGAACCGGTAGCGGGCCGGATCGATCTCCACGATCGCAACGCTGTTGACCAGCAGCCCACCCGAGGCGCGTACCTCGAAGCTGCCGGCCCTGAGCCCGGGGCTCTCGTCGTCCCAGCGGACGGCGCGGACCAGGAGCGGGTCCAGGGCCGCCGGCGCCCCCGGTACGATGGCGCGCCATGGCACCCAGGCCCGCCCGACCCTGAGATCGAGCGCTGGGGGATGCACGACCTGCAGCAGGGCGACGGCGAGTATGGTCGCTAGAGGTGCCAGAGCCAGGAAGCTACATTGCTGCGCATCCCCATGGAACACGCGAGCCTGGTTCAGGAGTTGTCGCGGATCGTCGGTGCGCGTTTCGTGCGCACCGAGCGCGCCGAGTTGGCCACCTTCGCGTCCGACGGGTTGCCGACCCTTCGCCGCACTCCGGCCCTGGTGGTGTTGCCCGGCTCGGCGCAGGAGGTGAGTAGCGTCCTTGCGACCCTGTCCCGGCTCGGCGTCCCGTTCGTGGCCCGCGGCGCTGGAACCGGACTCTCGGGGGGCGCCCTCGCAGAGTCGCCGGCGGTGCTGGTGACGCTCACGCGCCTCTCGCGCATTCTCGCGGTGGACGCGGCCAACCGCCGGGCCGTGGTCGAGCCCGGCGTGGTCAATGCCTCGCTGAGCCGGGCGGTGGCACCGTTCGGGCTCATGTACGCGCCCGATCCCTCGAGCCAGACCGCATGCACGATCGGGGGGAACGTCGCGGAGAACGCCGGAGGACCGCACTGCCTGAAGTACGGCGTGACCTCGAACCACGTGCTGGCGCTCGAGGTGGCGCTCCCCTCGGGCGCCATGGTGCGGCTCGGCGCCCCGGGCGGGGAGCCGTGGGGGCCCGACTTCGTCGGCCTGTTCGTGGGCAGCGAGGGCATGTTCGGCATCGCGACGGAGATCACGGTGCGGCTCGTACCGCTGCCGGCACAGGTGCGCACGATGCTCGCCGACTACACGAGCCTGCGGCTCGCCGGCGAGGCGGTGACGGCGATCATCGCGGCCGGCATCGTGCCGGCCGCGCTGGAGATGATGGATCACAACGCGATCGAGATGGTGGAGTCGAGCGCGTACGCCGCCGGCTACCCGGCCGACGCGGCGGCGGTGCTGCTGGTCGAGCTCGACGGCGGCGCGGCGGCGGTGGACGCGGATGCCGCTGCGACCAAAGCCCTGCTCGATCGGTCGGGCGCGCGCACGGTGCGCGTGGCCCGGAACGCGGCGGAGCGGGAGAAACTGTGGCAGGGGAGGAAGAAGGCCTTCGGCGCGATGGGGCGGATCAGCGCGGATCTGGTGGTGCAGGACGCCGTGGTTCCCAGAACCGCGCTGCCCGACGTGCTGGAACGGATCGCGGCGATTGGCGAGCGGTACCGGCTGCGCGTCACCAATGTCTTTCACGCCGGCGACGGCAACCTCCATCCCAATCTGAGCTTCGATGCGTCGGATCCCGACCAGGTGGAGCGGGTTCACGCCGCCAGTGACGAGATCATCCGGACCTGCGTGGCGGCCGGCGGCACCATCACCGGGGAACACGGCGTGGGCCTGGACAAGCTCGCGTACATGCCGCTGGTGTTCGGCCCCGACGAGCTCGGACTGATGGCCGCGGTGCGCCGCGTGTTCGACCCGGATGAACTGGCCAACCCCGGCAAGGTCGTTCCCACGGCGCAGTGCCGCGAGTGGAGACCGTGGAGCGGCGCGTGAGTGGGACGATCCCGCCCCGCTGGCTGTCCCAGATTGACGCACAGCTCACCGACGCCGAGCGGCGGCTGGCGGCGGCGGAACGGCACCTGGCCGCGGGTTCCGGCGCCCGCGCGATCGAGGAGGCGTATCCGGGTGTCATGGCCGTGGCGATCGTGAAGGTGTGGCTGCGCGACGAGCCGTGGCACACCCAGCGCTCGCACCAGGACCTGGGGCGGCTGATGCGCGACGAGCTGCCCAGCGGCTTCGCCATGCTGTTTGAGATGAAGGGGGACCGCCGGAGCTTCGCCGGTTGGCGGCCCGAAGACGCCCGCCCGCTCATCGAGGAAGCCCGCGCTTTCACCGCGGGCACGCGCACGGAGGTGGAGGCGTGTCGCAGGCAACCGCCGGCTCCATAGCCGCGTCCGCTCCCTCCGATCTGAGGGGACTCGCAGCCGAGGTTCGCGCCGCGGGCGGCCGCGGCACCCCCGTCGAGGTGCGCGGCTCCGGAGCGTGGTGGACCGACGCCCCGCAAGGGGTCACGCTGCTCTCCGCCGCCGGGTTGGATACCATCTCGGATTTCAATCCGGCGGATCTCGTCGTCACCGCCGGAGCGGGAACGCGGCTGGACCGACTGGCCGCGTGTCTCACCGCCAAGGGCGCCTGGCTGCCGCTCGATCCGCCGGGGCCTCCCTCGCGCACCGTGGGCGGTGTCCTGGCCTCCGGCGCCGGCGGCCCGCTCGCCGCGCACTACGGCCCCGCCCGCGATCACGTGCTGGGGCTGGTCGTGGTGGCGGGTGACGGCACGGTGGTGCGACTGGGCGGCCGCGTCGTGAAGAACGTCGCTGGATTCGACCTTGCCAAGCTGGTGATCGGCGGCTTCGGTGCACTCGGCGTGATCGCCGAGGTGCACCTCAGGCTCCGCGCCAGGCCGGGTGCCGACCGCACCGAGATGTGGACGGGCAGCCGGGCGTGGGCCGTGCGCACGAGCGCGGCGGCGTTGGCCGCCGGCGCGACACCGGCCGCGCTCGAGATCCTGAGTCCGGACCTAGCTGCGGAGCTCGGATGGGGAGGTGGGGATGGATGGGTGCTCGCGGCGCGCGCCGTAGGCGCCGGAGCAGGAGTGGCCGAGGAACTGGAACTCATCGCGAAGGCTGCCGGATCCCACTCCGTGCTCACGGCCGAGGGCGATGATTCGTGGACGGTGTGGCGCCGCGTCGTCGGGCGCTGGCCGGTGGTGCTGCGCATCGGCGCGGAGCCAGGGTCCTGGGCCGACGCCACCGCGCTCGCCGAGCGCCACGTGGGCCGGCTGCTTGGCGCGAGTGTCACCGCGCCGCGCGGCACCGTCCGCGTGGGTGCCGAGCGCTGCTCCCCCGAGGTGATCGGGCAGCTCCGCACGGAGGCGGCCGGCCGCAACTGGCCGGTGACGCTGGAGCGCGCCGATGCGGCCACCCGCGCCGCGGCCGGCATCTACGGCGCGCTCTCACCGTCGGTGGCGCGACTGACGCGAGAGCTCAAGGCCACTCTCGATCCCGCCGGAATACTCGCCGCTCCGCTGCTTGCATGACCGCACGCGCCTGGGCGGGGCTCGATGCGTGCGTCCATTGCGGCTTCTGCCTGCCCGCGTGTCCCACCTACGAGGTCACGGCCGACGAGGCCGACTCGCCGCGCGGCCGCATCGTGCTCATGCGCGCCTTAGCGAAGCGGGAGCTGCCGGCCGACGACGCGGCGCTCGACCTGCACCTCGACCGCTGCCTCGGATGCCGGGCATGCGAGAGCGCGTGCCCGTCGGGCGTGATCTACGGTCCGGCGCTCGAGGCCGCACGAGCCTCCATCACCCGCGCCCGCGGCCAACCGGCCTCCCTCCTTGTGGGCCTGTGGATCCTGGCGCGGCCGGAGCGGCAGCGCGCGCTGTGGCTGCTCGCGCGCCTGGTGCGCTCGACGCGGCTGCCGGAGCTCCTGGTGCGCGGAGCGGCCTGGTCCGGGACTGCGCCGGGCCACGGCGCGGCGCCCCGCGCCCCCGCCGCTCCCGCTCCATCCGTGTTCGCCCTCGCGATGCTTGCCGCGACGCGTCCTGGCAGCGAAAGGTGGCAGGCCCCGCCAGAGGCTCCCCGCGTCCGCCCCTCGACGGAGATGGCCCTGTTCAGGGGCTGCGTCATGGACGGGCTGTTCGGCCACGTGCACGGAGCCACCATCCGCACGCTCGCGACCAACGGCGTCGCCGTGCGCGAGGCGCCCGGACAGGTGTGCTGCGGAGCGCTCGCCGCCCACGCCGGCGAGGAGGCCGCGGCCCGGGCCCTGGCGCGGGCCAACGTGCTCGCGTTCGACGCCACCGCCCCCGGCCTCCCCATCGTCACCAACAGCGCGGGCTGTGGGGCGATGCTCAAGTCGTACGGTGAGTGGCTGGCGGACGATCCCCTCGCCGAGCGCGCGCACGCCTTCGCCGCCCGGGTCCGCGACGTGAGCGAGGTGCTCGCGGAGCGAGGCCCGCGCCGCGCCGGCCCCCTCGCGCTCCGGGTGGCCTACGACGCGCCCTGCCACCTCTGCCACGCGCAGCACGTGGTGGAGGCACCGCTGGCGCTGCTGCGGGCGATCCCGGAACTGGAGCTGGTGCCGCTCGAGGGAAGCGATCGCTGCTGCGGCAGTGCCGGCATCTACTCGCTGCTCCAGCCTCATCTTTCGTTCGAGGTGCTCGACGCGAAGCTGCGGGCGATCGCCGCCGCCGCCCCGGATGTCGTGGCGACGGGAAACCCCGGATGCCTGATGCAGATCGGAGCGGGCACGCTGCTGGCGGGACTCGACGTGGAGCTCCGCCATCCGGTCGAACTGCTGGACCGCGCCTACCGTGGGTGACCGCGCCGGGACCGCCGACGTCATTCTGCTGGACTACAACGGCGTCGTCGTGAACGACGAGCCGATCCATTTCTCCGCCTTGCGCGATACCCTCGCCCCCGAAGGGGTCGTGGTGGATGCAGCGTCGTACTACGCGGACTTCCTCGGCTTCGACGACCGGGGCTGCATTGGCGAGGCGTTCCGACGCTCCGGCCGGCCGCTCGAGCCCCGGGTTCTGCTCCGGCTCGCCGCCGCCAAGACCAAGTGCTACGCCGACCGCATTCGCGGCGGACTCCCCCTGGTGCCGGGCGTGCGCGAGTTCGTGCGCGCCGCGTCCGGGCTCGCGCGCATCGCCATAGTGAGCGGAGCGGTGCGGCAGGAGATTACCGCAGGGCTGGAGCAAGCCGGGATCGCCGAGTGCGTGACGTGCATCGTGAGCGCAGAGGACGTCGCGCACGGGAAACCGGATCCCGAAGGCCATTACCTCGCCCTCTCCAAGCTCGCCGGCGGTCGCGCAGCGGTGCGGGCTGTCGTGGTGGAGGACTCGCGTCCGGGGCTCGCGGCCGCCCGCGCGCTCGGCGCGGGGTGCGTGATGCTCACAACAGCCTACGGCGCTCAAGAAGTGGCTGGTGCCGACCTGGTGTGGGATTCGTTCGACAACCACAACCCCGGGGAATTGACACCGTTGATGCGGGAGGTGGCGACTGCCGTCCGCCATTGAGGCGGGCCCCATTGTGGTCCGCGGCGCCGTCGCCCCCGCGGAGCGCGATGCGCTGGCCACGCGCGCCGCGGTCATCGTGCGACCCGGCCTGGCCCTGTTCCGGCTGACCGGCGGTGGACGCATCGCGTGCCTGCAGGGCCTCGTCACCTGCGACCTGCTCGCGCCGGGCGACGACACCCACCTCTTCGGGGCCCTCCTGACGGCCAAGGGGATGATCGTCTCACCGCTCTGGATCACGCGCCTCGCCGACGCCTTGATGATCGAAGCACCCGCAGCCGCCGCGCCGGCGGTCTCGGCAGTGCTCGAGCGCTTTTTCCCGCCTCGCCTGTGTCACTGGGAGGAGGTGACCGCAGGGTCCGCGTCGGTTGGCGTCTACGGCCCGGCGGCAGGTGCGCTTCTCGCGGCGGCCACGGGAGGGGCGCCGCCCTCGGCGGTTGGCCGCGTCGCCCCGCTGCGCTGCGGCGGCGCTTCGGTGATCGCGGCGCGTGTCGTCGCCCGCGGGCTCGACGGATTCGAGTGCCTCGTCCCCGCGCCGGCGGCTACCGGCGTGGTCGAGCAGCTGACCGCGCGCGGCGCACGGGTCATTGCTCCCGTGCTCCTCGAGGAGCGGCGGATCCTCGACGGCTTCCCGCGTCTTGGCGCGGAGATCGACGAGAAGACGCTGCCCCAGGAGGTACGGCTCGACGAGCTCGGCGCCGTTTCCTATACCAAGGGCTGCTACCTCGGCCAGGAGACCGTGGCACGCATCCACTTCCGCGGACACGCCAACCGGTATCTCGCCGGCCTCGCGCTCGAACGGGAGCCGGAGACGCTCCCGCTCGACATCCTCGAGGGTGAGCAGGCCGTAGGCCGCTTGACCAGCGCCTGCTGGTGGGAAGCTGGAGGCGCCTGGGTGGGGCTCTCGGTCGTGCGGCGCGGCGTCAAGCCGGGGAGCGTCGTCACCCTGGCCGATGGCGCCGCCGCGACGGCCCGTGAGCTGCCCTGGGAGCCATTGCACGCGGGCGGTGCACCGTGAGGATCTTCATCACCGGCGGGACGGGGCTGGTGGGCCGCCACGTGATCGCGGCGCTTCGCGCCCGCGGAGATACCCTCCGTGCGCTCGCCCGCACCGAGACGGCGGCCGTGGAATTGTCGGAGCTGGGAGCGGAGCCGGTGCGGGGCGATCTCTCGGACGCCGCGCGCCTCGACCAGATGACCGCCGGCGCCGACGCCGTGGTGCACGCGGCGGCCATCGTGCTCGCCGGCGGCCGCTGGACTGCGTGGCATGCCGCCAACGTTCTCGGCACGGAACGCGTGGCGCGAAGCGCGGCGCGCCACGGCGCGCGCCTGATCCACATCTCATCGGTGGCCGTGTACGGCCGCCAGCTGGCGTACGATCGCAGCCCCGCGGGCCTCGACGAGGAGTTCGACCTCGAGCGTGCCACCGTCCCCCGCGATTTCTACGCGCGGTCCAAACGCGAGGCCGAGCGCGCCGTGTGGCGCGTGGCGCACGAAACTGGGCTCAGCGCCGTGGCACTCCGCCCCTGCGTGATCTACGGCGAGGGCGACCGCCACTTCTCGCCCCGCGTCGCTCGCCTGCTGCGCCTTGGGCACGTGCCGTTGATCGGAGACGGAACGAACCACATCACCGTCGTGTACGCCGGCAACGTCGCCGCGGCCGTGACCGCCGCCCTGGAAAACGGGGGCGTGAGCGGGCCCTTCAACGTCACCAACGACGGCCAGATCACGCAGCGCGAGTTCGCCGAGCGGTTCGCGGCGGGGCTCGGCGTCCGGCCGCGGTGGATCAGGATTCCGCATCGCCTGGCGTGGCGCGTGGCACGCGTGTGGGACGCCGCCATCGGAGCGCTGCCCCTGTCGTCCGGAGCACCCTCGCTCAGTTCGGCGGTCCAGTTCCTGGCCGGCGAGAACGGCTACTCGTCGGCGCGCGCGCAGCGCCTGCTGAACTGGCGCCCTCCGGTCCCGGCCGGCGACGCTGTGGAGCGGACTGGCGCCAGCTACCGCCACGCCGCGCGCTCCGGCTCTCACCCCTGAAAACACGAGGACCCGGAGGCAAGCTCCGGGTCCTCGTGCGTCGAAAGAAGAACGACTCTTACATGCCCTTCTTCTTCGCCGGTGCCGTGGTGGTGGTGGTCGTCGTCGTCGTCGTCTTCGCCGTGTCCACCGCGGGCTTCATCGTGTCGGCCGGAGCTGGCGCGGCAGCCGGGGTCGTTGTTGTGGTCGTCGTCGTATCGGCCGGTGGAGCTTCCTTCTTCGCGCACGCCATCAGCCCGAGGACCGCAACTGCCAAGAACAAGCGCTTCATCGAATCTCCTTTTAAACTTGAATTATTCCTCAGCGGAACACATACCGAGGTCCGTGCGCCGCCGCCGCCGGCCTCAACAGGCGCGAAAGCTACCCAAACCCCGCATTCTGTCAAGGGTTAGGCCCTTCAGGTCCCCTCGCATTGGCCGCGGGAACACGCCGATGTCGCACCTTGCGACCAACGGCGCAAGCCATTGTGACACAATATCTTGCAAGTCCGCTTCGGCCCGTACGCCAGGAACGCGTTTCTGGGCCATCCGAGTCCTCGCACTCATCATCCCGCCCGCGCCCGCGGCCATGCCGACACGCACCGGTTCTAGGATGGGCACGCGACCCGGAGCGCCGTGGCGGCGACACTCGTTTCTTCGGCGCGGGAGGCGGACAGTCGAGTTGCGCCGCTACCAGTTCACGGCGAAGTCCAGCCATGGGGCCACGCCGGTCATGTCCCCGCCAAGCAGGCGAACCAGACCGAAATCCACCGCGATCCTCTCGCCGATGAAGCGCACGCCCCCCACCAGCGGCACCTCGTTCGAGCCCGGAAACTTCCATCCTTCGATCAGCAGCTTGACACCCCTGCTCACGCGCTGCTCCGCCCCCACCAGGGCCCACGGATCGCGAGCGGTTCCGCCCGAAGCGAACGGCCAGCCCAGGCCGACGGTGACGGCGGCGTCTTCACTGCCGAACGTCGCGACGCCATATGCGACGCCGCCCCAGGCATCTATCACGTCCGACCAGTTCAGCCTCAGGTACAGCGCGCCGGCCGCCAGGTTGAACTTGGGCGTCTGCACGAGCCCGATCTTGGGCGCGAGGTAGAGGAGCTGCTGGCTGAAATTCAGTCCCGGGATGATGGACATGCCGCCCGAGAGCATGACGCGATCGAGGATGCCGTAGCCGACCACAGGGAAGAACAGGTAGTAGTCGCCGACATACCCGTCGCCGCGCGGCAGCGTCCGGGCGGTCGGCGCCAGGAACAACCGGGAGCGGTTCGGATCGGGACGGCCGAAGCGCCCGTCGTAGGCCGCGCGACGGGCCCCAGGCCGCCAACCCGCGAGGGACCGGAGCGGCACAGCCACCGTGAGACCCGCGGCGGTCACCAGGGTGCACGACGAGTCGGTCGTGGCCACCACGCGTCCGGTCACCGTCGAACCGTCCGAAAGCTCAAGGACGACGACGGCCGTATCGGCCGGAGGCAGTCGCGGCTGCTGGGCGAGCGCCGGACGCGACATGAGGAGCAGCAGCGGGACGAATACCAGCCGGCGCAGCATCGCAGGCCTCCAGTGCTCCCAGCCATATGAAGTCATGGCCGCCGGACGTCAAGCGGGCGCCAGGCGCCGCTCCGGTGCGCGCGTGCCCGGTTCTGCGCACTTGAACGGGGAGCATCGCGGTACGAATATCCCGGATATGCCGAAGCCACGCACGCTGAGAGACCTGGCGCAGTCCGAATGGGGATCGCCGGAGCGCCGGACTCGCACGGTCAAGGACGAGATGCGCGCCAACCTGCTGTGCCGCCTCGAGACGGAGCAGCCGACGTTTCCCGGAATCGTGGGTTACGACGATACCGTCGTGCCGCAGCTCGTCAACGCCATCCTCTCGCGGCACAACTTCATCCTGCTGGGCCTCAGGGGCCAGGCGAAGTCGCGCATCGTGCGCGGGCTCGTTGCGCTGCTGGATGAAGAACTCCCGGTCCTGGAGGGGAGCGAGGTCAACGACAACCCCTTTGCCCCCATCTCCAAGTTCGGCCGGCTCCTGGTGGATGAGCACGGGGACGGCGCGCCGGTGGCCTGGGTTCCGCGCGGGCAGCGCTACGTGGAGAAGCTGGCGACGCCCGACGTGACGATCGCGGACATCATCGGTGACGTGGATCCCATCAAGGCCGCGCGCGGCGGCCACCTGCTGTCCGACGAGCTGACGATCCACTACGGACTCCTGCCCCGGGCCAACCGCGGCATCTTCGCGATCAACGAGCTGCCCGATCTCGCCGCGAAGATCCAGGTGGGGCTGTTCAACATCATGCAGGAGGGCGACGTCCAGATCAAAGGCTATCCGATCCGCCTGTCCCTGGACGTCGCACTGGTGTTCACCGCGAATCCCGAGGACTACACCGCGCGCGGCAAGATCATCACCCCCTTGAAGGACCGGATCGGATCGGAAATCTCGACGCACTATCCCCGGTCGCTCGACCTCGGCATGGCGATCACCGGGCAGGAAGCGTGGCTGGACCGGGGAGGGCGGCCGGTGCAGGTCCCCGATTTCATCGCCGAGCTGGTGGAGCGAGTGGCCTTCGAGGCGCGCGGCGACAAGCGGGTGGACAAGCGGTCCGGCGTGAGCCAGCGCCTGCCCATTTCGGTGCTCGAGAACGTCGTGTCCAACGCCGAGCGGCGTACGACCGTCAACCAGGAGCAGACGATCGTGCCGCGGGTGTCGGACGTGTACGCCGCCGTTCCGGCTATCACGGGGAAGCTGGAGCTGGAGTATGAGGGCGAGCTGCAGGGCGCCGACGCCATTGCGCGCGAGCTGATTCGCCGCGCGGCCGGCGCTACCTTCAGCGACCGCGCCGGCGGGGCGAACGTGGACGACATCGTGAACTGGTTCGACGAGGGGGGCGCTCTCAAGGTCTCCCACGACGAGCGCTCCGACACCCTGCTCAAGGCGTTCGGCGTGGTGCCAGGTCTCCTGGACCTGGTGGACGCCGTGGGGCTGGCCCGGCGGCAGGACCCGGCCACGATGGTGGCCGCCTGCGAGCTGGCGCTGGAGGGCCTCGCCGCGGACCGTCGGATCGCGCGAAGCGAGGAGGCGGGCTACACACGCATCCGCCCCGACCGGCAGGGTCCGTCTTTCCCGAAGTCGGGACCGGGTAGCCCCTTCGCCTAGCCGGCGTGCGCGGCCGTGTTCACCCGCCACGCCATCCTGTCGCCTTCCTCCCGCGGCCCGTATTTTCGAGGCCTCTTTCACTCGGAGCGCCCCGTGGGCGAGCTGGTCCTCGGTCTGGTATTCCTCGCCGTCTCGTTCTTCGTCACGACTGCAGCCGCCGCCATCAAGAGCCAGGGGCCCCGCCCGATCGCGGGAATCCTGCGCTCCGCGGCGATCGGCTTCCTGGCCCTCGGCGCCCTGCTGATCCTGGGATCTGCTCTGGTCGTTATCCAGCCCGGCGAGGTCGGTGTCCGGCACGCCTTCGGCACGGTGGACCCCAGGCCGCTGCTGCCCGGTATCCGGCTGGTGACGCCCTGGTCGTCGGTGGAGCGCTTCTCCACGCGCGAAGAGCAGTTCCCCGAGGTCGGGGGAGACGAGCGCGAAACGATGGACGCTCTCTCCAACGAGCAAATGGCGATGAAGGTGGACGCCGGCCTGCGGTGGCAGATCGATCCGCAACAGGCGCCGCGCATCTTCACCGAGATCGGCGCCGAGCCGCAGATCCACAGCGCCGTACGCAACGCGATCCGCAAGGGGGTCCGCGACGGGATGGTGCAGTTCTCCATCAACGAGATCAGCAAGCGCACGCTCATCGCGCAAACGATGGAGGCGCTGGTGGACTCGGCCCTCGTCACCCAGCCGCGCGCCGGCGGCCCGCCGTTCCGCATCGCGCAGGTCACCGCGTTCTTTCTGCGCAATCTCGAGCCGCCCGAGCAGGTGGTGCAGGCGATCAACAACAAGATCGCGCAGGAGCAGCAGATCGAGACGGAACGGCACCGCGTCGAGGTCGCGCGCCTGCAATCCGAGCAGCAGCGACTGTTGAACCAGACGCTGACGGCAGAGCAGCTGACCAAGCAGTATCTCGAGGTGCTGCACGACATGAAGAACTCGAACAACCTGGTCATCCTGGTGCCGACGACCGGCGGCGTGCCGCTGCTCGACATCAACTCACTGCGGAACAGCCTCCGCGGCCGCTGACGGGCCGATGGCCGTCATCACGATCACCCGGCAGTACGGCGCCGGCGGCTCGCTGGTCGCGCTGCGGGTCGCCGAGGGCCTCGGATGGACGGTGATTGACAACGAGTTCGTCGGCGAAGTGGGGAAGCGGGCCGGCCTGCCGGCGGAAGCGGTCGCGGCCCGGGAGGAGCGGGCGCCGTCGCTGCTGGAGCGGCTGGCACGCACGCTGGCGGCGTCCGCGCCCGAGATGTTCGTCCCCGCCGCGTCGGCGACGGGCGAGCCCGACGAGGAAGCGTTGCTGCGCATCACCGAGCGGGTCATCGCCGAGGCCGCGGCCCACGGGCGCGTCGTGCTCGTCGGGCGCGGGACGACGGGCTACCTCGCCACCGCCCGCGAGGCAGCCCAGGCGCTCCACGCCTACGTCGTCGCGCCCCGCGATGTCCGCATCCGGACCGTCATGTCGCGGCTTGGCGTCGGCGTGGACGAGGCGGGCAAGACGGTGCACGACATCGATGCCACGCGGGAGCGCTACCTGGAACGGTGGTACGGACGGCGGCGCGACGCCGCGGCATGGGCTAGCCGCCGCCGGTGCCGCCCCTCAGCGGAGCGCCGGCACCTCCGGCACCAGCCGCCACAGCACCAGCGATGAGATGGCGCATACGGCTCCGCCGACCGCAGCCGCCACCGGGGCGCCGGCCTGGTGCGCGACCCACCCCGCCTGGAACGCGCCGAAGGGGGCCATCCCCAGAAACATGAAGGTGTAGAAGGCCATCACCCGGCCGCGCAGCGCATGGGGCACGAGGCTCTGGATCAGCGTGTTCGTCACGGCATTGTTGAGGATCATCCCGCTCCCCGCGACCGCGAGAATCACGAGCGACGCGGGCACCCAGCGGTTCACGGCGAAGGCCATGAGGGCCACCCCGAGCACCGGGCCGGACCAACGGAGCAACCCACCCTTCCTCACGTGAGGCCCGAAGGTGGCCAATCCCAGCGCCGCAACGACGGCACCGACCCCGACCGCCGCACTGAGGAATCCGAGGCCGGAGGCACCCACGCGCAACACGTCGCGGGCGAAGACCGGCATCAGCACCAAGATCGGGAAGCCGAAGACACTGATGATCGCTGTCATCGTGACCAAGGCGAGGACGCGGCGGTCGTGCCTGACGAAGCTGGCACCTTCGCGGAATCGGTCCCAGCCCGGGCCGGTGCGCTCCGGCCGCACGAACGGCGGCAGCCGCATCGCCAGCAGCCCCCAGATGACGGCGACGTACGACAGCGCATTGAGGAAGTAGCATAGTGCCAGCCCCACCGCGCCGATGAGGATACCCGCTATCGCCGGCCCGATCACCCGTGCGGCGTTGAACGACGACGAGTTGAGCGCGATCGCGTTCATCAGGTCGTCCTTCCCCACCAACTCGAACATGAACGCCTGCCGCGTGGGGTTGTCGAAGGCGTTTACGACGCCGAGGATGACCGCGAGCGACGCGACGTGCCACAGCTCGATCCGGTGCGTTCCGACGAGCACCGCCAGCACCAGCGCCTGCACCAGCGAGAGCGTCTGGGTCAGGATGACCAGCCGATGCTTGTTGGCGCGGTCGGCGAAGACGCCCGCGGGCAGGGAGACCAGCAGGATCGGGAGCGAGCCGAGGGCGCTCACCAGGCCCACGTAAAAGGCGGAGTTGGTGAGCTGGAGGACGAGCCATCCCTGTGCGATGGACTGCATCCAGGTGCCCACCAGACTGATGGACTGGCCCACGAAGAACAGGCGAAAGTTGCGGTGCCGAAGGGCGCTGAATGGCGTGATCCGCGGCGCGGGCATTGCCGGAATCTGGCGCCCCGACGAGCTTACGGGCAGTCCCGTGCGCTATACGACCTTCTCCAAGCACATCGCCCAGCTGGCCGATGCGGTCAACCTGCAGGACCTGCTCGACCAGCTCGCCGATTTCCTGCTCCAGTCGGGGTTCGCCGGCGGCGCCGGCGAACGCCTCTGGGGCGATGCCGGCGAGCAGGGCGGCGACCGCTCGCTCGACGCCCTCCGCCAAGCGATCCTCGAAGCCCTGAAGACGTCCGGCATGCTGACGCCGGACATGCTCAAGGTGCTCCGCGGCGAGAGCACCGGTGACGCGGCCCGCGACGAGGAGCTGAAGCGCCAGCTCGCAGAGCTGCTGGACACGATCGTCCAGCGGCTGATGGACGAGGGGTACCTCAGCACGGACCAGGCGCCGCGCATGCCCGGCGGCCAGGAGATTGTCGAGGGAACGGATGGGCAGGCCCGCTCCGCCGCGCAGCAGGTGCACTTCAACCTCACCGAGAAGGGCATCGACTTCCTCGGCTACCGCGCGCTCCGCAATCTGCTGGGCAGCGTCGGCAAGTCGAGCTACGGGAGCCACGATACGCCCTATTTCGCCACCGGGGTCGAGGCGGAGGCGGCGAGCCGGCCCTACGAGTATGGCGACACGATGAACCTGGACGTCATCGCGACGCTGCTCTCCGCGATCGAGCGCGAGGGNNTTCACGCCCGCCAAGAAGGTGGCGCTCGCCCTCACGCACCTGATCCGCACCCAGTTCCCGGGCGACACCCTGAGGGTGGTGCTGTTCCACGACTCGGCCGAGGAAATCCCGCTTTCCACGCTCGCCCGCGCCCAGGTCGGGCCGTACCACACCAATACCGCCGAGGGGCTAAAGCTGGCGCGCCGGCTGCTGCTGGCGCAGCGCAAGGACATGCGCCAGATCATCATGATCACCGACGGCAAGCCGTCGGCCCTCACCCTGCCGGACGGCCGCGTCTACGTGAATTCGATGGGACTCGATCCGAGGATCCTGCAGGCCACCTTCCGGGAAGTCGCCCTCTGCAAGCGCAGCAACATCATGATCAACACCTTCATGCTCGCGCGCGACCGGATGCTGGTGGAGTTCGTCAAGAAGGTCTCGGAGATCTGCCGCGGGAAGGCGTACTTCACCAACACGGTGACGCTCGGCCAGTTCATTCTGATGGACTTCATGAAGCGCAAGACCATGCGGGTCCGGTGAGGCGCGTGCCGATGGGCTGCCGTTCCGTCCCATGATCGGCCTGGTGGCGCTGCTCCGATACGTCGTCCTCGCGGCGGCCGCCGCCGTGGTGTTCGGCGCCTTCGCCGCCATGGCGGTCCAGGCGCGAACGATCAACCCGTTCGGCCGCGCCGCCCGCGCGATCCGCGCCGCCACCGACCCGCTGCTCCTGCCGATCGAGCGCCGGATTCTGCGGTCGGGCGGCAACCCGCAGTCCGCGCCGTGGTGGCTCGTGGGCATCGGCATCGTGGGCGGGATCACGCTGGTCACCGCCGTGCAATGGACCGCCAGCCA
Organism: Gemmatimonadota bacterium; assembly: GCA_003157095.1. GTDB lineage: Bacteria > Gemmatimonadota > Gemmatimonadetes > Gemmatimonadales > JACORV01 > Fen-1245. Next base: position 1,403 of record PMIK01000072.1, on the reverse strand, counting down.
GGCCCAGTCGCTGGCGGTGGCCGCGAGCTTCGGCCCCCGCTACGCCTTCCAGCTTGCCGTATACTGGGCCTTCAACCTGGTGATCCTTGCGCTCGTGGTGCGGATCATCGGGTCGTGGATCGGCGCCTCGCGCTACAGCCGCTGGATGCGTCCGTTCGTCTTCCTGAGCGAGTGGCTGCTCGCGCCGCTGCGGCGCGTCGTGCCCCCCTTCGGCATGTTCGACTTCACGCCGCTCATCGCCTGGTTCCTCCTCCAGCTCGCCCGCAACTATGTGCTCCGCGCGCTGTGACGGCGTGGCTGCGCGAAACCGCCGCGGGATTGAGCATCGCCATCCTGGTCACGCCCCGAGCGTCCAGAACGGAGGTGGCCGGGACCGCCGAAGAGCGGCTGAGAATCCGCGTCGCGGCACCACCGGTCGCCGGCGAGGCGAACCAGGAGCTGGTCCGGTTCCTCGCGAGGCGGCTCGGCCTGCCGCGCGCCTCGGTGACGGTCACGGCCGGGACCGCCAGCCGGCGCAAGACGGTGCTGGCGCAAGGGATAGCTGCGCAGGCCGCGCTACTGCTGCTCTCCACGTAGGGGGCTCGGCTGGCGCGGTCCGCTACGCCGTGGTAATTTGCGTTAACAACCGATTCCGTGGCGATTTGCGGCGTATTGCGGCCACGTTAAACATCCGCTAAAAAGCCGGCCCGGTGGTGCCAGCTTTCAGCGCCGCCGGGCTTTTTTCATTTTTCGGGGACGTAAGCGGTGGCGGACGTGAACCGACGCGATCAACTGTTCCGTGCTCTCGAGCAGCGGATTCTCGTGCTCGATGGAGCGATGGGCACGATGATCCAAAGCTACGGACTGGCCGAGGAGGACTTCCGTGGCGAGCGGCTCCGCGCCCACTCGGCGCCGCTCAAGGGAAACAACGAACTCCTGTCGCTGACGCGTCCCGAGGTGATCGAGGCCATTCACCGCGCGTACTTCGCGGCCGGCGCCGACATCGCGGAGACCAATACCTTCACGGCGAACGCCATCGCGCAGGCCGACTACCGTACCCAGGACCTGGTGCGGGAGCTGAACCTCGAGGCCGCGCGGCTCGCCCGGCGCGTGGCCGACGACTTCACGGCGCGGGAGCCGCGCCGGCCGCGATTTGTGGCGGGCATTCTCGGCCCGACCAACCGCACGGCATCGCTGTCACCCGACGTCAACGACCCCGGCTACCGTGCGGTGACCTTCGACGAGCTGGCCTCGGCCTACCGCGAGCAGGCCGAGGCCTTGCTGGATGGCGGCGCCGACCTGCTGATGGTCGAAACGGTCTTCGACACCCTGAACTGCAAGGCGGCGCTGTTCGCGGTGCGCGAGGTGCTGGAACGCCGCGGCCTCGACGCGCCGGTGATGGTCTCGGGCACCATCACCGACCG
>PMIK01000069.1 GCA_003157095.1 Gemmatimonadota bacterium | reverse complement strand
GCTAGGGGCTGGGGGATAGGGGCTAGAAGAGCGCACACCTCGTCCCTAGCCCCTAGTCCCTAGCCCCAGCCTCTTGGCTCCTCTTATTCCATTCCCACATGCCGAACATGACTGCATTGGGGAGGCGGTGGCCCAGCTGCCTCGCCAGCATGCACATCTGACCGCGATGATGGGCGTCGTGGGAGATGAGATAGACCACGAACGCGGCGACGTCGGGCGGGAAGTTCTTTACCTTCCCACCGGCCGCGAGCGAAGCCTCAACCAGCTTGGCGACGGCGGCGTGGCTCGCGGCCAGGGCCTTCCGCGCCTGGTCAGGGGTCGCCTTCAGGCGGTCGAGCTGCGGCGGGATCCTGGTGCCCTTGGCGGCGGCCTTGAGCCACATCAGCCGGACGTTGTGCAGGTGCGCGACGATCGCCGCGATGGTGCGGCCTTCGCCATCAGGCAGCTCGGCGCGCCACACCGCGGCGGGCAGGCTCTCGAGCAGGTACTGGTTGATCCGCTCGCTGGTGGCGAGCGCGGACAGCAGGGACTCGCCGAGGTCTATCGGCGCGGCACGATTCGCCGTGGCCATCGTCGTGCTCCGGAAAAGGAAGGCGCGTAGCTTCGCCCGATTCCCTCGCCACTGTCAAGCGCATCCAGGTGGCCGTGTCTACGGCGAACGGGGGGTGTCCGGGAAGAAAGACAGGGGCTAGGGGATAGGGGTTAGGGGCGAGGGGAAGGAAACGGCGTGGCTGCCGGCTCTTGACGCTTTCTTCCTGCGGGCAATGTGGCACGCCGCGATCTACGTGCCGCGCGACACGGGCCAGGGGTACCTCGCCTATCCGTACGCCGGGCCGCTCGACGGTCCGAGCTTTGTCGTGGCCGACGTGGATCGGGGCCGGACGTTCGGCGGCGTGTCCGCCACGTACTTCCGGGACGCCGGGTCCACCCTCAGCGGAGCCCACTTCGCCATCGAGTGGGTCGGCGGAATGCTGGACCGGACGATCGAGTACTCGCACTTCAGCGAGCCCACGTCGGACGGCACCGACCACCTGAGCATGCTCCACTTCGGTGTCTCGGCGCTTCCGCGGATCGGCAACCTCGGGTACCTCAGGTTCGGGCTGGCGTTCCAGGGGGTGTTCACGGACCAGGGGGATGCCGCCATCGGGCCCGAGCTGGTGCTGGGCACCCAGATCTTTCCGAAGCGGCCGTTCGGCATCGCGGCGACGGCGCGCTTGGCGCCGCTCACCTGGGTGGGCGGGCCGACCCTTGGGATGCGGGTGTGGTTCTGAAAGGGAGAGGGGTTAGGGAATTGGGGGCTAGGAGTTAGGGCGTTGCACTCTAGCCCCTAGCCCCTAGTCCCTAGCCCCCAATGACCTTCCTCGCCAACGCCCTCGCCACGAACCTCAGCCGATCTCTCCACGGCAACCGCAGCAACGTCGTCTTCACCACGCCGCGCGTGAAGAAGGTCTTCTCGGAGTAGTCGATCGCCGTGTCCACCAGCACCGGCCGGCCGGCCGCAGTGAGTGCAGCCGCGCGGTCCAGGACTGCGGCGATGTCGGCGTCCCGGTCGAGCGTCAGGAACTCCACCCGCAGCGCACGCGCCAGCGGCTCGAGGTCGTAGCCCGGCAGTATGCTCGCCGTCTTGCGGTTCAGTGCCACCTCCTGGAACTGGGCGATCTGCGCCAGCTCGCCGTCGTTCAGGACGAAGACCGCCGCGGCCACGCCGAGCTGCGCCGCCGTGAGCAGCTCGAGGCCGGTCATCAGGAACGCGCCATCGCCCGCGAGCGCGATGACGGGGCACTCGGGGCGCGCCAGCTTGGCCCCGATGGCCGCGGGCACCGCGTAGCCCATACACGAGTAGTCCACGGGCGCGAGCAACTTCCCCGGCTTCTCGAGCCGCAGCATCTCGACCGCGAGAAACGTCCCGTTCCCGCTGTCGGCGGTGAATATGGAATCGGAGCCGAACTTCTCCTGGAGCCCGCGGAGCAGCCGGTACGGCGAAACGCGGCCCGTATCCGATCCTGCCGCGCGTTCGCCATCCACCGCCTCGCGCCCGCCGCGAATCCNNCGAGTCGCCGGTGATGGTCGCGTCGGCGGGGTAGTTGCGCCCGAAGACGCCGGGATCCACGTCGGCGTGCACGAGCGGGCGCGGCACCGCCATGCCGTAGCTTCCCGTCGCGACCTCGCCGAACCGGCAGCCGATGGCGAGCGTCGCGTCGCAGCCGTCAGCGATCTCGCGGGCGAACGGCGGCGCGGCATCGCCGAATCCCGGCCAGAGCGCGAGCGGATGCGACTCGGGGAACACGCCCTTCCCCTGGAACGTCGTCGCGACCGGAGCCTCGAGCTGCTCGGCGAGAGTGATGAGGGCGTCGCCGGCGGGTGCGGCGCCGAGGCCGAGGTAGAGGAGAGGATGTTTCGCACCGTTCAGCAGATCGGCAGCCCGACTCACCTCAGCTGGGGCGAGGGGCGAGGGGCTAGGGGCTAAGGGAGCGTCCAGTGCGCAGTCGTGAGTGAACAAGTACAGGTTCGCCGGCACTTCGACGAAGACCGGTCCCGGCGGGGCTTCGCGCGCGATGCGGCAGGCTTCGCGGATCGTGGCGTACAGCTCCTCGCCGCTTTGCGGCCGGAACTGCGCCTTGGTCACGGGCCGCACCATGGCGCTCTGGTCCACGTCGTGCAGCTGGTACGCCTTGCCCGTGTCGCGCCGGATCCCGCACCCCAGCACCAGGAGCGCCACGTTGTCGAGGTACGCCTCGCCGATCCCGCTCATCGCGTGGGTGAGTCCCGCGCCGGGCACGACGTTGGCGCAGGCCAGCCGCCCGGACGAGCGCCACACGGCATCGGCCATGAAGGACGCGCTCTGCTCGTCGGTGACGAGCACCGGCCGCACCGTGGTCGAGGCCGCCAGCGCGTCGTACAGCTCGATGTTGTGGGTGCCCGGGATCCCGAAGGTGAAGGGGATGCCCTCGTCCTCGAGCGCGCGGACGACGATCTGGCCGCCGGTGAGCTTCACGCTGCTCCCGCTCCGGCGCCGAGCAGGTCGCGCGCCTCGGAGCGGATCCGCTCCGCCACGCGGTCGGCCAGCGCCATGATGGTCAGGTACGGGTTGATCTCGAGCGAATCGGGGAAGAGGCTCGCGTCAGCCACGCGGAGCCAGGGCAGACCGTGGACCCGGCCCCAGGCGTCGGTCACGGACGCCGCGGTGTCTCCCGGTTGGCCCATCGCGCAGCCGCCCATCAGGTGCGCGGCGGAGACGGACACCTTGCCGGCCAGGAAGTGCCTGGCGGCGATCAGCTCGTCCAGGCGTGCCGCGTCGCGCCGCTCGATCAGCGGCGGGTCGGCCGATGGGGCGTGGACGCGCAGCGCGCCGGCGGCGAAGAAGATCCTGGCCGACGCGCGGGTGGCGCGCACCATCGCCTCGACCGTGTCGGGCGTGAAGCGGTAGCGCACGACCGCCTTCCCGTCCCGGTCCACGGTCACGCGGTTGTGCGGCACCGCCTTGTCGCAGGCCAGGACGAGTATCATCTGGAGCCTGGGGAAGGCGCGCATGAGCGCGCTGTGCGCCGGCCCGAACCCGGTGAGGTTCTTGGCGGTGGTGAAGGGGAAGTACATGCACGTCTCGAGCACGTACCCCTCCTCCGCCGCGCGGTCCACGTAGTAGCTCTTGGGGTGCCCCACGTCGTTGGTGATCGGCCGTTCGTGCTCGGCTACCAGGATGTGCGCCGGATGGCAGGTGAAGCCGGCACCCAGGGCCGGCAGCCGCGTGCCGAAGCCGGAGCGGAGCAGCAACGCGGGGGAACCCACGGCGCCGCCGGCGACGACGATCAGCTTGGCCCCCACGTGGTATTCACCCGGCGCCCACTCGGACTCCGCTCCCTTCTCACCTTCCTTCTTGGCCCGCACCACGACGGAGAGCGACCGTTCCCCGATCTTCAAGACCTCCGCTCGGGTCACCATCTGCACGCCTTGTGACTGTGCGCCTGGCAACTGGATGCGGTGCGTGCCCATCTTGGCCGCGTTGGGGCAGCCGAGGTTGCACAGGCTCGAGCCCTTGCACCCCTTCACGTTGAGCGGGAACTGCTCGGCGCGATATCCGGCCTTCCCGCAGCCCTCGACGAACAGACGGTTGTTGTCATTGATCAAGTCGGGCGTGAAGAGGTGGACGTTGTTCTGCTCGGCGAACTTGGCCGAGCGTCGGGCGACGTCGGTGTGAGCGAGGTCGGGGACGTTCCATCCGCGGATCACGCGCTCGGGCGCCACCAGCGACGTGCCGGTGTAGACCACCGTCGAGCCGCCGAACACCCGCCCGAACGCCAGCGTCATCGTCCCGTCGGCGGTGAGGAATCCGCCGCCGTCCTCGTAGAGCGCGTCGGCCATCTCCACCTCGCGCCCGGTGAACTCGTCGTCGCCGAGGCGCGGGCCCTGCTCCAGGAGCAGGACGCGCACGCCGTCCTTGACCAGCGGGGCCAGCTCCTGAGCCACTGTCCCACCGCCGGCGCCGGAGCCGACGATCACGACGTCGTACTCGCGCTCGATCACCGCCGCGCCTCCCAGCCGCGCGCGGTGGCGCGATAGCCGATCTCGGCCGCGGCCTCGGGCCGCTCGTAATAGGCCATGAATGCGAGGGTGCGCAGCCCCCAGATGCCGCGCCGCAGCAGGAGCATCGGCGCGTTCTGGGCCGCCTCCAGGACGCGGAGGCGCCGGGTCGCGTCGAGCGACCGGAACCGCCGGCCGTAGCGGAGCAGGGGCAGCAGGTCGAGCAGGCGGATCAGGAGGCGGAGTTGGCGCCGGACCGCCGCCGGGCGGGTGGCGAGGAACCGCTCGACGATCGCCTCCGCCTCCGCCCAGCCCCCTTCGTCGAGGGCCGCGGATTCGGGGACGAAGGCCTCGGCCAGGGCGCGGAACATCGGACGTACCGAGGGGATGACGGAGTCTTGCACGGCGGAGGTTATAACCTGCGGAGACGAAAGTTGCCAGAATGCGGAGCGCAGAGCGGTTGCCACTTCCTCCTTGCCGTCTGGCAACTCTTCTGTCTTCCGATCGTCCGGCAACTGCGGACTTTCCTATAGCCCAACCCAATACGAGAACTTGACCAGGAAGATGTTGTCCGGCGGCATGCCCACGAGCCCCTGGAGATCGCGTCCGAGCTGCAGGTCGCCGATGCCGGCGGCGGCGCTGGCGCTGCGCTCCTGGGTCCACACGAAATAGACCGTGGATCCGGGGTGGTACTCCCACCTGAGAACCGCGCTGCCCCGCAGGGAGCGGAAGTTGAAGTTGGGATCGGAGATGGTGAATGGCGTCGCGGGCCCCGCGCCGTCCGGATCCACCGTGTACGCACCGTTCGCGTACGAGATGGTCCCGCGGTCCACGCCGTACACGCTGCGATCCAGCGTCCGCGGCCGGTTGAATTCCTTGAAGCTGCTGTAGGCTCCGCTGGCGATGAGCGGCTGCACGTAGAGCTGCAGCGTCAGCACGGGCGTGAAGGTCCAGTCCACCCGGGCGTTCATCGAGAGGGTGCGTTCCCTCAGGTCGGCGAACACGTACCGGTTGCCGTAGAACAGCGTCGCCGTCGGGTCAGCCACGGTCGTGACGTACTGGGTGCGCGTCGCCTGGTCGCCGTACGACGGGCCGAGATCCAGGGAGAGATTGGACGACGGATGGATCGTCGCATCGACCATCAAGTCCCAGGAGCACTTCCCGTCGCTACAGCCGTAGTCGGGCATGAGGCTGAGCGACAGCGCCTTGCGCGAGTCGGTCTGGATGTTGGCGAAGGTATACCAGCTGCTCGCCATGCCGAGGGCCGGGCCGCCCCGCGCCAGGTTGTCGTTGAGGGTCGACGCGCGGATCTGGCCGTAGGCCGAGACGTTCCAGTAGTTGTGGAATGTGAACTGGGCGTAGCCCTGCACCTGCCGGTTCTGAAGCTCGTGGCTGAAGTTGTAGATCTGCTGGGCGCCTAACAGGAAGAACATCTGGCGCGCGAAACGGTTCGGCTTAGTGAAATTGCGCACCAGGTTGGCGCCCATGAAGATGCGGTCGGCCTGGGTGTTGAACGCCACGTCGTTGGCCTCGAAGCCCGGACTGAGGGCGGTCGTCTGGACCTCCCACATCCAATCGCCCGCGTCCTTCGCGAGCCGGGTGTAGAAGGTGAAGCCGCGCAAGGCCGTGAGCGTGGAGTCATACGAGTTGCTGAACAGGCCGTTGGAGCCATTGCGGCGGTCGGGCCGCTGGAAGTACCGCGCGCTCGACTGCTCGAGCCGCAGGATGTCCGCCGCGCTGCCCGTCACCTCGCTCATGGTCGCGTTCGCCATGAGCTGGTACGTCCGCTTGCCCCACCACAGGTCGGTCTCGAGGCCGGCCGCCTCCGAGTGCGCGTTGAGCTGCGTGCCCAACGTCGAGTCCCGGATGTCCCGAACGACCGACGTGACCATGCCCCGGACGTAGCTTCCTCCTGGCAGATCGTGCGACAGTCGCGCCACGAAGTAATTCGTGAACGGCTCGACCTCCATCCGGGACCCTCGGCCAGTCGAGTCCTGGATCTGCGCCATTTCGCGGGCGGTGCCCGCGTCGAGGGCGGCGAGTGTCCAGCCCTTGGCGATACTCCCCGTGAGCTTGGCGGCGCCGAGAATGGCGGTGTTGTCGGGCACCTTGGAATAGCCGCTGTCCCCGGCGGCCGCCTGCGCATTGCCGGCGCCCTGGGGCGCGCGGCCAATGCGCCGCGAATAGAAGAGGCCCACCGAGTTGACATTGCTGCAGCTGAAGCAGTTGAAGTTTCCGAAGTCGAACAGCCCGTTCCCCTCGATGAAGAAGGGCCGCTTCTCGGGATAGTAGGTTTCGAACGCGCTCAGGTTCACGACCGCGGGATCCACCTCGACCTGGCCGAAGTCGGGGTTGATAGTTCCGGAGAGCGTGAGGGAGGAACTCACCAGGTACTTGAAGTCGCCCCCGAGCCGGGCGTCGTAGGCGTGCGGATGCGTGAACGGATCCGCCGTGGAGATCTCGGGCTTGAGGCTCGACCGTCCGACCACGTAGGGCAAGATCTCGCCGCGGTCCGGCCCACGCGTGATGTGCAGGCCCTCGAGGTGGCCGAACTTGGACGGCCCGCCGGTCTCGTTGAGGTGCCAGAACGCCCACTGCGAGATCTCGTTGAGCCGGGCCTCCCCCCGCCACACCTGGAGCCCCCACGTCTGCACCGAGTCGCGCGGGTAACGCAGCTGGCCGAACGGAATCCGGAACTCCGCCGTCCAGCCCAGCGAATCCACCTGCGTGGCCACGTCCCATACCGCGTCCCACGACAGATCGAGGTTGGAGCCGTTGGGTCCGTAGGAGTCGGCCTTCACGCCCGACGGATTCACCTGGAAGTCCACGCGGCCCAGGTGGTCGTGGAAGGTGTCGAAGATGATCTCGACATAGTCCGCCTTGGGAAGGTTGTCGCGGCGCGCCAGGCGGGTGCGGATGCCGGCGGCGCCCTGGGTGTCGTACATCCGTGCGCCGATATACAACGCCTCGTCGTCGTAGAGAAAGCGGACCTCGGTGCGCTGCGTGGCGGGCTCGCCTTCGTTGGGCTGGGCCTGCCTGAAGGCGATGGCCGGGGTGGCGGCCTGCCAATCCATCTCGTCCAGCTTCCCATCGAGGACGATGGGGCCGGACCTCCGGGCCGCGATCGCCCGAGGGGGAGGCGTGGAATGAGCTTGGGCACGGGCCAGGCGGGGCGCTACCAGGGTGCCAAGGACGAGGCCCGCCCGGGCCCCGATCAGGACGCCACGAAGCACGATCCAACCTCCGAGACGATTCGGTACGGGGTCGGCGCGAGCGGCAACTACATCCGTAGGACGCAGCGCAGGCCGAAAAGGTTGCAACGGGGCCGGCGGCAGGGGTTGCTAGCGGTCCTTGGGAGGGGCGAAGAGGGCGAGGGCGAGCATGAGGGCGGCGAAGGCGGTCATGGCGAGGCCGCCCACCAGGTTGGCATTGATCGCCCCGGCGACCGCGGGCCGGAAGACCGGCGCCGCGAACAGCACCAGCAGGCCCAGGATGGCGAACAGCAGGCCGATGATGAAACGGAGGTCGTCGAGGCGGCGCACGGGCCCCTCAGCCGAAGACGACGTTGAGGACGAGGGTCGCGGCCAGCACGATGACGGCCAGCACGGCGGGCTTGGCGAACCACTTCAGGCCCGTCACCTTCGGCCGCGCGGTCAGGCTGTAGACCAGGCCGCGCATGGCGTCGTCCGGCTTGGGCCGCGTCAGCAGGCTCACCCCGACCGTCACCACGAAGCAGGTGGTCCAGGCGCCGATGGCGAGCGCGAAGTTCTGGCTCATCGTCGCGCGGAAGACGTGCACCGGCGCGCCCCCGCCCAGCAGCCACCCGCCCTTGCCCTCGGCGACGGTGACGCCGTGGATGACCGCGGCGGCCACCGTGCCCGAGAGCAGGCCGGTGAAGGCCCCGTGCCCGGTGGTCCGCTTCCAGAACATCCCCAGCAGGAAGGTGGCAAAGAGCGGCGCGTTCACGAACCCGAAGACCAGCTGCAGCAGGTCCATGATGTTGTTGAAGGTGCGCGCGAAGTACGCCGTCGCGACCGAGAGCAGGATGCCGGCCACCGTGGTCAGGCGCCCCACCCAGAGGTAATGGGCGTCGGGCGCGNNGCGGTCACGTTGCCGGCCATCCCCGACATGAACGACGCCATGAGCGCCGTGAGCCCGACGCCCAGCATCCCCGAGGGGTAGAGCTGGGCCAGCATCGCGGGGAGGGCCATGTCGAAGTTCACCCGCCCGTCGGGCTTCAGCGGCAGGTGGAACCCGCCGCCGTGGGCGGTCATCGCCATGGCGATCAGGCCCGGCAGGATGACCACGAAGGGGATCAGCATCTTGGGGAAGGCGGCCAGCAGCGGCGTGCGCCGCGCGGCGTTCATGTCGTGCGCCACCATGGCCCGCTGCACCACCAGGAAGTCGGTGCACCAGTAGCCGAAGGAGAGCACGAAGCCGAGCCCCATGATCATGCCGAAGAGCCCGATGCCCATCGGGTTCTGGCTCGCCGAGCCCATGTAGCTCCAGGTGTGGGTCATCTGCGGCGCGAGCACGGCCTTGATGCCCGCCCAGCCGCCCACGTGGTGGAGCCCCACGTAGACCAGCGGCGCGATGCCGAAGACGATCAGGAAGAACTGGAGCACCTCGTTGTAGATCGCGCTCGTTAAGCCGCCCAGCACCGTGTAGCAGAGCACGATGCCGGCCGAGAGCACGACCGAGAAGCCGAAGCTCCAGCCCAGCAGCGTCTGGAACAGGATCGCCAGCGCGTAGAGCGAGATGCCGGAGGAGAAGACGGTCATCACGGCGAACGAGATCGCGTTCAGGGCCCGCGTCTTCTCGTCGAAGCGCAGCTTCAGGTACTCCGGCACGCTGCGGGCCCGGCTGCCGTAGTAGAACGGCATCATGAACAGGCCCAGGAAGACCATGGCCGGGATGGCGCCCACCCAGTAGAAGTGGGCGGTCATGATGCCGTACTTGGCGCCCGAGGCCGCCATCCCGATCACTTCCTGCGCCCCGAGATTGGCGGAGATGAAGGCCAGGCTGGTGATCCACAGCGGCACGGCCCGGCCGCTCATCAGGAACTGGCCGCTGGTCTTGACGTGGCGCCGCAGCACCGCGCCGATGGCCAGCACGAAGCAGAAGTAGACGGCGATGATGCCGTAATCCAGCGGGGCGAGCCGCATCGCGTGCGCGGCGGCGAGCGTGTCGGGCGTCACGGCCGCTCAAGGTAGCGCCCCCACGCCTCTCTGGCCAGCGCACGACGTCTCCGGGCGCGCCTCGGCGCCCGTGTCTTCGGGGTTGTTGCTTGTCTGACGCGCACTTACGTTTCGTGGCGCTCGTGCTGGGTTGACAATGGCTCAGAAGGCCGCGGGTTCAACTCCCTCTGGGCGCAATGTGGTAGACGGGGCGTAGCGCAGTCCGGTTAGCGCGCCTGGTTCGGGACCAGGAGGTCGGAGGTTCAAATCCTCTCGCCCCGACTGTGAAATACCGGAGTTGCAGCGTTCGAGAGTTGCAGAGTTGCAGCGGTAGGAAGTGACAAGCGCGCAGGATCAGCTTGCCTGCAACTCTGTAACCCTGCAACTCTGTAACCCTGTCTCATTGCGCCAGTAGCTCAGCTGGATAGAGCGTCAGCCTCCGGAGCTGAAGGCCACAGGTTCGACTCCTGTCTGGCGCACCTTCTGTAGGTTCAATCGCATCAATCACTTGGGGCCGCCGATTTTGGCGGCCCTTCTCGTGGACGCGGTTGGGTGCCGCAAGGCTGCTCCAACACGAGGCCGCCGCCTGGGCGGGGCCGTACTGCTCCAATTCCTTCTTCCACGCCACGTTGAGCTGGTCAGAGAATCCAGGACCTCGCTGACCTGGACGTCGGCCCCCTTCCTACCAGATCGACACCCGCTTGTCGCCGGAGCGCACCATGGGCTCGCCGGGCGTGCAGGAGAACGCCGCGGCGAAGGCCGGCATGTCCGAGGGCGCACCGTCCGCACGGAACTGCGCGGGCGAGTGTGGATCGGTGTTGAGACTGACGAGCTGCGCCCTCTCGCGGATGGAGCCGCGCCAGACGCGTGCCCAGTTCATGAAGAAGCGTTGGTCCTGCGTGTAGCCGTCGATCCTCTCGGAGGCCGCCGTCGGGTTGCTCCGGAGCGCGGCCTGCAGCGCGTCGTACGCCACGTTCAGGCC
>PMIK01000189.1 GCA_003157095.1 Gemmatimonadota bacterium | reverse complement strand
CCAGGTGTCCACGATCGGGCAGCGCTGCCCGCCGATATTGTGGTGGTACCACATCCACGCCTCGGGATTGATCGGCTCCCCGACCGTCCCCAGCAGCCGCAGCGTCGAGAGGTCGTGCCGGGCCGGCAGCTCGGCGCCCCACTTCATGAAGGCCCGGATCGCCGTGGGCGCGGTGTAGAAGACGGTGACGCCGTACCGCTCCACGATGTCCCACACGCGGTCGCGCTCCGGCCAATCCGGCGCGCCTTCGTACAGCACCTGCGTGGCGCCCAAGGCCAGCGGCCCGTAGACCACGTAGGAGTGGCCGGTCACCCAGCCGACGTCGGCCGTGCACCAGAACACGTCCTGGTCCTTGAGGTCGAAGACCAGCTTGGTGGTGGCCATCACGTGCGTGAGGTAGCCGCCCGTGGTATGGACGATCCCCTTCGGCTTGCCCGTGGTGCCGCTGGTGTAGAGGATGAACAAGACGTCCTCNNGCCTCGTCGCCGGACGCGCCCAGCCGCCGCTGATAGACCACCACGTGCCGGATGGTCGGGCAGTGCTCGAGCGCCTGGTCGGCGGCGCGCTTCAAGGGCAGCACCTGGCCGCGCCGGAAGCCGCCGTCTGCCGTGACCAGGACAACCGCGCCCGCGTCATTGATGCGATCGCGCAGGCTCTCCGAGCTGAAGCCGCCGAACACCACCGAGTGCGGCGCGCCGATGCGCGCGCAGGCCAGCATCGCGATCACCACCTCGGGAATCATCGGCATGTAGATCGCCACCCGGTCGCCGCGGCGCACGCCGAGCCTCTTCAGCACGTTGGCGAACTTGTTCACCTCGCGGTACAGATCCCAGTAGGTGATCGTCCGCCGCTCGCCCGGCTCCCCTTCCCAAATCAGGGCCGCCTGATTGCGCCGCGCCGTGGAAACGTGCCGATCGAGGCAGTTGACCGACGCGTTCAACTCTCCGCCGACGAACCACTTCGCGTGGGGCAGATCCCACTCGAGTACCCGGTCCCAGCGGCGCGACCACTGCAACTCCTCCGCGAACGACGCCCAGAATCCCTCCGGGTCCTTGGCGGCCGCGTCGTACAGCGCCAGGCTGGGACAATGCGCGTTGGCGCGGAAGTAACCGGGTGGAGGGAAGACCCGCGTCTCGTCGAGCAGCGTGTCGATCCGTTGCACGTCCGTCATGCAGGCGCGCCCTTTCTGGGCCTCTGGGCCGAAGTGTGTACTACTCTTGCGCTTAAAGTGGGAAAAGTCTTATGGTATGGCGCCCATCTGCGGATCTCGCGCTGCCGAGGCATTTCGCGGCCCGCGAGACTCGTGATATGTGCCACCCGTCAGAGGAGTTTAGGTATGTCTCGCATCACCGGCCGGGTCAAGTGGTTCAATGACGCGAAGGGCTTCGGGTTCATCGAGCGGGAAGGTGGCCCGGACGTTTTCGTCCACTACTCGGCGATTCAGGCTGAGGGATTCAAGTCCCTCAAGGAGAACGACAAGGTGGAGTTCGAGGTCCGCGAAGGCCCCAAGGGGCTGCAGGCGGCGGACGTCACGAAGATCTGAGTCGCCGTCACCGGCTGAAGACGAGGGCCCGGATCTCCCCGGGCCCTCGTCGCATCCATGGCCTGCGCGCATCGGATTGCACGGCACATTCCTCCAATAGTGTAGCGAACCGCCACAGTGCTGACTGCTTGCTCCGTAGGTCGAATAAGTGTAAGCCATTGTTCCAATATGACATAAGCAACATTGTGAACTGCGGCACTATTCCTTCATGTCTGCCGTAGCGTGACCGAGTTCCTAGTGCGCGCTCCGACCACCCTGGACCGTGGCACCCGTGTGAAGTTCCGGCGGGAGGCGCTTGCCATGGTGGAGGCGCGCCAAGCGGTGGGCCGGGGTGAGGAGGGGCGAGTAATCGTGGACCTCGGTCGCACCACGCGAGTGGACAGCGCGGGGCTCGGCGTGCTGGTTCTGGTGCGCGAGCGCGCGGCGGAGCGGCGCTGGACGGTGTGTCTGCGCGGTGCGTCGGAGGAGTTGCGGTTCATGCTCGTGCTGACGCGTCTGGAGAACCGCTTCGAGTTCGAGCCGCCGGTGGCCTGATGTCCCGTGATGGGGCGCGGGTCCGTGGTACGTCGTCGCGGACGCCGGAGTATATTTGCGCTCCACGATGACCTGGCCCTCACGACTGCGCGTGGCTTGTGGCGGCGGCGAGCGTTAGCGGCGCCGCGGCGGTGCTGGAGGTCGCGGGGCTCACCAAGCGCTTCGGCCACGTGCGGGCGCTCCGGGGCGTGGACTTCGCCTTGGGGTTGGGGGAGTCGCTGGCGGTCTTCGGCCCCAACGGCGCCGGGAAGACGACGCTGCTCCGCATCCTCGCGGGGCTCCTCAAGCCTGATGGCGGCGCCGTGCGGTTCGGCGGGGAACTTCTGGTGCGCGGCAACGCCGCCCACCGGCGTCGCGTCGGTCTCATTTCCCATCATTCGCTTCTGTATGACGGCCTGACCGCGGCGGAGAACCTGGTGTTCTACGGCCGGCTCTACTCGGTGGCGGAGCCGCGCGCTGCGGCGGAGCGCGCGCTGGCCGGAGTGGGCCTGGCGGCGCGCGCGTCCGACCTGGTCGGGACCTTCAGCCGCGGCATGGTGCAGCGGCTGGCCATCGCCCGGGCGCTGCTGCAC
>PMIK01000216.1 GCA_003157095.1 Gemmatimonadota bacterium | reverse complement strand
GCGCAGGAGCCGAAGGCCACCAGCACCTTGCTCCGCGAGCGCAGCAGCTTCGCCATCTCCAGGTTCTCGGAGCTGCGGATGCCGCCGTTGAAGAGGCAGAGGTCAATGCTGCCCTCCGGCATCGCCTCGACGTCCTTCTTCTTGAAGTCGGCGGCGCACGGCCACAGCGCGAGATCGAACGCCGCCGCGACGTCGAGGATCTTGGCCTCGATGTCCAGGATGGCGATGTCGCACCCGCCGCAGCTCGCCGCCCAGTAGATCGCCAGTTTCGGCTTGCTCATCCCGCCAGCTCCTCGCCCGCAGCCGAGCTCAGTCGGCCGCCACAGCCACCGGTTCGACGGCGGGATGCAGCGGCCCGAGCTGCCGCAGCTCCTCCGTCATCTCGTTCACCGTC
This sequence comes from Gemmatimonadota bacterium, assembly GCA_003157095.1. Taxonomy (GTDB): domain Bacteria; phylum Gemmatimonadota; class Gemmatimonadetes; order Gemmatimonadales; family JACORV01; genus Fen-1245. The sequence goes on along the minus strand of PMIK01000216.1, from coordinate 22,494 downwards.
CGCGCGAACTTGTCGCCCTCAGAGGCCGAGATCCACTCGACTCTCAGCCGCCGCGGATCAATCCCGTTCGCCTTGAGCAGCACCTTGAGCAGCGCGACGCGCCGCATCGTCTTGTAGTTCCCCTCGGCGTAGTGGCAATCCCCGGGGTGACACCCGGCGACCAGCACCCCGTCCGCCCCGAGCTCGAACGCCCGGAGGATGAACGTGGGGTCCACCCGCCCGCTGCACATCACCCGCACGGACCGGAGGTTCGGCGCCGACTGAATGCGGGACACGCCCGCCAGATCCGCGCCGGAATACGAGCACCAGTTGCACAGAAACCCGATGATCCGTGGCTCGAACGCCATGGCCTCCCCCTCCGTCAGACCGCGAACAACCCCTCGACCTCGGCGAAGATCTGCTGGTCGGTGAACCCGGCGCCTTCGATCGCGCCTGCCGGGCACGCCGCCACGCAGGTCCCGCATCCCTTGCACAACGTCCGCTCGACCACCGACACCTTATGCTCCGCGTCGAACGAGATCGCCGAGTAGGGGCAGAGGTTGTTGCAGATGCGGCAGCCGCTGCACTTCTCCGCGATGATCGTGGCGCGCACCGGGTCCATCGCCACCTGACCCTTGGCGATCCAGCCCATCATCCGGGCCGCCGCGCCGCTGGCCTGCGCCACCGTGTCGGGGATGTCCTTCGGCCCCTGGCAGCAGCCGGCCAGGTAGACCCCGTCGGTGAACGTCGAGGTCGGATCCAGCTTCGGATGCCGCTCCAGGAAGAACCCGTCCGGGCTCTGGCTGATGGTGAAGATGTGCTTGATGTGGTCGGAGTCCGCCTGCGGCTCCATCGCCGCGCACAGGATCACCATGTCCACCGGCACTTCACGGAACGCGCCGATCAGCGTGTCCTCGCACCGCACGACCAGCTTGCCGTGCTCGGCCAACGCGCCCCGGGCCTCGACCACCTCCGCCGCCTTGCCGCGGATCAGGTTCGAGCCCTCCTCCAGCACCCGGCCGTAGAACTCCTCGAAGCCTTTGCCGTACGCCCGCATGTCTATGTAGAACTGGTAGACCTCGGCGTCGGTACGGTCCTTCACCAGGTGCGCGAACTTCAGCGCGTACATGCAGCACACGCGCGAGCAGTATTTGTGGTAGTTCTCGTCGCGCGACCCGACGCAGTGCAGGATCGCGATGGAGCGCGGGGGCTTCCCCTCGCGGGTCAGCACCTTGCCGCCCGTGGGCCCCGCCGAGTTGATCATCCGCTCGAACTCGAGACCGTTCACGACGTCCGGCAGGCGGCCGTAGCCGTACTGGCCGGTCCTGCGGGCGTCGAACTGCTGGTAGCCCGTGGCCAGCAGGACCTGGCCGACCTTCACGTCCACCAGCTGGTCGGTCATCGCGTGGACCACGGCCTCGGGCTCGCAGACCCGCTCGCATTCGAGGCACTCGACGCACACGCCGCAGTTGAGGCAGCGGGACGCTTCCTTGACCGCCAGCTCCTCGCTGTAACCGGTCTCGACCTCGCGGAAGTCCGCCACCCGCTCCTTCGGATCGAGCTTGGGCATCCCGACCCGCGGCGCCTTGGGCGTGTCCTTGTAGAGCGGCGCGTATGAATGCGGCCGGAAGCTCTCGCCCCGCGTCACGCGCGGCGTCACCATGTGGGTGGTGAAGTCGGCCAGCGGCTGCCCGTTGAGGAACTTGTCCATCGCCTCGGCGGCGCGGCGGCCGTTGCCCATGGACGCGACGACCGTCGAGGGCCCCTCGACCACGTCACCGCCGGCGAACAGGTCGGAGATGGCCGTCTGCTTGGTCTCATGGTCCGCCTCGACCGTGTGCGCCTCGGTGATCTTCACGCCGACGCTCTCCGCCAGCGCCGTGAAGTCCGGGGTCTCGCCCATGGCGACGATCACCGTATCGCAGTCCAGCGTCTGCTCGGTCCCCGCCACCAGCTCCGGTTGCCGGCGCCCCGTGGCGTCGGGCTGGCCAAGCTGAACGGTCGCGCACTTCAGCCCGCTGACCTTGCCGCCCTGGCCCAGCACTGCGACCGGAGCGCTCAGGCACCGCAGGATCACCCCTTCCGCCAGGCCGTCCTCGATCTCGTCCGCCACGGCCGGCATCTCGGCCTGGCTGCGGGCGAAGAGGATCGTGACCTTGGCCCCCAGCCGCAGCGCCGTGCGCGCCGCCGAGATGGCGGTGTTGCCGCCGCCCACGACGACCGCGTGCCGCCCGACCTGCACCGCTTCCTTGAGGCTGACCTTGCGCAGGAAGTCGGTCCCGGCGATGACGCCCGGCAGCTCCTCGCCCGGGATCTCGAGTCGCGCGCTCTCGTGCGCGCCGGTCGCGAGGAACACCGCCTTGAAGCCCTGCTGGCGCAGTCCCTCCAGCGTCACCTGCGTACCGAACCGGACGCCGGTCTCGAACGTCACGCCCAGCGCCTTGATGTAGCCGATCTCCTCGTCGAGGATCGGCCGCGGCAGCCGGTACTCCGGGATGCCGACGGCGAGCATGCCGCCGAGCTGCGCCCACTGCTCGTAGACGGTGACCGGGTAGCCCTTCACCGCCAGGTCGAACGCGGCCGTGAGGCCCGCCGGCCCCGAGCCGATGATCGCCACCTTCTCCGGGCGCGCCGCGGCCTTCACGGGCGCCGGGATCTTGGTCTTGTGCTCGCGCGCCCAATCGAGGGCGAAGCGCTTGAGGTGCTGGATCGCCACCGGCTGCTCGACCTGCGCGCGGTTGCACTCGGTCTCACAGGGGTGGAAGCAGACGCGGCCGCACACCGACGCCAGGGGATTGCGCTGCCGGATGAGCTTCGCCGCTTCCTTGAACTTCTTGTTCGCGATCAGGGCCACGTAGCCGGCCGCTTCCTGCCGGATCGGGCAGGCCTCGATGCACGGCGGCCGCTCCTGCTTCTCGATCACGTAGGAGTTCGGCACCGCCTGCGCGAACGCCTTGTGGATGGCCGTCCGCTCGCCGAGCATCATGTCGAACGGGCTCGGCACGCTGACCGGGCAGACCTTGGCGCAGGCGCCGCACGCCGTGCACGCGTCGGTCACGTAGCGCGCGCGCTGGCGCACCGTGACCGTGAAGTTGCCGAAGTAGCCGGAGACCTTCTCGACGTCGGTCAGCGTCATCAAGTGGACGTTCTTGCGATGGCTGACGGAGACCATCTTGGGCGTGAGGATGCANNCCAGCGTCGGGAACGTCTTGTCGAGCTTGGCCATGTTCCCGCCGATCGTGGAGTCGCGCTCGACGAGGTAGACGTCCTTGCCCGTGTCGGCCAGCTCGAGGGCCGCCTGGATGCCCGCGATCCCCGCGCCCACGATCATCGTCGCCTGGTTCAACGGCGCGTAGGTGACTTCCAGCGGCTGCTGATACGCCACCCGCGCCACCGCCGCCGACACCAGCGCCTTGGCCTTTTCCGTTGCGGCCGCCGTGTCGCTGTGGATCCAGGCGCACTGCTCGCGGATGTTCGCGATCTGGCAGCAGTAGCCGTTGAGCCCGACTTCCTGGCACGCGTTGCGGAAGGTGACCTCGTGCATGTTCGGCGAGCACGCCGCCACCACGACCCGGTTGAGCCCGAACTTCTTGATGTCGGCCTGGATCTTTTCCTGGCCCGGCTGCGAGCACATGAACTTGTTCTCGCGCGCGATCTTCACGTTGGGGCGGGTCCCCGCGAACTTCGCGACCGCCGCCACGTCCACCGTCCCCGCGATGTTGGTCCCGCAGTCGCAGACGTAGACGCCGATCTTCACTTCGTCAGACATGGACCGCCTCCGCGAGCGGAGCCAGCGCCGGCTCGAAGGGAATGAGCTGCGAGTCGAGCGCCACTTCCGCACGGCTGGCGCCCAAGGCGAGCCCCAGGAGCTGCGTGAAGAAGACCACCGGGATACGGATCTTCGTCTTGAAGCGGCGGTTGATCTGGTCCTGGTAGGCTTCGAGGTTGATCTGGCACAGGGGACAGGTAGTCGCGATCACGTCGGCGCCGGAGTCCACCGCGCACTGCAGCAGCTCGGAGCAGAGCTTCAAGGCCACGTCGTCTACCGTCGTCATCAGCATGCCGCCGCAGCACCGCACCTTCATGGCGTAGTCCACGACGGTGGCGCCGAGCGAACTGAGCATCTCGTCGAGCAACATCGGCACTTCCCGGTCGTCGAAGCTCCGCTCCGGCCGCACGATCTGGCAGCCGTAGTACGGCGCCACCTTCACGCCCTCGAGCCGCTGCGTCGTCTTGAGCGCGATGGCATCGAGCCCCACGTCGTTCATCAGCACGTCCAGCGGGTGCCGGATCCGAAGGTTGCCCTTGTAGGACAGGCCCGCCTCGCCCAGCGCCTCGGCCACCTTGCTCCGCAGCTCGGGCTGCTCGCGCAGGAACCGGTCGGTCTTGTTGAGCACCGTGTAGCACGCGCTGCACGGGGCGACCAGGTCCACGCCCTGCTGCTCGGCCAGCGCCAGGTTGCGGGCGCAGACCGCGAGCGCCGTGGTCTCGGCCACCGACGTGTACGCCGTCGAGCCGCAGCAATTCCAGTCTTCCAGCTCGTTCAGCTCATGGCCGAGCAGCCGGAACACCGTCCTGAGCGAGATGTCGTACGCCTTGGCCGCGGATTCGAGCGAGCAGCCGGGGTAGTATGTGTAGCGCATGGTCCCGCGTCCCCTCCCGTGCCCTTATGCCTGCGTCCGCGCCGACGCCGCCGGAAATGCCCGCGGCGGCCGCGCAGCTACCACGCCGTAACCGACCGGCGCGATTTCGCCGGTCACCTCGTGCTCCACGCCGATCTCCAGCTGCTCGGCCCGGCGCATGATCTTGCGCAGGCTGTCCAATCCCTTGATCCGCGACGCCTTGATGCCGATGCGGCCCTTGAAGAACATCCGCACCGCCATCGGCATCGCCTTGAACGCCCGGCCAAACCCGGCCCGGCGATAGAACCCCAGCATGAAGCGCGGCTCGTTCATGCGGCCGTAGCGGTTGACCTGGTCCAGGAACGACTCGGCCACCGCGAACGTGGGGTAGCGCGACGGCCGGATGCCGCGCGCCAGCGCCATGCGCTTCAGGGCGTAGATGATGTCCGTGACCTTGATCCCCGCCGGGCAGCGGGTCGTGCACGAGTAGCACGAGGCGCAGATCCAGATCGTCCGGCTGGAGAGGATCGACTGGATGTCCCCTGCACGGAACCGTGCGATCAATTCGCGCGGCGAGAGATCCATCGCGTAGGACACCGGGCACGAGCCCGTGCACGTGCCGCACTGGAGGCAGCGGCTGATCCGCTTGCCGCCGGGGATCTCTTCCACTTCGGCGAGGAACGCGCGGCGCAACTCGTGCTCCGCCGTCTCCATCCGACCGACGCCTTCGACCGCTACCGCCGTTGCCACCGCTGCCTCCTCGGGAACGCGCCCGCGCGATCTACTCCGGCCTGCTCCGGAGTTCCGGACGCCAGGGAGCCTGGGGATCGTCATACGCGTGCGGGTACCGCAGTACCGTGTCGTACTCCGACTCGAGCATCATCTGGTGCCGCCCGTGCACGTCGGCCAGATACCGGAGCATGCTCTGCCCGGTCGCGTCCGACGCCGCACCCGCCGCTTCCATGTAGAACTCGCGCGCCCGCCGCTCCGCCTCCACGGCGAAGCCCAGCGCGCCCTTCAGACCCTCACCGTGCCCCATCACCACCGCCGGCGCCGCAGCAACCGCCGCGGGCGGGACGGCGAGCTTCACGTCGGGGAACAACTGCGCGTAGTGGCCCCGGAGCATGGTCTCGTGCTGTTGGGCTTCGCGTTGGAGCAGGAGAAAACGGTCACGGGCGAGGGGGCTGTCGCAGCCGGCAGCGAGATCGCGGTAGGTCCCACCCGCGTCCATCTCGCGGCGGATCGCGATGCCAAGTGCTTCGAGCGCTGTCAGGCCGGCGGCAACCACGCCACTCCTCCTTCGGGGTCAGTCACACAAACCGTGCAATCCATTTGGGGAGCAAGGGATATGCCATGAAGACCGGTCGCCAGTTGCCAGGAGGAAGTTGCGAGAAGGGCGCCAGTACGTGAGGTGGGCAGGATAGGCGAAAAAGCGGACAGGATTGTCGGCAAGAACGGCGCACCGGCGCCCCCGGTGACGGGGAGCTTTTGCCGCGAAAACGCACCGCCCCGGGGCAGATCTCTGCGCCGGGGCGGTGGCGTGGCCGCGCCTAATCTGGAATGATGTTGTCGGCTATCGCCCCTTCGCGGCACCGGTGAGCAACGGGGCCAGCAGCTGGTCCAGCGTGTAGTTCTTCAGGGCGATCGTGTAGCTGACGCGCGTGGACGGAATGGGAATGCTTATCAGACGGGCCAGGTCAATCGGCGTGCCGATCGCGACCGCCTCGACGCCGCCCTCGGCCGCGCGGGCGATGGTCGCCTCCAGGTCCTTGACCTGCTTGTCGCCGTAGCCCAGCGCCGGGAGGGCGCGCTTGACGTGCGGGTACCTGGCCAGCGCCTCCGCGATTTCACCCACGGCGTACGGCCGTGGGTCCACCAGCTCGCGGGCGCCCGCATCCCAGGCGGCGAGCACGGCGGCGCCGAACGCCATGCCGCCGTGGGTCAGGGTCGGGCCGTCGTCAATGGCCAGCACCCTGCGGCCCTTGAGGATGCCGGGGTCGGCCGCCTTGACGGGGCACGCCGCCTCCACGATCCGCGCCTTGGGGTTCAGGGCCTTGACCGTCTCGCGCACCTTGGCCACCGCCTCGGCGGGCGCCGTGTCCACCTTGTTGATGATGACCACGTCGGCCAGCCGGACGTTGGTCTCGCCCGGGTAGTAACTGGCCTCGTGGCCGGCGCGATGCGGATCCACGACGGTCAGGTACAGGTCGGCCTTGATGAACGACGTGTCGTTGTTCCCGCCGTCCCAGAGGATGACGTCGGCCTCCTGCTCGGCGGCACGCAGAATCGCGAGGTAGTCCACGCCGGCGAAGACCACCGAGCCGGCGGCGATGTGCGGCTCGTATTCCTCCCGCTCCTCGACGGTGACCTTGTGCGCCACCAGGTCCGCCTCCGACGCGAACCGCTGGACCCGCTGCGCGGCGAGATCGCCGTACGGCATCGGGTGCCGGATCACCGCCACCCGCTGCCCGTGCTCCCGGAGCCACGGCACCACCGCGCGCGACAGCGGGCTCTTCCCCGCCCCGGTGCGGGAGGCGCAGATGGCGACGACCGGCTTGGTGGAGTGCAGCACCCGCTGGGCGCCGAGGAGGACGAAGTCGGCACCGGCGGCGTTGGCCCGCGCGGCCAGGTGCATGACATCCACGTCCGCGAGGTCCGAGTATGAAAGGACGCACTGCTCCGCTTGGAGCGTCCCGACCAGCTCCTCCAGGCGGTGCTCGGGGTGGATGGGAATGCCCTTGGGATAGCGGGGGCCCGCCAGAGAGGCGGGGAAGCCGCGCTCGGCGATGTGCGGAATCTGCTGGGCGGTAAAGGCCACGACCTCGACGTCCGGGTCGTCGCGGTACACGGTGAGGAAATTGAAGAAGTCCCGTCCCGCCGCCCCGATGATGATCACGCGTTTCACACGCCACCCCTCTTTTCCATGGGCACGTAGGCCCGCTCCGCGGGGCCCACGTAAATCTGCCTCGGCCGCGCGATCTTCTGCTCCTTGTCCAGCAGCAACTCCTGCCACTGGGCGAGCCAGCCGGCCGTCCGCGCGATGGCGAACAGCACCGGGAACATGGTCACCGGGAAGCCCATCGCCTGGTAGATGACACCCGAGTAGAAGTCCACGTTGGGATACAGTTTGTGCGTGATGAAGTAGTCGTCGGCGAGAGCGATCCGCTCGAGCTCCAGCGCGATGTCCAGCAGCGGGCTGCTGCCCGTCACCTCCAGGACCGAGTGCGCCGCCTGCCGGATGATGCGGGCCCGCGGGTCGTAGTTCTTGTAGACCCGATGGCCGAACCCCATCAACCGCATCTCGCCGGCCTTCACCCGCTTGATGTAGTCGCTCACCCGCTCCTTCGACTGGATGTCGCGCAGCATCTTCAGCACTTCTTCGTTCGCCCCCCCGTGCAGCGGGCCGTATAGCGCGGCCGTGGCGGCCGCGACGGCGCAGAAGGGGTCCGCGTGCGAGCTGCCGACCGAGCGCATCGCGTTGGTGCTGCAGTTCTGCTCGTGGTCCGCGTGCAGGATGAACAGCAGGTCGAGCGCGCGCTCCAGCACGGGGTTGGGGAGGTACGGCTCGCAGGCGCCGGCGCGCTGCCCGAGCATGGAGATGAAGTTGCCCACGTACGACAGCGCCGGATCGGGATACGCGTACGGGAGACCGCGGCTATGCCGGTAGGCGTACGCCGCCACGGTCGGCATCTTGCCCAGCAGCCGGTAGATCTGGTGCTGGCGCGACGGCTGATCGAAAATGCTCTTCGAATCCTGATAGAAGGTCGAGAGGGCGCCCACGGTGCTGACCAGCATCCCCATCGGGTGCGCGTCATAGTGGAAGCCGTCCATGAACTTCTTGACGTTCTCGTGGACCGTGTAGTGCGCCGCGATCTGCGCGGTCCAATCCCGCAGCTGCTCCGCCGTCGGCAGCTCGCCGTAGATGAGGAGGTACGCCGTCTCGACGAAGGTGCTTCGCTCCGCCAGCTGCTCGATCGGATAGCCCCGGTACCGGAGGATACCCTGGTCGCCATCAATGAAGGTGATCGCACTCCGGCACGAGGCGGTGTTCATGAAGGCGGGGTCGTACGTCATCAAACCGAAATCGTCCGCGCCGGTCTTGATCTGGCGCAGGTCCATGGCCCGGATCGAACCGTTCGCGATCGCGACCTCGTAGGTCGTGCCGGTGCGGTTGTCGGTGATGCTCAACGTGTCCTTGGGCATTGCGGCACCTTGCTCTCAGGGCGAATCGAGTACGCCTGGCGCGGGGATTCCGTGCTGTTCCGGCGCTCAATAGCAAGCGCCATGCCAGGCGAGCCTTAAGTATCGCCGGGCGCGACGATCTTGACGAGTCCGGTACTGATGTCGTACACCCATCCATGGAGGCGCAGGGAGTCCGGGCGTTCGGCCCGCTGGCGCCGGATCAGTCCGAGGTGCGACAGGTGCTCGATCTGCAGGCGGACATTCTCCTCGACGACCCGCTGGTGATACTCCTCCCCGGCGACGGAGCGGCCCTCGCGCGCCAGGGCCTGGTCCACGGTCCGCTTGGCCCAGCCGGCGATGTTCAGCCAGTCGCCCAGGTACCCGTCGGGCAACGTCTCGGCGCAGGCGGCCCGGATGCCGCCACAGCCGTAGTGGCCGCACACCACGATATCCGCGATGCCCAGATTGACCGTGGCGTACTGGACCACCGACGCGATGTTGATGTCGTTGTACGCGACGATGTTGGCGACGTTCCGGTGGACGAACAGGTCGCCGGGGCCGCAGCCCAGGATCTCCTCGGCGGGCACGCGTGAATCCGAGCACCCGATCCACAGCAGGCGGGGCCGCTGGCCCCGTGCCAGTCGGGAGAAGAACTCCGGATCCCGGGCGCGGCGGGCGTCGGCCCACTGGCGGTTCCGGTCGAGCAGGTCGTCGAGGGTCATCCGCCGAGTATTCACTGGTGGGTGCCGGGTCGCAACCCGCCCCGAGAGATAGCCGATGGCGCGCCTGAAGCCCGCGCTCGACGCCTTCCTGGAGGCGACGCTGCGCATCCGGCCCGGCGAAGGGCGGCGCACGGCCCTGCTCTTCACGCACCTGCTGCTCGCCGCATCAGTGTTCATCCTTGGCCGGACGGTCCGGGACACGCTGTTCCTGAGCCGCCTGTCGAACCCGCTCAAGGTCCTGCCGTGGATGTTCGTCGCCTACGGCGTCGCCTCTTCGATCACGGTGGTGCTGTACTCGCGCGTGGCGGACCGGATGCCGCGCCACCGCATCATCGTCATCTCATGCGCCATCGGGATCGCGACCTACCTGGCGACGTGGGGCGTCGTCCGCGCGGGCGCCGCATGGATCTATCCCGCGTTCTACGTCTGGGCGGAGGTGGTCTCCAACCTGTTCATCGTCCAGTTCTGGACGATGGCCAACGACCTCCACGACGCCCGGAGCGCCAAGCGGCTGTTCGGCACCATCGGCTCGGCCCGCCCGCTCGGGACCGTGCTGGTGGGGCTCGGGACCGGCGTGATCGTCCGGGCCATTGGAACGGCGCAGCTGCTGTTCGTGTTGGCTGCCCTGATGGCGGGCATCGCCGTCATGGCCCTGGTCATCAGCCGGGAGCCGCGGGCCGAGCACGCCACGCGCGCGGGAGCCCAGCCGAGGCGGCGCGGACCCCCGCCCAAGATCATCGGCGATCCCTACGTCCGTTCGCTGGCCCTCATCATCCTGCTGGTCTTCATCGCGCTCACGGTCGGAGATTTCCAGTTCAAGGCGATCGCCCGCGCGACGTATCGCGGCGACACCCTGGCGCAGTTCTTCAGCCTCTTCTATGCCGGCACCGGCATCGTCTCGTTCGTCTTCCAGGTCCTCGTCACGCCGCGCCTGCTGGCGCGGCGCGGCGTCGGCTGGGGACTGGCGACCATGCCGACGGTGTTCGCCACGGCCACCGCCGGCCTGCTGGTCTTCCCGAAGCTGGCGCTGGCGACCCTGCTGAAGTTCTCGGACAACGGGCTCCAGTATACGATCCACGAGACCACCCTCCAGGCCCTGTACGTGCCGTTCCCCCCCGAGGTGAAGGCACGCACGCGGGCGTTCCTCGACGCCGTCGTCAAGCCGCTGTCGTACGGCGCGGGCGGGCTGGTGCTGGTCCTGGTCGCGCAGCACTTCCGCCCCGAGCAGCTGGCGATCGTCACGCTCCCGGTGGTGGTGGCCTGGCTCGCGATGATCCCGGTGGTGCGGCGCCGTTATCTGCACAACCTCGAGGTCACGCTCAGCGCGCGGGGCGCCTTGGCCCTGGACCACGAGTACCTGCTCGATTCCGCCGGGCGGGACGCATTGATCCGCACGCTGGACACGGGCGAGCCGCGGCAGGTGCTGGTCGCGCTGGAGCAGCTGGCCGGAGAGCACTCGGAGGAGTTCGCCCGCGCCGTCTCCGGGTTGGTGTCGCATCCTGACGCCACCGTGCGGGCCGCCGCCCTCACGCAGCTCGCCGGGCTTCCCGGAGCCGCTCCGGCTCCGGTCGGCGCCGCGCTCATGGATCCCGAGCCGGCGGTGCGGGCGGCCGCCGCCTCCACCTACGCGGCGCTCGCCAGGGACGACGCCGTCGAGGCGCTGGTGCCGCTGCTCGCGGATCAGGTGGACGACGTGCGCGTCGCCGCGCTGGCCGGGCTGCTGCTGCACGGCGGCATCCAGGGCGGCATCGAAGGCGGGCCGCAACTCGCCAAGCTGCTGATGTCCGCCGACAAGGCCAAGCGGGCCGAAGCCGCCAGAGCCTTGAAGACCCTCGGACCGGGGGCATACCGGCCCCTGCGGAAGCTGCTCGACGATCCCGAGCCCGCCGTGCGCCGCGCCGCGCTCCGGTCGGCGCCCGGTGTCGCCGACCCCCGCCTGGTGCCGGTGCTGGTGGAGATGCTGGGCGACCCGGCGTGCCGCCAGCGCGCGGGCCAGGCGCTGGTCGCGGTCGGTGAGCCCGCGGTCGGGGCGCTGTGCGGCCAGCTGACCAAGAAGGCCGTGGCGCGCCAGGTGAAGCTTCTCATACCTCGGTTGCTCCGCCGCATTCCGCTGCCGGAGACGTACGAGCGCCTGCGCGCCCTCGTGGGGGTCGAGGACAGCCACCTGCGGCTGCGGATCTGCGCCGCGCTGTCGCACCTGCGGCGATCGCTGCAGCTCCGGCCCGAGCCGGTGACCGCCGTCTATGCGATGATCTTCGACGAGGTGCGGGAGACCTACGGCAACCTCGCGGGATGGGAGGCCGCCCGGCCGATCTACCACACGCCGCTGCTCGAGGAGGTGTTCGAATTCCGCCGCGAGCGTGCGATACGGCGGGTGCTGCGCATCCTGGAGCTGCGCTACGATCCCGAGCCCATGGCGCTGGTGCGGGAACGCATGTTCGATCCCGGCCGCCGCGCCAACGCCCTCGAGGTGCTGGACACCCTGCTCGACGCGCCGCTCCGGCCGCTGGTGATGCCGTTCCTCGACGATGTGCCGATGCCCGAGCGCCTCAGGAAAGCCGGCACCCTGGTGCCCAGCACGCCGGCGCCGGCCGAGTTCCTGCGTCGCCATTGCCGGCACCCGAATCCCTATGTCGTGCTCCTCGCGCTCGATGCCCTGGCCCGCCGCGCCGACCCCGTGGGCGGCGACGAGGGGAAGCGCGCGTTGAGCAACCCCGACCCGCTGGCGCGCGAGGGCGCGCTGCACGCGGTCGCCGCCGCCGATCCGGCGGGAGCCCCGGCCCTGATACGCCCCCTGCTCACCGACCCCGACCCCACGGTCGCGCGCCACGCCGCACGGGCGCTGGCACGCCTCGAAGGACGCGCCATAGCGGAGGATCCCTTGTACGCTACAGTGGAGAAGATCCTGTTCCTCAAGAGCGCGCCCGTGTTCGAGCGCGTGAGCGGCGAGGACCTGGCGGCCCTCGCCCGGGTCGCGGACGTGGAGACCTTTGCCGCCGGCCAGACGATCTTCCGCGAGGACGACATGGGAGACGCCCTGTACGTGGTGGTGCGCGGCAGGATCGGCATCGAGAGCGGCGGCGAGCGGTTGGCCACCCTGGGGCCAGGCGAGGCGTTCGGCGAAATGGCCGTCCTCGACGAGGTGCCGCGCAGCGGCACCGCCGTCGTCGAGGAGGAGGCCGAGGTGCTGCGGATCGGCAGCGAGGAGTTCTACGAGATCCTGCACGAGCAGGTGGAGATCGCCGAAGGCGTCATCCGCATGCTCACGCGCCGGCTCCGGGAAGCCGACGCGGTGATCCAGAAACTGCACCCTTCAACGCGCTAGCGCCGGCTCCCGCACGTTCAACTCGCGCGCGATTGCGATCCCGCGGTCCAGCGCGCGGCAGTTGACCTCGAAGGCCTTGGGGTGCTTCGCCAGGTGGCGGAGCCCCTCGACCAGCGCCGCCCGGTCCAGGACGTGCGCCTTGTGCGCCGCCCACGCCCCCAGCGATACGACGTTCATTGACCGCGGGCTGTTCAGCGCGGCCGCCTCGGCGCTGCAGTGAACCGGCAGCACCGTCACGTCGCTGCCATTCGGCACCCGCGTGACCACGTCGGCGTTGAACACGATCAGCCCGCCGGGCGCCACCCCCGTCTCGAACCGGTCCAGCGACATGTCGTTGTAGACGATCAGGCTCTCCATCTGCGTCAGCACGGGCGAGCCGATCGGCACGTCCGAGATGATCACTTCCGTGCGCGATGTGCCGCCCCGGATCTCGGGACCGTACGAGGGGAGCCCGGTCGTGTAGAACCCGCGCTGGGCCGCCATGGCGGCCCAGGACAGCAGCTTGCCCAGAAACACGGCGCCGTCGCCGCCACTGCCCGATATCATGATGCGTTCGATCATCGCGGCATCCCTCCGGGCGGTTCCTTGATCACGCCGGGCTTGTACACCGGGAACAGGTGCTCCACCAGGTACTTGTGCGCGTCTACCGGGTCCAGCCTCCATCCCGACGGGCACGCCGACACCACTTCGACCACCGACAGGCTCTTGTTCTTCGCCTGGTTCAGGAACGCCTGGCGGATGTACTTCTTGGTCTTGCGGATGCTCGGCGCGTCGTGCACCGACGTGCGCACCGCGAACGAGCAGCCCTCCTGCAGGGCGAGCGCCTCGGTCATCACGATCGGGTAGCCGTGGTCCTTCACGTTGCGGCCCGCCAGCGACGTCGAGGTCACCTGACCCATCAGGCTCGTCGGCGCCAACTGGCCGCCGGTCATGCCGTAGATGGCGTTGTTGAGGAAGATGATGACCGTCGGGTCGCCGCGCGCCGCAGCGTGGAACGTCTCGCCGATGCCGATGCCGGCCAGATCGCCGTCACCCTGCACCGTGAACACCCGCAGCTCCGGATGCTGGCACTCGATCCCCCACGCCACGGAAGTGGCTCGGCCGTGCGCCGCCTGCTGCCAGTCAATGTCTATGTAGCGGTAGGCGAACACCGTGCAGCCCACCGAGGCCACGCCGACCGCGACCTCCTTGATGCCCAGCTCGTCAATCACCTCCGCCAGCAGCTCGTGCACCGTGCCCTCGTCGCATCCCGGGCAGTAGTGCATGTCCCCGATGCGCAGCGCGTTCTTGCCGTAGTGGAGATGCTTGCGGAGGTTGTCCACCGTCACCGCACTGTCGGGACAAACCACGGCGCAGTTGCCGCACGCCGAGCAGCGCACCAGCCCATCCGGGACCAGCTGGGTCGGCCGGACGCCCCGGTGGTTGAACGTGCCGGCGTACTCGATGATGTCCTCCGGGCACGCCTCGATGCACACCCCGCAGCCCTTGCAGATCTGCGCGTCGAACTCCACCCGGGGCAGCACTGCGCCCTCCGTGACCGTGCCGGTCATCGGGCACCTCCCTTCGGAAACTCTCGCTCGACCACGTCCGCAATCTCCTCCGGCGTGGGGATCACGCCGCCCTGGCGACCGTAGAACTTCACCGGATCCAGCCGGCCCAGATCGAACAGCGTGGTCTTGACGTCCTCGACCATCTGCCCGGCGTTCATCTCCACCACCAGCCACTTGCGGGGCCGGTTCACCAGCGGTCGGAAACCGTCCACCGGGAAGGGGAAGAGCGAAATGGGGCGCATCAGCCCGACCTTCCGCCCCGCGGCGCGCATCAGATCCACTCCGGTTCGCGCGATCCGTCCCGCGAGGCCGAAGGCCACGATCACCACGTCGGCGTCGTCGGCCTGATACTCCTCCCACCGCTGCTCCCGCTGTGAGATGCGCGCGTACTTCGCGTGCAGCTCCCGGTTGTGCGCCTCCAGGTCCGGCGGCTCGATGATGATGCTGCTGATGAGGTTCGGCTTCCGCCCGCCCTTCCGGCCGGTCGTCGCCCAGTCCTTCGGCGGCAGCCCGCTCTCGTCGAACTTCCCGAACCGCAGGTTCTCCCACATCTGGCCCAGCGTGCCGTCGAGGCACAGCAGCGTCGGGGTCCGGTACAGGTCGGCCAGCCGGATACACAGCATCGTCAGATCGGCACACTCCTGCACCGTCGCCGGCGCCATCACCGGCATCCGGTATCCGCCGTGCCCACCGCCCTTCACCGACTGCCAGTAGTCCTCCTGCGAGCCGTACACGGTGCCGAGGCCGGGGCCGCCGCGCATCACGTTGACGATGAAGCACGGCAGCTCGGCGCCGGCGATGTACGAGATCCCTTCCTGCTTGAGGCTGATGCCGGGGCTGGACGACGAGGTCATGCAGCGCCGCCCGGCGCCCGCCGCGCCGTATACCATGTTGATTGCGGAAATCTCGGAGTTGGCCTGCGTGTACGTCTTGCCGAGACCCGGCAGCCGTTCCGCGAGGTACTCTGGTATGTCCGTCTGAGGCGTGATCGGATAGGCGAAGTAGGCGTCAATGCCGCTGCGGATGGCCGCTTCGGCGATCGCCTCGCAGCCCTTCAGCAACACTTCACCCTCGGCGGCAGGTTCCGTCGCCGTTCCCTGCGTCGCCTCGAGCACCCCGGCACCCGCCGTCATGTCGAGCTCCTGGCAATAGCGTCCCTGAGATCGCGGATCCACGCCAACGCGCGGCCGCACTCCTCACAGCTCACACCCACATGCGGGCACGGGACGCCGTCAGCCTGGCACTCCGCGCACCGCGGCTCCGCGAGCAAAGCCAGCAACTCGTCGAACTGCCGGAAGAAAATGGTCTGGACCTCAACCGGCAGCGCGCCCCTGAGATCGCGCACCAGGCGTTCCTCCCGCTCGAACACCCGTCCGCTTTTCGTTGACCGGTCCAGTTCCAGTTCCGGCACATTTGCTCCCTGATCGCGTGCGCTACCAAAGAGGGCAAAAAGCGGACCAATCCCGTCGCCGTTCCGCAGCNNGCGGTCTGCAGCTCGAGCAGGCCGCTGATGTCGCCCGAGACGATGACAATCCTGCCCGCCTGGTCGGGACGCTCCTGCCGCGTCGCCAGCACGACGTCCCAGCCGTTCATCACGGGCATCTTGAGGTCGAGAACGATGGCATCCCAGTCCTGGCGGCGGATCAACTCCAGCGCCTGCTGGCCGTCACTCGCGGCGGTGACTCGCGCGCCGAGCTTGGTGAAATAGCGGTCCCAGGTCCTGCGCACGGCGTCTTCATCGTCGGCCACCAGCAGGCGGAGGCCGTCGAGGGATCCGCCCTCGTCGCCCTGCAACGCACGGCCGGGCACGTGCGGGGTGGCGGCTGCCTGGCNNCCGCTTCAGCGGGCAGCCTGAGCTCGAAGCGAGCACCGCCCAGCGCGCCGTCCACCAGCGTCAGCGTGCCCGAATGGCCATTCGCGATCTGGGCCGCGATGGAGAGGCCGAGCCCGATGTTGCGGCCGGCGGCGTTGGTGGTGAAGAACGGGTCGAAGATCCGGGGCCGGACGTCCGCCGGGACGCCAGGCCCCGAGTCCTCGACCGCGACGACGACGGTATCCGTCTCGACGCGAGTCTCGACCAGCACGGTGCGCCCGGCAGCGGCGTCCGCCGCCGCGTGAAGCGCGTTGGCCAGCAGATTGGCGAGCACCTGCTCGATTTGCGCGCGGTCCACGCGAACCATCGGCAGGTGCGGCGTGAGCCGTGTCTCGAGCGCGACGCGCTCGGCGTGGAACTCGTCATCGAGCAGGCCGAGCGTGTCGGACACGATCGCGTTGATGCTTGACGGCTGCCGCGCGGCCGGCCGGGCGCGGACGAAGCTCAGCAGGCCGGCCACCACCCGGCCGGCGCGGCGCGCGTGCTCCTGAATCAGGCGCATGGCCTCCCGGGTCTCCTCGGGTGCACCCGCCTGGAGCGCGTGGCTCGACTGCGCGAGGATCACCTGGAGCGGGTTGTTGAGCTCGTGCGCCAGCCCGGCGGCCAGCTCGCCCACCGCCGTGAGACGGTCGTGCTGCTTGAGCCGCGCCTCGAGTGCGCTGGTCATCTGGTTGACGTCCTGCGCCAGCTCGCCGAGCTCGTCGTTGGAGACGCCGCCGGCGCGGTGCGTCAGGTCGCCGGCGGCGATCCGGCGCACGTCGTCATGAAGACGGGCCATCGGCCGGATGACCCGACGCTGCAGCACGCTGGCACTGGCCAGGAGCAGCAGGAGGGCCAGGACGACCGACGCCGCGATGGCGAGGCGCGCCCGCTCCGCCGCCGTGACGACCTGTTCCTGCACGGTCCGCGCCTCGTCAACGCTGGTGGCCACCAGTTGCGACATCTGCGACGCTACGAGCCGGCGGTCGGCGCTGGCCGCAGCCAGCGCTGCGAGGGCGCGCTCCGGTCGCCCAGCGGCCCGCTCGGCCAACGCCGACGTGATGTGCGCTTCTGCCGAGGTCACCAGAGCGTCGGCGCGATCCAGCCGTTCCCGGAACTGCTGCGGCACGTAGGACCGGAGGCGGCGATTCTGCGCCGCCGCCGGCCGCGACATCATCGCCCGCAGCTCGGCCAGCGCCGCCGGACTTCCGGACCCCACCCAGCGGTAGGCGGCAGCCAGCTCGTCCCGCAGGTCGCGTTCCCGGGTGGTCGCGGCGGAGTACAGCGGCAGAATCGGCGCGGTGGCCTGATGGACCATGCGGGAGTGCGGCACGAGCGCGATGACCGAGACGATGGCGAGAGCCGAGAGGGACGCGAATGCCAGCGAGGCGATGATCCAGGCCCAGCCGCGAATCGTGGGCTGCTTCATCGGAGAGCGCCCCGCGCCACTGTGGCCGGTACAGCGCGCGTGCGTAACCCGTCGAGTCGGAGTATCATCAAACCGGTTTGCAATGTACCTCCGGGCCTCCGGCTTGGTAATCAACCATCCCAGCATCCGCGGTGACCGCATGACGAGACACGCGTTGCTCGCTCTCCTCGCAGTCGTGACGACGGCTTCCGCACTGCGCTCCCAGCAACTTCCGGCCCCCGGGCCTGGAACTTCGGTTCAGATCCGGCCGGGCGTCCCGGACACATCGCCGTTCCGGCCGCTCGCGCTCCCCGATCCCAACGCCTACCGGACCGGCGCCGGCACTCCCGGGCCGCTGTACTGGCAGCAGCGCGCCGACTACACGATCCGCGCGACGCTGGATACGGCGACCCTCTCGGTGCGCGGCGAAGAGACGATCCGGTACACCAACAACTCGCCCGACACCCTGCGGTACGTCTGGCTGCAGCTCGACCAGAACATGGACGCGCCCAGCAACCGGTTCGCCGCGCTGGGGGGCAGGTTCGGCGGCGCCTCCGAGTCCACCTACGTGGGTGGCTACACGCTGGAGCGCATCGCCGCCCTGCGCGCCGCCCGCCCGGGGGCGAAGCCGGACGAGACGCCGCTCCGCTACCGGGTGAACGCGACGATGATGCGGGTGGACCTCGACCGCCCGCTGCCGCCCAGGGGCGTGGCCCAGCTCGCCATCGCCTGGCACAACATGGTCCCGCGCAGTCAGGGCCGCACCGGGCGCGAGCGCTTCCCCGAGGGCTGGTTGTACGAGATCGCCCAGTGGTATCCGCGGATGGCCGTGTACGACGACGTCCGGGGCTGGAACACCGCGCAATATCTTGGCGGCGGCGAGTTCTACCTGGAGTACGGGGACATTGACTTCACGATCACGGCGCCGGCCAACTACACGGTGACCGGCACCGGCGTGCTGCAGAACGGCGCCCAGGTGCTCACGGCGCGGGAACGGGATCGGCTGGCGCTCGCCCTGCACTCCGATACCACGATTCACGTCATCGCCCCGAGCGAGGTCGGCAAGGCGGATCTCCTGCCCGCCGGCACCGGCGCCACCCGCAGCTGGCACTTCCGCGCGCAGAACGTCCGGGACGTCGCCTGGGCCGCGGCGCCCAACTTCATCTGGGACGCGTCGGGCTGGGAGGGCGTGCTGATCCAGGCCCTGTACCCGCCGGTCGCGCTGCCGCTCTGGTCGCAGGCCGCCGACATGGCGCGGCACACGATCATGCATCACTCGCGGTGGTACCGGTACCCGTACCCGACGGCGATCAACGTCAACGGACCGGTCGGCGGGATGGAGTACCCGATGATCGTGTTCTGCTCGGCGCGGGAGAACGAGAAGGACCTGTACTTCGTCACCACCCACGAGCTGGGACACGAGTGGTTCCCGATGATCGTGGGGAGCAACGAGCGGCTCTACGGCTGGCAGGACGAGGGGTTCAACACCTTCATTGACTACTTCTCGTTCCACGACCGCTATCCGGCAGACAGCGAGACGGTCAACAGCCAGGAAATGGGCCGGACGTCCAACTGGTGGGTGAGCCTGCTCACGCACTACACCGGCCGCGAGGCGCCGATCATGGAGCCGCAGGACCGCAACCCGCCGTTCCTGAGCGGGGCCCTGCACTACCCCAAGACGGCGCTCGGACTCCACCTGCTGCGCACCGAGCTGGTGGACTCGACGGCCTTCGATCAGGCGTTCCGCGAGTACGCGCGGCGCTGGGCGTTCAAGCACCCGACGCCGGCCGACTTCTTCCGCACGATGAACGACGCGCTGGGGGAAGATCTTTCCTGGTTCTGGCGGAGCTGGTTCTACCGCTCCGACCACCTCGACCAGGCGGTGGACTCGGTCACCCAGCGCGACACATCCGGCGTCACGATCGCCCGGATCTTCCTCTCCAACAAGGCGGAGATGGTTTGGCCGCTGGACCTGGAGATCGGCCTCGCCAACGGCGCGACCGAGCATGTGAAGCTCCCGGTGGAGGCGTGGTACCGCGGCTCGCCCTTCATTTACGTCCACCGGTGGCCGGCGCGGGTGGTGCGCGTCGTCATCGACCCCCGCAGTGCCTATCCGGACATCAACCGTGGGAACAACAGCTGGACGGCGAGCCAGTAACGGGGATGCGATGAGGTGATGAAGTGACGACGTAAGGACGTGATGAGGTGATGGCGGCCGCGACGGCGCCATCACCTCGTCGCGTCGTGGCCTGCACCAGGTGATGACCGTGCTGGAGGGCGAAACCGTGTACCAGAGGAGCGCACGATGACGGACACGCTCGAGTCCTTCCGCCACTTCCGGGAGAAGATGAACGCGGCCATTCTCGCGGCCGACAACCTGACCATCAACCGCTTCTTCGCCCTCGACGCGCGCACGTACGAGGCGGGGGCGCTGCCTGTCAAGACGAAGGAGCTGCTGGGACTCGTGGCTTCGATGGTGTTGCGGTGCGACGACTGCATCACCTACCACATCGTGCGCTGCCGGGAGGAGGGGGTGACCGATCCCGAGTTCTACGACGCGCTCGCCGTGGCGCTGGTGGTCGGAGGCTCGATCGTGATCCCGCACCTGAGGCGTGCCGTCGCGCGGCTCGAGGAGCTGCCCGCCGAATGAGCGCCCGCCTGTTGAGGTTCGCCCTGACGGCCGGCCTGGTGTGGCCCGCGGCGCTTCCCGGGCAGGGCGCGCCCGACCCGATGCCAGCACCCATCGCCCTGGTGGGCGCAACGCTGGTGGACGGCACGGGCGCATCGCCGGTCCCGAATGCGGTGGTGCTGATTCGCGACGGCCGCATCGCCTGCGCCGGACCCCGCCGCGCGTGCCCGTTACCGGCCGGCGTGAGGCGGATGGACGTCCGCGGCTCCTGGATCATCCCCGGCCTCGTAGACGCCCACGTCCACTTCAGCCAGACCGGCTGGGTGGACGGCCGGCCGGACGCGCTCGATCTGCGCGCGCGATACCCGTACGACCGCACGGTCGAGGATCTCGAGGCGCACCCCGAGCGCTTTCTGCGGGCCTACCTGTGCTCCGGCGTGACCGCCGTGTTCGACGTCGGCGGCTACGCATGGACCTGGGCACTGCGCGCTCGTGCGGAGCGTGACACGCTCGCTCCCCACGTCGCCGCTGCGGGCCCCCTGCTCTCGACCGTGAGTCACCCGATCATCAACCTCGGTGACGAGCAGCAGATTCTCTACGTCCCCGACGACTCGGCCGCACGGGTAGCGGTCCGCTCGCACGTGGCCCACGGCACCGACGCCATCAAGATCTGGTACATCGTCGGCATGGGGAGCGACACCAGCGCCTTGCAGGCGGTGGTGCGCGCGATCGCGGCAGAGACGCACCGGCTCCACGCTCGGCTGATCGTGCACGCCACGGGGCTCTGGGAGGCGAAGGACGCGCTGCGGGCGGGCGCCGATGTGCTCGTCCACGGCGTCGCCGATCGGCCCGTGGACCGGGAATTCCTCGACCTGGCCCTCCAACGGCGGGTGATCTACGTGCCGACGCTGACCGTCTACGACGGGTACCGGCAGGTGCTCGTGCGGCACTTCGAGCCCCACTACCCGCTGGCCTGCGTGGACTCCGCAACGGTGGCGCGGGCCCGTTCGACCGACTCGTTGCCGGCTCCGACCGGGGTCTCGGCCGACTTCGTGGAGCGGCAACGCGGCCTCGCCGCCAGAGGCCTGGCGCTGGGCGAGGCGAACCTGGCCGCGGTCTTCCGCGCGGGAATCACCGTGGCGATGGGCACCGACGCCGGGAACCCGCTGACCCTGCATGGCCCCTCGGTCTACTGGGAGATGCAAGTGATGCAGGAGGCGGGTCTCAGCCCGATGGACGTGCTGGTGGCGGCGACGCGCAACGGCGCCGTGGTCACGGGGCGCGGGGGCGACTTGGGCACCGTCGAGGCGGGCAAGCTGGCCGATCTGGTGGTGCTCGGCGCCGACCCGACGGCGGACGTGAGGAACGTGGAGGACGTGCGGTACGTGCTCCGGGACGGCGCGCTCACCACGCCGCGGCGCGCCGCGCCGCGCTGAACGTCGCGCCCGGACGCACGGCGGGCCGGCGCCGCCACGGTGCGGCAGCGCCGACCCGGGTGATGCCGTGGCAGGCTACTGGTTCGGCGTCAGCGCGGCGAACAGGCCCGATACGCTGAACCCGACCGGGTCAATCTCGTAGTACCGGTTCCGGAAGAACCGCCCCGTCGTGGGGAAGTACGGCGGCGGCGTCTGGTAGGCGCACTGATCATACGAGTACGCCTTGATGTAACCTGTGCCGCCGCTGGTGCCGACCGCGCCGCGCGTCCCCTGGAGCACCCCGCCGGTGATGTAGAGGCAGCCGCGGCCCCACGGAGTCGAATTGCACGGCTCCGCCGTGGTCGGGCCCTGGTCGTAGTTCTCCGCCGTGAAGGAGTTGAGGGTGAGCAGCACACCCTGCAGGAACTCGTCCGGCGTGGCCGCGTAGGTCTTGTACGCCCCGCTGGCACCCCACGGCTGCGGGGTGTTGAGCACGTTGTCGGACATGTAGATGTCCCCGGCCGACAGCAATCCGAGCATGTCCGCCGCCAGGCACGGCGCCGACCCCGGCGCGATGGCGTACTTGAGATCGTCGGCGATGATCATGTTGTCGGTCGCCGCCACCGTCACCTTCCCGTGCACCACGCCACTCAACACCACGCGCCCGTTGACGTAGATCACACCCTTGGAGTTCGGGTTGAACTGCCGCGCCAGCGGCCACAGGTACTGCGCCTGGATCTGGCGCGTCGCCAGCGTCGTATCCACGGCCCGCGAGGCCGTCCGCGCCAGGGCCGCGATGACGGAGGCGTC
>PMIK01000082.1 GCA_003157095.1 Gemmatimonadota bacterium | reverse complement strand
CCAGGCAGTTGTGCCTGCAACCGGCTTGCCCTCGGCGTCGGTCCAATCGAAGGCAGCTCCGCCCCAGACTTGGACATCGATTCCCAAGTGCCGCTTGTACCAAGCCTGCAGTGATGGAGCGTCTTTGGCCTTGAAGAAGATGCCGCCGATGCCAGTGACTCGCTTCATGCGACCTCCAATGCGCGGTGGTGGTGAGAGGAATGTTTCTTCTGCGGCCTAACNNGGCCGCATCGGGGCTCGGAAGGTCGTCAGCTCCTTCAGCCCGGGGTGATGTCATCCATCGCGGCGTGGAAGCCGGCTCCGCGCACTTCCCGGCGGGGTCGCGGCAGAATGCGCCCTCCCCCGACTCCGTGCGGAAGCCTACGGCATCAGGTCGAAGGTGAACACGTGCTGTGGCGCCGCCGGATAGCAGAACGAACAATTGTCCACGACGTAGAGCTTGCGCTCCGCCGCCGAGAGGATGGGATAGGCATCGCCATTGTAGANNAGCACCAGGTTGGCCAGGTCAAAGCCGTTCGTCGGGCACCCCGCCGATCGCAAGACGGTGCCATCGGAGGCCTTGAGCGCCGCCAGCACCAACGTGTCAGCGCCCTGGGCCCACCCCGCGATGAAGAGCGTGTCGCCATCGTCCGAGAACTGGGCGCCCCACAGGTGGTTCGCCACATTGACCATGTACAACGGCTCCCGTGACGTCGGCCCCCAGACGGGAAGCCCCTTCTGCGTCCCCCCATCGTATCCCAAGACGACCGCTCGATCGCCGCTGGGCGAAATCACTGCGCGGTATGGCTCTTCCACGTGGTAGGCCGTGGCCGGTATCAACCACGCTCCCGTCGAGTCCCGGAACTCGCTCTCGACGCCGTGGTGATAGGCGGCAAGCCAATGGCCGGCACCCAGCCGCACCAGGAACCGAACTTCCGAGTTTACCTGCACCCATCTCGGTGGCCCGGTGTCAGGGACGGCCGAGGGAGAATCGGGCCGCACCGCCAGGTTGGGCCCGCATGTGTTGAATGTACGGTACACCACGGCGATCCGGCCGCCCGAAGCGGGTCCGATGCCGTTGACGCAAGACACATCGATCATGGAGTCGGGAATCACCTTTACGATGGTGCGAAGGCTCAGATCAATGAGGGCCACGCCGGCATCGGCGGCCATGAGGAAGGTCGTGCCCGACCTGTTCGGCCAGACGACGGGCACTCCCGCCAGAGGCGTAGTCGTCCACGCATCGCTGTCGCCGCCATACAGATCGACGGAACCGACAAGCGTGATGGCCCGACCCCTGAACCCAACGCGAACCTCGAAGTGCCCTTGCGTATTGGGCAGGGATGCGAGCAGCGAGTCCGGCGCCGCGTACCGCATCGCCAGCGTGTCGCCACCCAGCAGAATCAGGGGTACCGTGTCCGCGCCCCTGAAACCCTTGGACATCAGCACGAGGCTGCCGCCCGCCCAGGCCTGCGACGTTGCGATGGTCACCTGATACGCCGTCGTATCCGACTGATACGCCGTCGTATCCGACGCCATCGCCTCCACGCTGCTGCGGCACGCCGTCGTCGCACGCAACCCGACGAGCACGAGTAACCCCGCGCTTGTCACCTTCACCGCGCGGGCTGCAGCGGCGCTCCATCGCGCACAATCCCGGTCATAGTCCATGGGGCCTCCGAGCTGCCGGGCTCCGTCGCGGGCGCCGCAGTTGTGTGCGGCCTTGTATATCGACTCTGCCCCAACTTGTCCTCAGATTTCGGCGGGCGATAGCCCGATCGGCCTTGGGTCCTTGAGACCGTTCGTTAGCCAGGGCGTCGCTCGCCGTTCTCGCTCGTCGAAAGCCCGAACAGTTGCCCGGGGCCGCGAGCCCGCATCCCGCAAGGTTGGGTCGCGACGAGCCGTCCGTGACCAGGGGGAGCGATGAGCACCGAGATCTTCGTGGGCCTCGATGTCGCTAAGGCACAGCTCGACGTGGCGGTCCGCCCGAGCGGCGAGGGTTGGAGCACCCCGAACGACGAGGCCGGCATCGCGCAGCTCGTCGCCCGCCTGCGTGCCCTGCGTCCGGCCTTGGTCGTAGCGGAGGCCACCGGCGGCTTCGAGCACGCCGCGATCGCCGCGCTCGCGGCCGTCGGCCTGCCGGTCGTCGTCGCCAACCCGCGCCAGGTGCGGGACTTTGCCCGCGCGACCGGGCAGTTGGCCAAGACCGACCAGCTCGACGCCGGGATCCTCGCGCTCTTCGCCGAGCGCGTGCGGCCCACGCCGCGGCCGCTGCCCGATGCGGCCGCCCAGCTCCTCGATGCCTTGCTGACGCGCCGCCGCCAGTTGCTCGAGATGCTCGTGGCCGAGCAGAACCGCCTCGGCTTCGCCCCCAAGCCGCTCCACCGCAGCATCCGCCAGCATATCCACTGGCTCGAGCGGCAGCTCGACGACGTCACCAAGGAACTTGCCCACCAGATCGAGGAGAGCCCGGTGTGGCGCGCGAAGGACGATCTCCTCCAGAGCGTGCCGGGCATCGGACCGATCGTCAGCGCCACCCTCCTGGGCGAGTTGCCCGAGCTTGGGACGCTGAGCCACAAGCAGATCGCGGCGCTGGTCGGGGTCGCCCCGCTGGCGCGCGACAGCGGCACGCTGCGCGGCAAGCGGATGGTCTGGGGTGGGCGCGCCAGTGTGCGCACGGCGCTCTACCTGGCGGCACTCTGTGGTCGCCGGTGGAATCCTCAACTGCGCGTCTTCTACGAGCGCCTCCGCGCAGCCGGTAAGCCGAAGAAGGTGGCGCTCATCGCCTGTGCCCGGAAGCTCCTAACAATCCTCAACGCGATGGTCCGGACCAACACGCGCTGGACCGTCCCCGCTTCCAGCGCGCAACACAGTTGCTAACGAATCGCGCCTCAGCGGCNNACACAACGCCTGCACTACCTCAGGCGCAGGAGGCGCGAGCGTGCACGAGCTATGGCATGAGGTCGTACTCGAACACGAACGTCGGCCCTGTCCTGGAGAAGTTGTTGAAAGTCAAGTACAACCGGCGCGCCGCCTGATTCATGACGAATGCCCAGGCCGGCCCGTTTCTGAACCCTAGGTCAGGGACGCTCGCGGACCCGCTGCGTAGTGTCGCAACATGCGTGAGCGTGGCGCGATCGTACACCTCAACGGAGGGACGCGGGTCCCCGTTTGCCACGTATACCCACGAGCGCACTGAATCAACGACGACGGCAAGGCCATCGTCAAAAGCTCCACTACTTGCCGAGAGAAGAGCACGGCCGAGCACCTTCCCGGTCGCCGCATCCACAGCCAGCAGCACCGATGAGGAAGGGTCTCCGGCTGGCGAGCCCGTAACGAACAACGTGTCGCCGTTCGGCGTGAAGGCCCCTGAGCTACTCATGCCCAGATCCGTGAGCCCATAGGCCACGCCGAGCGCCGTGGCGTCGAAGACGGGAACGCCGCCACCGAACGCGTTGGCGTCGCCGAATGTCGGCACGATGCGGTCGCCGCGTGGCGATGCGACGTAGCCATACGGCGGCTCTCCATGGGCGGTCGTCATCGGCACCCACACGAAGCCAGTGTCCGTGCGAGAGACGATGTAGTACGGCTCATTCTTTGAGTAGACGAGCCAATGCCCGCGGCTCAGGTGTAGGACCGGGTAGCTGGTGTAATCCTGGGGTCCCGTGTCCGGCGGCGCCGCCTCCGGGATGACCGGAACGGCAAGCAAGCGACCGCAGTTACCATAGCTGACAGTCGTCGAGAACTGATGGACCGTCACCAGGCCCGATACGGTCGCCGACGGCGCGGGGCTGTAGTTGCAGACGTTGAGACCGGTGTCCGGCGTCAGCGGCGCCGACACCGCGCCGGTACGGTAGTCCAAGCGCACCAGATGCCCGCCAACGAAGCCGAGCGCCGTGGGCCCGCTCCCCGGCCAGGGCGCGATGGTCCAGTCCATGCTCGGCCCTGTGTACCAGCTCCGCAACCCATACACGCGCACCGTGGTGAAGTATTGCATGCCGTTGCGGTATCGGACGACGATGTCCAAGACCCCGTTGGTGTCGGGCATTGCAACCAGCACCGAGTCGGGGCCCTGGGCGCGCACCACCAGCGTGTCGGTCCCGACCGTGATGATCGGCACGGAGTCGGCGCCGACGAATCCCGGCGAGCGCATCACCAGCGCGCCGCCCGACCAGACAGCGGACGCTGATGCGACGGTCCGGTCTACGCCGTTGTGCTCCGCAAACCGGCACGCCGCCACCGTCACCGCGATGAGACCGAGAGAAATCAAGGAAATGCGCATTGCCCCTCCCGCACCTCTTGCGCCTAACGCATCGCGCCNNCAGCGGCGGGCCGGCTGCCCGCCAGCCACTCAACACCTGCACTACCTCAGCTGCACTCACCCGCCAATCAAACATCGAGCCGCAAGCGCCCGCCCGCTGCAGGCGCTGGTGAGGTGGCGCGCAGCGTGAGATCAGAGCACGAACCCGTCATCAACCGGCAGCTCCACTCCGGTCACGTGCAAGGCCTGCTCACTCGCCAGAAAGCACACTACCCGTGCGACGGCGTCAGGCTCGAGGAATCGTCCCCCGCCGGAGCCTGCGAGAGAGTCATACGCGGCATCCTCTGAACCCAGCTTCCGCACCAATTCTCGAAAGAAGGGCATGGATCGCCACATGGGTGTCTTCACACCTGCCGGACTCACGAGGTTAATGCGGATCGCAAGACCGGCGTCTCGGCACTCCTTGGCCGCCGTGCTGACGAGCATCCGAAGGCCGGCCTTACTCGTGGAGTACGCAGCTGCCCCCGCTGCCGGCCGAATGCCAGAGGCAGAGCCAACATGCACGATCGCACCGCCCGCGGCCCGCATGGCGCGGATTCCGTGCTTCGTGCCTAAGAAGGCGCCGTCAAGATTGGTGGCTAAGACGTGCCGCCACTCAGCGAGAGTCGTGTCGGAGAGCGGGCTCGCCGCGGACACACCGACACAGTTGATCAGAACATCCAAGTGCCGACTCGCCGTCAGAATGCTGGCCATGGCTGACGCCCACGCGGTTTCCTCTCGCACGTCCAATAGCATCGCGTGCGCGTTCGGCCCCGAGCTGGCCACGATCTCGGCCCCATGCTGGTTCAGGTCGCCGCAATAGACCTCGGCGCCCAAGCCTACCAGCCGCGCAGCTACCGCCGCCCCGATTCCGGAGGCGGCTCCAGTCACAAGAGCCACCTTACCTGAGAACTCACTCATGGGAGCGAGAAGATCCTCCGGTCCGTTCGTCCGCTCCACCTAACGAATCGCGCCTCAGNNCAGCGGCGGGCGACCGCCCGCCACCCAACAACAAGACGCAGTGGAACGGTACACCGCTAAACCCTATCCCAGGCTCCCCTTACGCGCCCCTCGGCCCAAACCGCCCAGCGCAGCAACACTGCAAGGCCCGCAGTCTAAGACGCAGCCGTTAGGGAAGCGTCACTCGGGGGCCTCGCAGCCTCTCCACGGCCGGCCGACGGCCTCCCGGCGGTCCCAGGTCGAATCCGGAAACAGGGCGCTCCCGTATTGCGATCCCAATGAGACCCGGCGGCGCCTGCCGCTCATTCTACGAGTTGCGGGACGATTTCGCCGGCCGGGCCGACGAGCCTGATGTCGGCCACATCCTCGTACTCCGTCCGCCCCGGGTCCACGACCACCACCTGAGCGCCGGCCGCCTTGGCCGTATGCACCACCCCGGCGGCCGGGTACACCGCACCGGTCGTGCCGATCACCAGGCACGCCTCCGCCTCTCCCGCGGCGGTGAACGCCGCTTCGACGGCCCGGGCGGGGAGCATCTCCCCGAACCATACCACGTCCGGCCGCAGCAGGCCGCCGCACTCGGGGCAGTGCGGCAGCGTGGCGATGCTGGTCGCGTCCACCGCGCCCCGCGCCCCGGCGCGGTAGGTGCAGCGCGTGCAGTGGTCGTGGAACAGCGAGCCGTGCAGCCGCACCGGCTCGGCACGCCGCGCCGCCTCCGCATCGCCCGCCACCTCGCGCGCGGCCCGCTCATGCAGGTCATCCACGTTCTGCGAGACCAGCGTGACGCCGGAGCGCGAGAGCATCCACCTCGCCAGGGCAAAGTGCGCGGCATTCGGCCGGCAGCACGCCACCAACTCGCGGCGCCAGCCGTACCACTCCCACACGAGCCGCGGGTCGCGGCCAAAGGCGATCGGCGTCGCGAGGTCTTCCGGCTTGTACGCGTTCCACAGCCCGCCCGCTCCGCGGAAGGTGGGCACGCCCGACTCGGCGCTCGCCCCGGCTCCGGTGAAGACGACCACCCGTACGGCACCCGCGAGTGCGGCGNNGCCGCTCACGCCGGCGCCGGCGTGCGCCGCGCCATCACCGCGCACAGCCACGCGCCCAGCCCGACGGACGCCACGAGCAGTACCAACGCCGCGCACCGCGCCATCCCGGCGATCTGCGCGTCGTGCGGCAGGAGGTGGACGCTGCCCAGCAGGTAGTTCCAGTCGTGCACGACGTCGCCGCCGCCCAGCGAAACGAGCGGCAGTTCCTCGGCACGCGCATCGGCCACGTACACCGCCAGATTCGACAGGCTCATCGAGAGCCAGGCGCCGCCGACCGCGACGCCGAAGTAATCCCGCTGCCGCAAGAGGATGAGCGCGACGGCGACCGGCGCCGCGAGTTGCGTGATGCTCCCGCCGGCAACGGAGAGCCACTCGCCGAGGAAGCCGAAGAGGACGTGGCCCAGCTCGTGGATGGCGAGGGTGATGCCGGAAAAGATGCTGGTGTATTCGGAGTCGGTGAGATGGCGGTAGCCGGCGTAGCCGAGGTAGAGCAGCAGCGCCGCCCGCGGCGCCCACATTCTTCCCGCCGCCCAGGCGCGCGCATCTTCGCGCTTCCGCGCGAGCCACGACCGGCGCGCGCCCGGCGCGCGTTCCACCTGCCCCACGTCCGTGCTCTCCCGACTGGTAACCACTGGCAACTTGCCGTCTGGCAACTCCACTGCCTACGGCGTTCTGGCTTCCGCCTTCTCCTGCTGCATGAAGATCCTGTCATAGAGCCACAGACATGCGGCGGTGAGCACCCCGATGGCGGAGACCACGAACCACATCGCCGATGGCCGGTGCACCACCGTCCCGAAGTACCGCACCAGCCAGCCGCCCAGCGGTCCACCGATCAGGTAGCCGATGGCGATGGGAAGGAATGCGAAGCCGAGGAACGTCCCCTCCTGCCCCTTTGGCGCGAGCCGGGAGACGTACTCGTAGTAGCGCGGCGCCTGGGTGAGTTCGCCGATGGCGATGCCCACCAGCGTGGCCGCGATGAACGGGATGCTGCCGGAGACCGTGAGCAGCAGCCAGGACAGGCTGGTGATGAGCACGCCCGAGGCCATCGTGGTGATCGGCTTGAGCCGCCGGGTGAGCCAGGCCACGATCACCGTGAGCGCGATGACGCCGAAGCCCTCGATCGAGATGAGCGCATCTATCGGGGAATGCGCATCCACGTACCCGCGCACGTAGAGCGGCAGCGCGACGTAGACCTGCCAGAAGACGACGTAGAACCCCGAGAACAGCAGCAGGAACACCACGACGCGGAGGTTCATCAGCACGCGCCCCATGTTGCGCGCCGCGGCGCCCACCGTCACGACGCGGTGGTCGGGGGGGACCGGCAACTCGTGGAAAAAGAACACGGTGACGACGAACATCGAAAGGGCGAACGCCGCCGACATGTAGCACACGCTCTCGACGCCGAGCGTGTTGCGCACGCCCGAGGCGAGGAGCGGGCCGAGGGCGCCGCCGATGTTCACGATGGTGTAGTAGATCGAGAAGCCGAGCGAGCGCATCGCCTCGGTGGAGGCGCGGGCCGTGGTCCCGGCGACCACGGGCTTCACCAGGCCCGGGCCGAGCGCCGGAATCATGAGAATAACGAAGACGACCCAGTAGAGGGGGATCGCCGCGCGCACCGGCGCCAGCCAGCCGGCGGTGATCGAGCCGATGAGGAAGTACCCGACGGACAGGACCAGGTACGCCAGCGAGAGGATGCGGCGGTAGCCGAAGCGGTCGGCGAGCGCGCCGCCGAAGATCGGCAGGAACCACACCACGAAGCCAAACACGCCCTGCAGCAGCCCGGTCTGCTCCTCGGAGAAGCGCAGCCGTTCGTGCAGGTAGATGGCCAGGACCGCCTGGAGGCCGTAGTACGCCAGCCGCTCGAACAGNNTCAGGCTCACGGTGCGCGCTCCGCTAGAAACGGGGGAAGTCGAACACGGTGACCGACGAGATGCGCTCGCGGCTCCGGACCACATCCTGGGGCTCGCCGTGGAAGATCCCGAATGGCTGCCCGACGGCGAGCCGCAGCTCCGGCCCCAGGCCGCGCGAGAGCGGCACGGCGAGATCCAGCCGGTAGGTGCGGCGCGATCCGTGCGGCGCCGCGAGCCTCAGTCCGACCCCGACGGTCCCGAGCATCCCGGTGTTCTCCCCGAACGCGGCGCTGCCCGCCCAGCCGCGGCCGGTCTCGGCGAACACGGCGCCGCCGAGGTCCGCGAAGTCGAACGCGGTGCCCAGAAAGTAGCGCTGCTCGGCGCGCAGCACGATGCGGCGGCCCACCGGCACGGCCGACGACCCGTAGCCGCGCAGCCCGTCGGGGCCGGCCAGGAGGAGCTGGAACGGGGTCCGCGTATTCCACCCGCCCGCCACATCCACGGCCAGGACGGTGGTGATGCGGGGACCGATGTCGTACACCAGCACCTCGCCGTCGCCCAGCACCCCGTCCCACCTCCCAGCCGACTGTACCCAGCGCCCCTCCACCTTGGCGTGCGTGAACAACAGCAGGCGCCCGTTGAAATCGGTTCCGGTGTACAGCTCTGTAGCGGCGAACCAGTCGTGCTGCAGGCCGCTGCCGCCGAGCAGGCTCTTGCCGAGCACGAGACCGGCCTGCACACCCTCCGGGGCGTCCTCGATGCTGCGGATCGCATCCAGGCCGCGGTGCGGGTGGAACGTGATGCTCCGGGCGCCGAGCAGGAGGTGAGCACGGACGACGCGCCGTTCGGTAAAACGGCCGGCGAGCTGCGCGGCAGCCGCCGAGTCCAAGTCCGGTGTCGGGGCCAGCGGCGCACCCTGCACGAGCAACCGCTCGTTCGAGAGTGCGAACCCGACGATCTGCAGCGCTCCCGGCTGGCCGATGCGGGTGGCCACGCCCACCTCTTCCCCGGTCGCGACCAGCGGCTGGAGCACCAGGCCCAACGCCGTGGAGACCAGCGGGAAGGGCTCCTTGCGGTACCGGACAGATTCCCGCCATGCGAGCCGGTCGAAATCACTCTCGAACGCGCGCCGGATCGTCTCCTCCACCACCGGCCCCACTTGGGACTTCCCTCCCTCCAGCTCCGCCTCGACTCGGCGGCCGAGGAAATGCGTGTCGAGCAGGTCCGTATCGAAGGACGCCCGCCGGTCCACATCGCTGTATTGAGTATGCAACCGGATCCCGCGGCCGAGGATGTTGTCGTCGCCCAAGGCGAGGTACTTGACGGGGAAGTCGCCCCCTGCGCTGATCCGCAGACCGCCTTCGAGCGAGAACTCGTCCCACGTCCGGACGAGCACCGTCACGCCGCCATCCGCGGTGGCCACGGGCACGACGACCGCGCTGCGGATGTAGGAGCGGGCGCGGAGCAACCGCTCGGTCTCCTGCAAGCGTCGCGGGTCGCACCGGTCGCCCACGGCGAACAGCAGGTCGAGGCGCACCACGTCTTCGCGGGTCTGCCAGTGGACGGCGTTGCCGACCCCCCGCACGAAGCCGGGGATCAGGCTGTCGTCCGCGCTGAAGATGTTCCAGGCGTCAATCCGGATGGCGCGGATGGGACGGCCGTCGCACACCCCCTGGGCGCGCAACCCGAGGGCGGGCACGGCGAGAGCCACGAGCGCCGCGGCGAGCGCGGCGCGGGGCGACATCAGGTGAAGAGGTCGTTCTGGGACTTGGCTTCTTCCTCGGCGGGCGGCGAGAGGAGCGCCCGCAGCCGTTCCTCCCACTTCTCCACCTCGAAGTGACCCTCGTTCGAGAGCACGCGCCGAAGGAGCGGCGAGAGGTCCTGGAGCGCGTCGAGGAGGTCGCCGATCACGCTGCGCGCCTCCTCCATCCGGAAAATCTCGTCCGGCGCCGTGACCATCTCCTGCAGGATCGCCCGCTCGGAGCGCGACCCGATAAACGCCTCCGGCCGCTGCGACACGTACACCTCGGTCCGGCGCCCCGGGCCCCGGCCCTCTTCGATCGGGTGGAGCCCGACGATGTCGTCGGAGCGCCAGTACTTCCCGTAACCGAGGTACACCATGCGGCCCGTCTTGATGTCCATCGCCATGTGGTCGGGCTCCTGCGAGAGGGGGGGCGTCAACTCCTGCCCATGCGCCGCTTCAACTCCTCCAGCTTCGCGTCGGCATGCGCCTCGCGCGCGGCGCGATCCATCCTGGCCTTCAGCGCTTCCTGCTCCGGATCGAGCTCCGGACGGTCCACCCCGGCCTGCCCGAGCGCGGCCCATGCCGCCTGCGACGACCGTTGGGACTCGGTCCCGCCGCGCCGCTTGGTGACCTCCTCGAGCTGCGCCGTCATCTCCGCCGTATCGCGCTCGGCCAGGGCCACCTCCTCATGCTGCGCGGCGACCTTCTTCTCCAGCACCGCCACGTGCTCGCGGTGCCTGCCCAGGTAGCGGTCGGCCACCTCGACCGTTTCCGCGTCCTGGATCCCCGCGGCGAGCGCGCGCCGCCGCTCCGCCGTCTCGAGTTCCCGGCGCAGCGCCTCGAGTTCGCGCTCCGACGAGGCGAGCGCGTCGCGCATCGTTGCGAGGCCGGCCCGCGCCTCGATCAAAGCCTCGCGCATCCGCCCGGCGAGGTCGTACAGGTCGGCCGGGGGCGTCGCCGCGGACAGCGCCGACTCGAGCGCCTCGCGCAGGCGCTTAAACACGGGACCGCCGCGAGGGACTCAGCTCTTCTTGACCGTCTTGGCGAAGAAGGCGGCGGGGCGCTGCCGGGTGCTGCGCGACCGGCACTTCGGGCACGCGGGAGACCGTCCGGTGTGCTCGCTGATCCGCTGGACCAGCGTGAACCGCTTGCCGCACTTCTCGCACTGGTACTCGTACGTCGGCATCGAGCCAACCTCCTCGAACGCCATGGATATTGACGCGCGCGCCGGACGGGGGCAAGACTACCGATCATGCGCTTTTCCGCAGCCGCCCTGCTGGTCCCCCTGGTCCTGAGCTGCGACGGCGGCCTCGCACCCCAAGTCGCATCCACGACCTGCCCGGTCGGGATCTGCGGCGTCGTGCACTTCCGGGGAGCCGTGCCCGACTCGACCGACTACGTCCGGGTCGTCGTGTACGATTCCATCCCGCGCACCCTCACGCAGGTGTCGTCGTTCGCGGGGCTTTCCGACCCGCTCCCCCTGGGACCCGACTCCACGCGGTACACGTGCTGCATCACGCC
Organism: Gemmatimonadota bacterium; assembly: GCA_003157095.1. Classification (GTDB taxonomy): domain Bacteria; phylum Gemmatimonadota; class Gemmatimonadetes; order Gemmatimonadales; family JACORV01; genus Fen-1245. Next base: position 13,380 of record PMIK01000082.1, on the reverse strand, counting down.
GCTGCCGCCGGGCTCCTATGCCTGGGTGCTGGTCGTCTGGAAGAAGGTCGGTCCGCTCGATGTCAACTCGGCGCCGGCGCTGCTCGAGGAGGCCGGCTCCTACCTGAATCCGGCGGACACGGCGCAGCTGGGCGTCGTCACCGTGTCGGCCAGCAGCGGAGTGGGAGGCGTGAACATCGTGGCCGACTTCGGCCGCCTGCAGAGCATCAGCGCCTTCTTCCCGCCCGCGGCGGTGGCGCGATGAGGGCGGTGGCGCTCGCGGCGCTCGCGGCGGCGCAGGTCACCGCGGCCCGGGCCCAGCAACCGCCGCTGCGGCGGGTGGCCGGGGTGGTCGTCAGCGCCACCGACAGCGCGCCGGTCCCGGGCGCGTCCATCGCCATCATCGGGACCGCGCTCAGGATGACGACTGACGCGTCGGGCCGCTTCGCGTTTCCACGCGCCCCCGCCGACATGCTCGATCTGCTCGCGGCGCGCATCGGCTACGTTCCCGAGATCGCCTCCGTCTCCGCCGGCCGCGACGATGACACGACCGTCACCGTCGTGCTGCCCCCGAATCCCATCCAGGTTTCGCCGGTCATCGTGACCGCGAGCCGGGAGGAGCATCTCGCCGAGGAGGCGCCCGTCTCGGTTTCCGTGGCGACCGCGGCCGACATCGCGCGGCGCGCCACGCTCGGCGTGGACGAGGCCATCGCCCGCGTGCCGGGGGTGGAAATTCAGGACGGCCAGATCGGCATCCGCGGCTCGTCGGGCTACAGCAGAGGGCTGGGAAGCCGGGTGCTCCTGCTGGTGGACGGCGTGCCCGCGAACGAGGCCGATCGCGACGGCATTGACTGGGACCTCTTTCCCGTCACGGAGGTCGAGCGGGTCGAGGTGATGAAGGGCACGGCGAGCGCGCTGTACGGATCGTCGGCGCTGGGTGGCGTCGTGAACGTCATCACTCGCGAGATTCCGGACGCACTGCAGTTCCGCGCCCGCTTCCTGGCCGGCGGATACGCCGACCCTGCCTACGCCGCCTGGCGGTGGCGGTCGTCCCCGGCGCTGTTCGGCGGGGCCGACCTCAGCCTGTCGCGCCGCATCGGCCCCGTGAAGCTGCTCCTCTCCGGAGGCGCGCTGGGCAACCAGGGCTACCGGGAGAACAACGACGACCGGCGCACCCATGCGATGGCGAAGCTGGTGCTGGCCTCCAGCCCGCAACTCCAGGCCGAGCTGGTCGGCGCCGCCGCGGAGGATCGCTACGGCCAGGTCCTTCTCTGGTGCGTGCAGGGCGAGTGCGACGACCGCGGGCAGGCGTACCAGCCGTTTCGCGTGGACTCCACCGCGCTCGGCGACCGGACCCGCTCCACCAAGTACCTCGTGCAGGCGACGGCGCGGCAGGCGCTGAGCCCCGGCTTGGCGCTGCGCGGCCGGCTGTCCTGGTACCGGACCAGCTTCGAGGACACGTTCCGTTCCGATTCGGACGCCGCGACGAGCGACCGGCTCGGCGGCGAGTTCGCCGCGGAGTGGCACCCCCGCGAAGGTCGGGCCATCAACGCCGGCGCGGAGGCGACGTACTCCACCGTCACCAGCGACCTGTTCGGCGACCACAGCCAGACCGAGTTGGGATGGTACGCCGAAAACGAGTCGGCGGTGGGCGCGGCCGGCCGAGTGACGCTGGGCGTCCGCGTTGACGCGATTGCGGTGGACGCGGTGGCGTGGAACGCCATCGCGAGCCCGCGCCTGGCCGCGACCTGGCAGTGGTGGCCGGTGCGCCTCCGGGCGAGCCTGGGGCGCGGCTTCCGCGCGCCCTCCCTCGCCGAGCGGTTCAGCTCCACCGCGGCGCAGGGCATCGCGGTGATTCCCAACCCGAACCTCGAGAACGAGACGTCGTGGTCGGGGGAGGTCGGCGCGGCGGCGCCGGCGACGCGGAATATCGTGGTGGATGCGGCGATCTTCTGGAGCGAGTACCGGAACCTCATCGAGCCGGAGCTGGTGACGGGTGGCACGGAGATCCAGTTCACCAACGTGACCCGGGCGCGGGTGCGCGGGCTGGATGTCACCGCCCGGGCGGCAGACCTGGTGCACGGCCACCTCACGGCCACCTTGGCTTACACCTGGCTCGACGCGTGGGACCTGACGGCCGATCAGCCGCTCGCCTTCCGGCCGCGCCACCTGGTCACGTTGAGCGCCGACTGGCTCGCCGAGTTCACCGGCGCGGGAGCGCTGACGGTGGGCTTCGACGCGCACGCGGCGAGCCGACCGGCGCGGGTGGAGATCTTCGAGGGCGACCGGCGCGTGGCGGCGCGCACCCTGGACCTCAGGGCCACCTGGCAGCATCGCGACGTCACGCTCGTCGCCAAGGTGGAGAACGCCTTCAACTACATCTATACCTTAGTCCCGAGGACGCTGGAGCCGCCAAGAACGTATTCGCTCGCGCTGATGCTGGAGCGGTGACCGGCAGTGTCGCCAACCCGAAAGGCCCGGCCCTGACTGATTCCCTCGCCGNNGTGACCTTCCCCGCGGCCGACGACCCCGCGAGCCTCGTTCCCGTGGCCGTTCGGGGGGATCCCGCGCCTTCTCCCGACGACCCCTTCATCGCGACCGTGCAGCGCGCAGGCCGGGTCGTGCGCACCGCGAATCCCGCACGCCTCGGGGCGCCGCTGGAGGGGGCGGGCCACACGATGGGCAGCCTGGTCGTCTGGGGGAAGCGGCCCCGCGCTTTCGCCGCCGCCGCGGAGCCGGTGCTCGCCGCCACCGCCGCCCAGGTCACCCTGGCGCTGCAGAACACGCAACTGTTCTCGCTCCTCTCGGCGGGCAAGCGCGAGTGGGAGGAGATGGCCGACGCCATCGGCCATGCCATCTGCATCGTGGACGGGCGCGGTGTCGTGCGGCGGGCGAACCGCTCGTTCGCCTCGCTGGTCGGCACGCCGGTCACGGCGCTGCCCGGGCGCCTGTGGTCCGCGCTGCTGCCCCCCCTGTGGACCGAGCCGATCCTCGCCGCCATCGGCACCCCGGGTGCGGCGGGCGCCACGGAAATCCGGCAGGAGCGCCGGATCTACTCCGCCAGCGCCCTGGCCCTGAAGGGGGACGACGACGAGTCCGCGGTAGTGATCATCGAGGACCACACCGAGACCCGCCGGCTCCAGGAGCATCTCATCCAGTCGGAGAAGCTCTCCGCCATCGGCCAGCTGATCGCCGGCGTCGCGCACGAACTCAACAACCCGCTCGCCTCGGTCCTGGGGTTCGCGGACTTCCTGGTGGAGAGCGGCGACGTGCCGGCTCACCTGGCGGAGCCGCTACGCGTGATCCAGCAGGAAGCGCAGCGCGCCGGGGCCATCGTGAAGAACCTGCTGACCTTCGCGCGCCGCCAGGAGCGCGACCGCCGGCGGCTGGCGATCGGCACCGTGCTCGAGCGCACCATCGCGCTGCTCAGGGGCCAGCTGCTGGGACTGCACGTCGAAATCGAGCTGAGCGTGGACGCCGGCCTCCCGGAGATAGACGGCAACCTGAATCAGCTCCAGCAGGTGTTCCTGAACCTCGCGAACAACGCGGCTCAGGCCATCGCCTCAACCGGCCGGGACGGCGGCGGGCACTTGCTCGTGCACGCGCGCCGCCAGGCGGACGGCGTGGCGGTGGACGTGACGGACGACGGCCCGGGCATCCCCGAGGAGCTGCACCACCGCGTGTTCGAGCCGTTCTTCACCACCAAGCCCGAGGGGGAAGGCACGGGGCTCGGTCTCTCGATCTGCATGGGCATCGTGAAGGAGCACGGTGGCCGCATCACGCTGGATTCGGCCCCGGGCCGGGGCGCGACCTTCACGCTGGAGTTCCCGGCCGCCTGTCTCGCGCCGCCGGACGGCCCGGCGCCCGAATCGCACCGCCCGGGCGCGGGCCGCATCCTCCTGGTGGACGACGAGCCGCCCTTTCTCCACTACATGCGCGCCACCCTCACCGCGTGGGGCCACCAGGTCGAGGTGGCGACCGACGGCCAGGAGGCCATCACCCGCGCGCTGGACGGCCACTACGACCTCATCATCACCGACGTGCGGATGCCCAACATGGGAGGCCGCGAGCTGTACGAGCGGCTGAGCCGCGAAGCGCCGGACGTGGCCGCCCGCGTGGTGTTCTCCACCGGCGACGCGGCGGGCGACAACACCATGGCCTTCCTCGAACGGACCGGCAGGCCGGTGCTGCACAAGCCCTTCAAGCTCGCGGAGCTGAGGCGGGTGCTGGCCACCACGCTGGGCAGATAGCAGCGATCAGAAGCCGGTGGACAGAGGAGTTGGCAGACGGCAAGGGGGAAGTGGTTGTCAGTTGGGAGTCAACGGAGGGCAGACCAGGTGCCAGTTCTGACACCTGGACTGGCCCCTCCAGCCTGGCTTCTTGTAGCCACTTCCGGCTTGCCGTCTGGCAACTTTCCCGTGTGCTTAGCGTCTTCCGCGCTCTTCTCTTATAGTTTTATCCGATGATCTACGTGCTGGTCCCGGCCTACAACGAGGCGCCGACAGTCGGACTGCTGCTCTGGAAGGTCCGCCAGGTCTTTAGCGCCTTCGGGCGCGAGTACCAGTTGCTGGTGGTGAACGACGGCTCGACGGACGGCACCGACGAGGTGCTGGCCCCTTATGCTCGTGCGCTGCCGCTGACGCTGATCACCCACCGGGAGCGCCAGGGGTACGCGAAGAGCGTCGAGGAGCTGCTGCGGCTCGCGGTGGCGCGGACCGACCGGCCGCGGCGCGACCTCGCGGTCCTGCTGCAGGCCGATTTCTCCGATGCGCCGGACGAGATCCCCGAATTGGTGAAGCGGATCGAGAGCGGCGCCGACCTGGCGCTGGCCGACTACCGGCGCCGGCAGGGCATCCCAAGGCGAGAGGCGCTGGTGCGCCGGCTGCTGCCCGCGCTGCTGCGCCGCCACGGCGGTGGCACGCTGGACCGCCCGCTCGATTGGGTGTGTTCGCTCAAGGCCATGCGGCTGGTGACGCTGGCGCGCGTGGTTTCGGAGCATGGCGGGCGGCCGCTGCTCCGGTCGGACGGCTGGGCCGCAGACGCGGAGCTGCTCCTCGAGGTCGCGCGGCACGCCCGCCGGGTCGAGGTGGTGCCCCTGCAGGGCGGCCCGCCGGCACCGCGGCAGCGGCCGTCGCGGGCGAGGCCGCTGCGCGCGGCTTGGGCGGTGTGGAGAATGGCGCACCGCCGTGGCACGCCCGCGCCGGGCGCCAGCCGCTCCCCGCTGCCCGAAGCGGATCCGCCCTCCGGCCCGCGAACCACGGGGCGGCGCGGGAGGCGCCGTGGGCGCCGGCCCGCCGGGCCACCGTCCCAGCCAAAAACGGCGTCATCCTCATGATCCGCGCGGCTGGGCTCGCGGCAGCGGCGTTCCTCGCGGCCGGCTCGCACCAGCGCGCGCCGGCGCCGGGACACCAGACCGTCGAGCGGCACCAGGATCCCGTCGCCGCTCGCCGCGTTCCATTCGCCGTGGGCGAACGGCTCGAGTACGAGGTCAAGTTCGGGCCGTTCCGCGTCGGCCGTGCCACCATGGAGGTCGCCGGGATGGAGACCGTGCGGGGCGTGCCGGCGTATCACGTGATCTTCGTGATCCGCGGGCACGCCGCGTTCTTCTACTCGATGACCGACACCCTCGAGTCGTGGTTCAGCGCCGCCGACCTCACCTCGTTGCGCTTCGTGCAGAACAACAACGAGAACGGAACCCGCTACTACCACCGCTACGAGATCCACCCGGAATCCGGCTACTTCATCCAGGATGGCAAGGACAGCCTCCCGACCACGGAGAAGCCGCTGGACGATGCGTCGTTCTTCTACTTCGCGCGCACCGTCCCGCTCGAGGTGGGGCGGACCTACAGCTACAACCGCTATTTCAAGCTGGACCGGAATCCGGTGACGCTGACCGTGCTCTCGGTGGGGCCGATAGATACGCCGGCCGGGCGGTTCACGGCGGTCGCCGTACGGCCGGTGTTCAAGAGCCGCGGGCTGTTTGCGGAGGGGGGGCAGGCGATCGTGTATCTCGCCGACGACTCCACCCGCATTCCGCTGATGATCAAGAGCCGCGTGTCCATCGGGTCGCTGACGATGTCGCTGCGCAGCCGGAGGTAACGCCATGAACGACGGGAGCCGCATACCGGAGGCGGATCTCTCGCGCATCAGGACGGTGCCGATCTCGAAGCGTTCGAACAAGGTGGACCCCACGCTCCTGGCGAAGGCGCCGCCCCGGGGCGAGCGCAGCTTCGACGCGTTCCTGGCGTCGCTCCCCGACATCCTCGCCGCGAAGGACCTCCGCGCCGTCATCGCCGACATCGCCGCGGCCGCGGGCCGGCGCGCTGTGATCGCCATGATCGGCGGGCACGTGATCAAGGTGGGCCTGGGGCCGCTCCTGGTGCATCTGCTCGACAAGGGCGTGCTGACCCACGTGGCGATGAACGGCGCCGCGGCCATCCACGATTTCGAGCTGGCGGCGTTCGGTGGCACCAGCGAGGACGTGGCCGCCGGCCTCGGCGACGGCACCTTCGGCATGGCGGAGGAGACCGGCGCGGAGATGAACGCGGCCATCGCGGCCGGCCGGGACGAGGGCCTGGGACTCGGGGAATCGCTGGGACGCTGGCTCGAGCGGCGCACGACCGTGCCGGGACGGGCGCAGTGCGTGCTGATGGCGGCTCTGCGGCGCGGCATTCCCGCCACCGTGCACGTCGCGATCGGCGCGGACATCATCCACCAGCACCCCGGTGCGGACGGCGGCGCCACCGGCGAGCTGACCTTCCGGGATTTCCGGCGGCTCGCCGCTGCCCTCCCCGCGTTGCACGACGGCGGCGTGGTGCTGAACTTCGGCAGTGCGGTGATCATGCCGGAGGTGTTCCTCAAGGCCCTGACCGTGGCGCGCAACCTCGGCGGCGGGAAGCCGACGGGATTCACCGCCGTGGACTGCGACATGATCCGGCAGTACCGGCCGCGCCTGAATGTGGTGCAGCGGCCGACCCAGGCCGGGGGCAAGGGCTATCTCCTCACCGGCCACCACGAACTGCTGATGCCGCTCATCGTCTGGGGGGTGGATGCGGCGCTGGCGCGCCGCTAGCGGCATCTTCACCCTCGCGCTCGCCGCGTGTGCGGCGCGCGGCGCGCCGCGTGAGCCCCTGCCCTACGACCCGCTGCGCGAGACCGCAATGGCCCGCGACGTCGCGGCGGGCTTCATCATGGTGGAAGCGCGCGGAGACGAGTCCGCCGACACGCTGCTCTCCCCCGGCGCGGATTTCATCAATGGCGGCATCCCCGTCACACGGCGTCCGCGGCTGGCCGCGGTGCTCGGGCGCGGGGAGGCGACGATCGAGGACCTGCGCACGCAGCTCGCGGGCGAGTTCGCGTGGGTGGTGGCGGTGTACCGCTGGCAGGGCAACGGCGGCGGCGAGGTGACGCGCGGACGCGCCACGATGATCCTGGAGCGGCGCAGCGCGGGCTGGCGCATCCGGCACGTGCACTCCAGCACCGTTGCGCCGTGGCAGTGAGATGCCCCGCGACGCACGAGCGCCCCGGAGATCCGGGGCGCTCGCGCCGTGCCATACCGTCGCCGCACCGGCTAGAAGTCGCTGCCGGCCGGGCGCTCTCCCGAGATCATGTCCTTCACGCGGCGCGCCGTGCCCGGCGAGATGAGCTTGATCACCCAGTAGATGACCAGGCCGACCAGCGCCAGCATCAGGATGGTCCACACCAGGTGGAGCGCCACCCCGAGCAGCCCGAGCGCCAGCTTGAGAACGAACCACGCCACCACGGCAAGGACCGCGAACCCCAGCACTTTGCGGAACATCGGACTCCTCCGGTACCTGTCCTGAGTCGCCATACGAAGCTACGGGGCACCGGGTTTCACGCAAGCGACCGGCCATGAGCGCGTCCTACGACTGCGTGGTCATCGGCGGCGGGATCGTCGGGGCGGCCGCGGCGCGCGCGCTGGCGGCCCGCGGGAGCCGCATCCTGCTGGTAGACCGTGCGATGCCCGGCAGCGAGGCCTCGGGCGCCGCGGCCGGCATGCTGGCGCCGCAGATCGAGGTCCTGGCTGACGACCCGATCCTGCCGCTCGCCATCACCGCGCGCAGCCGCTACGCCGAGCTGGTGCCGGAGCTGCATCGCCGCACCGGTGTCAACGTCGGCTACTTCGGCGGCGGGAGCGTCCAGGTCGCCCTCGGCCCGGAAGAAGTGGCGCCGCTGCAGGCGCAGGTAGGGGCACAAGGCGCGATGGGCCTCAAGGCCGAATGGCTCGACCGAGCGGCGCTGCTGCGGCGCCACCCGGGGATCGGCCCCGCCGCCCTCGGCGCGCTGTTCGCGCCCGACGATGCGCGGGTGAACAACGTCACCCTGACCGCGGCCCTGCTGGCGGACGCGGTGCGGTATGGGGCCGAGGTGGCCGACCACGAAGAGGCAACCGAGATCGTCATCACGGCCGCCCGCGTGACCGCCGTCGCGACGGTCCGCCGCCGCTACGGCACGAGCGCGGCGGTCGTCACGGCGGGCGCGTGGTCGCCCTCCCTGCGCGGCCTGCCACGCGCGCTGCCGATCGAGCCGGTCCGCGGGCAAATGGCGATCGTTACGTGGCCGGCCGGTGAGCCCGTCGGCGTGCTGTTCGGCCGCCACGTCTACATCGTCCCGCGCGCCGACGACGCACTGCTGGGCTCGACGATGGAGCACGCCGGCTTCGCCAAGGACACCACCCCCGACGGCCTGGGGCAGATCTTCACGGGCACGGCGGCGCTGCTGCCGGCCATCGCCTCGCAGCGCATCCACCGCAGTTGGGCGGGCCTGCGGCCCGTCACGCCCGACGGCCGCCCGTTGATCGGCCCCGATCCCGAGGTTGCCGGCCTGTGGTACGCCACCGGCCACGGACGGAAGGGCATCCTTCTCGGCCCCCTGACGGGCGAGATCATCCGCGACCTCGTCCTGGACGGCGCCACCGGCTGGGACATCTCCTCCTGCGCCGTCACCAGATTCGATCAGCGACCGTAGGGTAGGCCCGATGTATCTGACGTGCGCTTTCTGTTCCGGTGCGCTGGGGGGCGACGGCGGCCCCTCCGGCCTCGCGGTGGGTCGGCGGTTCGCCTACGACGGCTGGAAGAGCCGCGCCTGGGTGATCTGCCAACGGTGCGGACGCTGGAACCTGACCCCGGTGGACACGCGTCTCGACACCGTCGCCGCGCTCGAGCGGATGGCCGCGAGCGGCCGCGTGGCCGCGACCACCGACCAGGTGGCGCTGGTGCGCATCGGCCCGTACGACGTGGTGCGCGTCGGCAAACCCCCGCGCACCGAGTTCGCGGGTTGGCGCTACGGCGAGCATCTCAAGGCGCGGGAACGCGAGCGCCTCAAGGTCGTCCTGCCCGTCACCGCGGTCTTCGTCGGCATCACGATCGCCACCAACGTCGCGTTCGGCGGCAGCATGGGATGGATGATGATGCAATATCCCCGCATCGGCGACGCGCTCTACACCGGCCTCGTGGGCCGCCGCAAGATCGGCATCGAGCCGCCGGTCTGCAGCCACTGCGGCACCATCATGGTGCTCCGCGCGCGGCACGTGCAGAGCGCCCGGCTCTCACGCACCACCCACCAGGACCTGGCGCTGCTGCTGCGCTGCCCGCACTGCGAGCGTGTGGGCGCGATGCTCGAGGGCGCGGACGCCGAGCGCGCTCTGCGCCACGGCCTCACCTACGTGAACCTGAAGAAGGGCCGGCGCATCAAGCGCAAGGCCGAAGAGGCGGCGTCCGTCGTCGAAGGCGCCGGTGGCCCCCAGGAGTTGATCGCCGGCGCCGCGCGCGCCGAACTCGCGGTGTCGAGTCTCAAGGGCGCCCAGGGGCTCGCGCTCGAGATGGCGGTGGACGAGCAGGCGGAGGTACGCGACCTGGAGCGGGAATGGCGCCGCGCGGAGGAGATCGCCGCGATCTCCGACGACCTGCTCACGCCACCCGCGATCGCCGAGGAGCTGAAGCAGCTCAAGGAACGGCGTCAACCAGGCGGTTGACGCTGACTGGCCCGCCCTGTGGGGCGCCACTATCTTCCTTTGCTCCAATGACAAGTCAGACTCTCCCGCTCGTCCAGATCACCCCGCGACCGAGCGAGCAGCTACGTGCGGACGGCCCGGCCGCCCGCAAGCCGTCCTGGCTGAAGGTGAAGGCCCCCGGCGGTGCGAACTACGCCCAGGTGCGCCACGTGATGCGCGAACTCCGGCTCCACACCGTCTGCGAGGAGGCGCATTGCCCGAACGTCGGCGAGTGCTGGGAGCACCGCGCCGCGACCTTCATGATTCTGGGTGACCTCTGCACCAGGAACTGCGCCTATTGCGCGGTGGCGCACGGCACGCCGCTTCCGGCCGATCTCGAGGAGCCACGCCGCCTCGCGGAGGCCGCCGCCGCGATGGGGCTCAAGTACCTGGTCGTCACTTCGGTGGACCGCGACGATCTGCCCAACGGCGGCGCGGAGCAGTTCGCCGCCGTCGTTGCGGAGACGCGCCTGAGGCTCCCCGGCGCCTCGATCGAGCTCCTGATACCCGACTTCAAGGGCAGCGAGCAGGCGCTGCGGATCGTGGTCGAGGCCAAGCCCGACATCCTGAACCACAACCTCGAGACGGTGCGCCGGCTCTACCGGCTGGCGCGGCCTGGCGGGCGCTACGACCGGGCGCTGGAGCTGCTGGCTCGCGCCAAGGCGATGGACCCGGCTGGAACGACCAAGTCCGGCGTGATGGTCGGGTTGGGCGAGGAATGGGACGAGCTGGTGCTCGCGCTGCGGGACCTGCGGGGCGCCGGCGCGGACATCGTGACGATCGGGCAGTATCTCCGGCCGTCCGCCTCGCACCTTCCGGTCGCCCGCTACTACACGCCCGAGGAGTTCGCCGAGCTGGGGCGCCTGGGCCGCGAGATGGGATACCGGCACGTCGAGTCGGGTCCGCTGGTGCGCTCGTCGTACCATGCCTGGGAGCAGGCCCAGCGCGCTGCCGCGGGCGTCTAGGCCGCCGCCCGCCATGACCGACACGTTGCCCGCGCCGGAGCACGCACCCGCGGCCGAAGCCGACGCGCTGCGGCGGATGCTGCGCGACATGCTGGTCATCCGCCGCTTCGAGGAGAAGGCCGCCGAGGCCTACGCTCACGGCAAGATCGGCGGATTCTGTCACCTGTACATCGGCCAGGAGGCCGTGGCCGTCGGCGCGATGGCCGCGCTCCGCAAGGACGACTACGTCCTGACCAGCTACCGCGAGCACGGGCAGGCGCTGGCACGCGGCGTTTCGGCGCGGGCAGTGATGGCCGAGCTGTACGGCAAGGCCACGGGCAGCTCGGGTGGCAAGGGCGGCTCGATGCACATCTTCGACGCCGCCACCAACTTCCTCGGCGGGCACGCCATCGTCGGCGGCCACATCCCGCTGGTGACCGGCGTGGCGTTCGCGATCAAGTACCGCGAGGGCGACCAGGTCGCGCTCGGGTTCTTCGGCGAGGCCGCGGTGAACAATGGGGCCTTCCACGAGGCGCTGAACATGGCCGCCGTGTGGCGGCTGCCCGCCATCTACATCTGCGAGAACAACCGCTACGGCATGGGCACGGCCCTCGAGCGCGCGTCCGCCATCTACGACGTGGCGCAGCGCGCCTGCTCGTACGACATGCCCGCCGAGGTCGTGGACGGGATGGACGTGCTGGCGGTGCGGGACGCCGTGGCCCGGGCGGTGAAACGGGGCCGCGAGCGCTACGTCCCTACTCTGCTCGAGATCCGCACCTACCGCTTCATGGGCCACTCGATGTCCGACCCGATCCACGGCCACTACCGGACCAAGGACGAAGTGGAGCAGGCCAAGGCGAAGGACCCGATCCATACGTTCGCGGACCGGCTCAAGGCCGACGGCATGCTCGACGACGACCGGTGGCAGACGATGGAGGCCGAGGTGGCCGACGAGGTGGACGACGCGGTGCGGTTCGCCGACGAGAGCCCCGACCCGGCCCCCGAGGCGCTCACCAGCGACGTGTACCGGGATGGGAGCAGCTGATGACGGTCCTCAGCTACCGGGACGCGCTGAACCAGGCGCTAAAGGAGGAGATGGCGCGGGACCCCGGCGTCTTCCTGATGGGCGAGGAGGTCGGCGTCTACCAGGGTGCGTACAAGGTGAGCCGCGGCCTGCTCGAGGAGTTCGGGCCGATGCGGATCGTGGACACGCCGATCACCGAGCTGGGGTTCGCGGGCGTGGGCGTCGGCGCGGCGATGGCGGGGCTCCGGCCCGTCATCGAGTTCATGACCTGGAACTTCGCGCTCCTGGCCATCGACCAGATCGTCAATTCCGCGGCCAAGATGCTGTACATGTCGGGCGGCCAGGTGGCGATCCCGATCGTGTTCCGCGGCCCGGGCGGCGCGGCGCTCCAGCTCGGCGCCCAGCACTCGCAGTCGTTCGAGGCGTGGTACGCCAACGTCCCCGGACTCAAGGTCGTCACACCCGCGACGCCCGCCGACGCCAAGGGCCTGCTGAAGAGCGCGATCCGCGACAACAATCCGGTGATCTTCATCGAAGGCGAGATGATGTACAACCAGAAGGGCGAGGTGCCCGAAGGCGAGCACCTGGTGCCGCTGGGAGTAGCGGAGGTCAAGCGCGCCGGCACCGACGTCACGCTGGTAGGCCACTCCAAGATGGTGGCGGTCGCCCTGAAGGCCGCCGAGGAGCTGGAGAAGCAGGGGATCAGCGCCGAGGTCGTGGATCCCCGCACCCTCCGCCCGCTCGACCTCCCGACGATCGTCGCGTCGGTCCGGAAGACGAACCGCTGCGTCGTGGTCGAGGAGGGATGGCCGTTCGCCGGCATCGGCTCCGCCGTCGTGGACGGGATCCAGCGCGACGCGTTCGACGATCTCGACGCGCCGGTCCTGCGGGTGAGCGGCGCCGACGTGCCGATGCCGTACAATCGCCAGCTCGAGAAGCTCGCCAAGCCGGACGCGGCCAAGGTGGTCGCGGCCGCCCGGCGCGTCCTCTACCTCGACTAGGGCCGTGGCCACCAGCATCGTGATGGAAGCGCTCTCACCCACGATGGAGGAGGGGCGGCTCGTCGCCTGGAAGAAGCGCGAGGGCGACGCGGTCAAGACCGGCGAGACGCTGGCCGAGGTCGAGACCGACAAGGCGGTGATGGAGCTGGTGGCCCGCGAGGACGGGGTGCTCCGCAAGATCGTGCTGGCCGAGGGCGCCACGGTCCCGGTGGGGGCGCTGGTGGCCATCGTCGGGAGCGCCGACGAGGACATCTCGAAGCTGGCCGCCGCTGCGCCCGCACAGCCGGGGCCAGGGGCTAGGGGCGAGGGATCGGTAAGCTCACCTGCCGGTGCCCCGACCCGACCCGTCGCCACCGCGGCTGCTCCGGTGCAGCCGGCGCCGGTTGCCTCCCAGCCCCTAGCCCCTAGCCCCCAGCCCCT
>PMIK01000265.1 GCA_003157095.1 Gemmatimonadota bacterium | reverse complement strand
TGGCCTCGGCAGGGAATCAGGTAGACCACGGTCCGCTGCTTCCGCTTGAGCTGCAGCGACCAGCGGCCGGTGGTCTTGGAGAAGCTCCATTTCTCGGCGAGCGGTCCGAACTCGGACACAAGATTCGCGTGGAGGCGCTCCCACAGCCCGCCCGCACGGCCCAGCATGTCATCCAGGTCCCGCTTGTCCGGAGCGGAGCCGCCGCCGGGCGTGGTCCGTGCCATGTCGTTTCTCGCGCCCCGCCGCGCCGTCAGGACCCGGCCACGCCTACACCGAGCACGAACGTGCCGGTGAAGTGGGTGAACGTGACGTGGAGTGTGTAGGGTGGAGTGCCTGGCACCGTAGACTGGCCTTGAGCCTGCACGATGTTGCTCGTCACCGGCAGCTGCAACCGCTTCACGCCGTGCGCGTCAATGATCTCGACTTGAGCGCTGCCGCCCGTGTAGCTGCTCACCACGAGGCCGACAGCCACCGAGTCGCCCAGCGTCGGGCCCGCGTAGCTCTGGTCGAACGTGAAATCGCTTGCGAAGACCGTGAAGCCCACGCCGCCGCCGGTGGCGGTCACGACGGGGACGTTCGACGAATGTCCCGACCCGCCCGCGGTTGGGGTGAGGCAGCCGGCGAGCGCACCAGCCAGGACGATGGCCAGCGGCAGCGTGTTCTTGATCCGTCTCTCGAGCATGACCCGGCCCCTCCTGTGACTTTCAACCGGGGTGCGCCCTCGCACGACCGGTGCGGCATCATGAAGCTGTGTGCGGGAGAGGCGGCGGACAAGAGCGCCTCATCTGTCTTTCCGAGCTAACTGCGGAATGTGGCTAGCGGCGGGCTGCCGTCGGGCGGTCCTTCGGGTCGAGGATGAACGGCGGGGCCTTCGCCTCCTTCGCGGAGGATGCGATCAGCGTCGCGAGGCGCCGCGCCCGCGTCTCCTCCCGTTTCGCGCTCATCACCCACCAGGCGGCGGTGCGCCGGTACCAGGGTGGCTGGGCATCGAACCAGGTCCACGCTCGCCGGTTCGCCATGAACTTCCTGGCGGACGCGGCATCCAGGCGGCTCGGGCGGTTCTCGAACGAGTATAGTCTCGCCTTCTTGCGGTCCCGCTCCTGGAACACTTTCAGGCCGGCGGGCTGCATCAGACCCGCGGCCTTGAGACGCGCGACGTGCCGGACGTTGACGGCGCTCCAGATGCTGTCCCGCTTGCGGGGCGTGAAACGGATGGTGTAGCTGGTGGCGTCGAGGCTCTTCCGCATCCCGTCTATCCAGCCAAAGCAGAGTGCCGCGTCGAGCGCCTGCGGATAGGTGATCGAGGGCTTGCCCGTGCCGACCTTGTGGAATGCGACCAGCAGCTCGCGGTCAGTGGCGTGGTGTTTCTCGAGCCACTTGCGGAAGCCGGAGGCGCTCGGGAAGAAGATGGGGTGCAAGACTGACCAGCCGGGGCTTGGGGTTTCGGGATTGGGGTTTGGGGCGTTGGGAGGCGGACCCCGAAACCCCAACCCCCAATCCCGTGCCTGTCCCTACATCCCCGGACGCCGCTGCGCCGTCGGCGGCAGCATGCCATTGAGGCGCAGGTAGACCGCCAGTTGGCTGTAGTGATCCGTCCAGTCGCCGGCGGTGATCAGAAGCATGACGGCACGTGTGGCCTTGCGGGGGCCGCCGAACATCGGCACCGAGTCGCTGAGCTGAGCGTCGGTGAGGCCGGCGAGCGCGGTGCCGCAGTAGTCGAACGTCTCACGGAGACGGGCCATCAGGTCCGCCTTCGGGGCATTAGCCGCGATCTTGGAGCGCTGTGGCGCCGTCGTCCCACCGACAGTGGAGCACAACTCGTCGTTCCCCTCGGCGAGATGGACCGCAATCTCCGCGACGGTCATCTGCGCCGGCGTGGGCTTGTAGCCCAACTTGTCCGACGGGAACAGGTCAATGGCCGCGGGCAGAATCCGCGCGTTGCGCTGCTCGTTGGCGCGGAAGGCGTCGGACACCGGGTTCTGGGCGGCTGCGAGCGCGGGCACGGCACACAGTACGGCGGCCAGCGCGTAAGCGGAGGCTCTCATCGCTTCTGACTCCGGGTTTTGGGAAGCGCGAATAGTGCCTTGGGCGGCGTCCGATGTCCAGTGCGCACCGTAGCCCACCTGTCAGGGCGACGCGGGCAAGCCGAGTTTCCTCCGCACGAAGGGGCGCACGAACGCCGCGGGCGGGTTGTGCGCGGTGGCCAGATCATAGGCCTGGCGATACGCGGTCTTCGCCTCGTCCTGCCGGCCCATGCGCTCGAGGGTCTGTCCGAGCAGGCACCGCAGGAACGGGTCGCGCTGGTTTCCCTGCAGGTCTGCCGCCTTCCGCAGCTGCGCCTCGGCAGTCGGTAGGTCGTTGGTGTACAGCGCGACGTATCCCACAAGATATGGGAAGAAGCGCTCCTGCCCTGACGCCATGGAGGAATCGCCGTCGAGGATCCGCCGCGCGGCGGCGATCTGCCGCCGGGCTTCGGTCGTGTCGCCCCGGCGCGCTGCCAGCCGTCCAAGGGCGTGGGCGAGGCGATACTGCCACAGACTCCGCGCATGGGCCGGCGGCGCCGGCTCTTTCACACCCAGCTCGTAGCCGCGGCGGTACCAGTGGTCGGCGGCGTTGAGGTCGCCCGCGTCGAGGCAGACGCGCGCCGCCTCATCGGCCATCTCGCCCTCTTGGTAGAACGCGTTCTGCGGTTCCGCCGCTTCGCGCGTCGCCCAGTAGGCGATAACCATCTCCTCGTACCTGACCGTGTTGGCGCAGTCGCCGTCGAAGGCATACGAGATCGCCATCGCGCGTTGCGTCGTCGCCCGCGCCGCCGGATCGGCGGCCGAGTCTATCAGGGCCTGGAAGATCACGCGGGCCTGCGCCGTCGCGCCCTCGAGGTCGAGGTGCATGGCGCGCTGCATCGAGGGGGACGGGGCACCGGGTCCCGGCTGCGCGCCGGCGAGCGCCGGAACGAGCGAGAGCGCGGCGATCACCAGCGAAAGCGCGAAGGTCTGTTTGAGCAACACGATTACTCCCTACGCACGAGTCACGGCCGATCGGACGACATGCCGCGCCGCCGCCCGGACGTGGGCGGGCGGGGTGGAGGCGCCGGCGATGGATGAAGATGAAACGATATCTATCAGAGAGAGAGGCGAGGCCGCAAGGCGCCCTAGTCGGCCAGGCACGCCACCCCGCTAAAGTCCGGCGCGGCGCCGCGGGTCACCTGGTACGCCCCGCTCGACCGAGAGGTGCTGTCCTGATATCGTCTGGTCGACACCACAAGGAGACCCAGCAGGCTGTCGCCGATCGGGCCGGCAGTCACGTCGAGCGACCACGAAGGCGCCGCCCCAGGTGGGAACCCGTCGGTCCCGAGACCACTAGCGCGGTAGGCACCGCCGTTCTCGAGGCGGAGCGGACCCGTGACGGCGTATCCACACGCAAACTGGAAATGCACGGCGGTGTCCGTCGCGACCATGCCAAGCATGCGGCCACCGAACTGTCCAGTGAGAACAGGGCCTCGGGGCTCTGTGGCACACGCCGCCAGAGCGGCGAGCGCAAACGGGACTACGGAACCGCGGAGCATGGCGTGGTGCATACTCTCCTCCATCCAGACCTCACCGGTGACGGAGGCGTCAGCCCCCGCTTGCCCGCCCGCTACCGGTGCTGGCTAGGCGGCGCAGGGATCACTCCAGCCGCGATCGCCAGGCCAGGGCAACCTGCGGCAAGAGGTCGATCTGGAACCCGCGTTCAAGACGCTGGCCGAAGTTGTCACGCACATCCAGCGCGTAGACGAGCGTCGTGACGCCCAGAGTGGCCGTAAGCCAGCGGCCGATGTGCAGGTCGAAGCCGAGTCCGAACACCCCTGCCACCGGGCTCGGCGCATTAAGCCCGGCATACGCATCCCCTCCATGCCGCACGACGCCTGCCCCAGCGCTGAGCTGGAGCGGGAAGCCGCTCGGCGCGGGCCGATAGAGGACCTGCGCGGTGAGAGTCACGACCCGCGCGTGGTTGGGCGAAGTGACGAAGCCGCACGTGCTCGGCGTGGCGCCCCCACAGCCAGGCGCTGCCAGTCCGCCGCCGAAGCGGCTGGTAGCCACCGCGCCTTGAACCGCGAACCCAACGCGGGGGGTGAGCCAGAGCCGTCCTTCCGCGCCCCAGGCCACTCCTGCTAGATCGCTCGGCCTCGTCGGGAGAGAGCTCGAGAAGGCGTCCGGCGAGTTGAAGGTCCCTACCGGAGCGTAGACGGCCACCAATGGGCCGACTTCGACGCTGGCTTGAGCGAAGGCTATCGCGGGGATGCCGATGGCCAGGGCCACCGCCGGCAGGAGCAACGAGCGCCGGTGCACTTGCATGATCTGCCTCTGCACTACGAAGGCGGTCTTGATCCGCTGCGCGCTGATCTCGTCTGCAGTATGACCCCGTGACCCGGGCGCCCGTCACCGGCGTGCGGCTCGCGGTCGCCGGCAATCAGGTCGCGGACTCAGGGAACGACCAGCACCCCCACGCTGCCGCCGAATTCGTCCGCCGTGATGCTGGCTCCCTGCGGAACGCCCCACGGACCGCCGTCCACGCGCAGGTTGAAGCGGTACATCCCTGCCGGCAGCCCGGGCACATAGCGGTAGCGCCCTTCGCCGGCCGCGGGGAGAACGACCGGCTGCCAGTCGGTGAAGTCGCCCATCACCTCGACGCGCTGGGAGCCGGTCACCTGCACGACCAGAATCGTGAGGCCGTCGAGTTGCTCGAGGGCGGCCCGCGCGCCATCGAGCCGCGCCGGCGTCTCGCCCTCGCGGGGCAGCAGGGACGGGCCGAGTTGGCGAACGATGGCGACCTGCGGGGACGACCGCGGCGCGAGACGCACGCCGGCCGTCACGAACCGGCCGCCGATGCTGCCGTTCACCGGGTCGCTGGGGTAGTTCCCAGCCGCGACGATGAGCGCCATGCGATCCGTGAGGCGCAGCGTCGCCGACACATCGCCATACCCGCCGGTTCCGCCGCCGCGGCTCACCTCCCGGGCGTCCGCAGAGCCTTGGACGTCGAAGGCACCGCGCTGCCACCGCACCCGCGCTTGCAGGTCGCTGTAGGCTGTGTCACCGACAGCGACGCGGGTCCAGGTGACGTCGAGCGCACCTGCCGGCGTGCGCCCCCACCAGCCGGCGGAGAGGCCTGACGCTCCGCGTCCCCCGTCACCACGCGAGATGGCGCCCGCGAGGGGGCCGGCCCAGAGCCCCCACCGGTCACGCAGCACGTGAAGCCGCAGGCGCGCCAGCGCGTGCGCGAACTGTGCGAATGCGGAGTACGCGCTGGCGCCCGCTTCGGCGCTGGCCTCGACACGGAGCTTTCCGATGGGAGGTGAATAGGTGCTGGCGGTCAGCAGCCCCTGGATATTGGTATGGCCGCTCTCGAAGACGAGGAGCGTGCCACGGGCTGCAAGCGACGTACGTAGGGATCGCCACGCGACGGACGGGGTGAGGGCCGCGGCGCCGGATGCGAGGTAGCCGTCGTACTTCACGACCGAGGCCGCCGCGTCGAGGCCGGCTTCAACCTGCGCGGCGCACGGCGCGGCCCCAGCCGCGGCGCAGACGACGGAGAGGATCAGGAGACGGCGTGTCGCGCGCCGGCGCACGAGCGCTGTCGCGCTACGGCTTCCGCGGGCGCGGTGGCGACGGCGGCTCCCCCGGCACGCTCGCGGTGGCCGGGGTAGCTACGAGCGCTGCGGCTGCGCCACCGGCCGGGGCTCCGAGGGCGATGTCGCGCTCGACGCTCTGGCGGAACGCGACGAGATCGGCTTCGCGCTTGCCGGCCTGCACCAGCGCGAGAACGGATTGCGCCGCCGTGTCGGCGGGCACGCCACTCGAAACCAGGTCGGCCATCACCGCCAACGGCACAACCAGGGACGATCGGGGATCGTCTCCGCGCAGTCGCTCGAGGAATGCGGGCGCAGCGCCCGCCCGAATTGCGGCCGCCCCTGCCACCAGCTCCGGCTCCGTGGCCGCTCGGCCGAGGGCCGCGCGCGCGCGGGCCAGGTCGCCCGCCAACGCGCGGACGGCAGACACGATCCGAGCTCCGTCGGCGCCCTTGCTCGCGCCCTCCAGCGCCTTGTTGACCAGTGGATTCGTGGGCACGCATGCTCCGCGTACCGAGTCCACGATGGCGGTGACCGCCGAGCGCGTGTTTGCGTCGAGGCGGCCTGCGAGCCGCTCGACCTGAGCGCGCGCGGCCGACGGTAGTACCAACGCGCAGAGCACCGCTGCGGCCCGCAGCGAGTTCCCGTTCACAGCGATCCTCCCGCGGCGCGCATGGCGCCGCCGCCCACGGTAACCACCGAGTTCGGCTGGCCGAAGTCGTCGCCCACGGCGCGCGGCGCCGCCGGATCGGCGACGAACCGGCTCCCGTCCACCACGAAGGCGTACTGGTAGCGGCCGGGCGCCAGCGAGACGTCCAGGGTCCACAGCCCGGACGCCACCCGCGTCATCGGCATCCGCGCCCGGTCCCAGCCCTCGAAGTCTCCTGCGAGCGCCACGCTGCGAGCCTCGGGTGCCACGAGGACGAAGGTCACGACGGACAGCTCGCCGGCTGCGGCCCCTTGCACGGCGGCCGCGCGACCAGCCTCCCCGCTCCGACCCACCGTCATCACGCCCCACGTTCCCATGATCACGAGTCCTGCGAGGCCCGCCGCCATCGCGAGACCGC
Organism: Gemmatimonadota bacterium; assembly: GCA_003157095.1. Lineage (GTDB taxonomy): Bacteria > Gemmatimonadota > Gemmatimonadetes > Gemmatimonadales > JACORV01 > Fen-1245. The sequence goes on along the minus strand of PMIK01000265.1, from coordinate 6,925 downwards.
CGAGGGGCGAGAGAGCCAGGGTGCGCGGCTCGCGCAGCCACGCCCAGGTGCGCCGCGGCAGCGAGGGAGGGGCCTGGCGCACGGCGGCCATCACGCGGGCGTCGAAGCCGGGGCGCGGCGTCACCGGCCGCCGCAGCTCCTCGGCCACTCGCGCGATCAGGGGATCGTCAGTGGACCCGTGCATCGTCCCCCTCCCGCAGTAGTGCCTGCAGGTGGTCGCAGGCGCGTTTCACCCGCATCTTGAGCGCGGGAATCCGGGCGCCGGTGAGCCGGGCCATCTCGTCGTATTCCAGACCTTCCACGTGCTTCAGCAGAAACGCCTCCCGCTGCAGGGCGTCGAGCTGCGCCAGCGCCCGGTCGATTTCCTCTCGCCAGTCCGGGTCCCCCGCCGGCCGCGCCGCTGCGCGCTCCACCGCGGCCTCGTCGTGAACGAACAGTTTCGCGCTCCGGCGTCGCACTGCGCCCCGCGTCCGGCACCGGTTCACCAGGATTCGCAGGAACCACGCGCCGAACCGGTCCGGCTCGTGGCAGGCGCTGAGGCTCCGGTACGCCCGAACGAATGCGTCTTGGAGCGCCTCCTCAGCGTCGGCGGCATCGCCCAGCATGGCGGCCGCGAAGCGGAGCCCGCGCTCCCCGTGGCGTGCCACGAGGCCGCTGAACGCCTCGGTGTCACCCTCCAGGACCCGGCGCACCAGCGCCCCGTCGGACTCGTCCTCTCTCATCCAGACCCTCGATGCGGGGATTCGGTCACCGCCCCGGCGGTGACGCCGCAGCGCCAGGGCGGGTCTAATCCTCCGAACCCGGGCGCCGTGCGCGGCTGGACTAATACGCCTTCGGCGGCGCTGTGCGCAACGACTCCGATGCTTGGGGGGAGACCCGCATGATCGTCCGCCTCATCGCCGCGTCAGCCGTGTTGGTGGCCCTGGGAGCATGTCAGGCCACGGCTCCGGGGGACGCGAGTAACCAGCTTCGTCGTGCGGTGTTATCGCCTCCGACGCTTCTCGTGACGAACGCGACGTGCAACCCCGGACCTTGCGTGCCGTTCGAGGTGCGGGCGTTCATCCCGCAGTGGCGTGTACCGGGCCAGCCTCCGGCGGGCGTCCCCTTCATGGGGTCAGTGACCTCCAGGGTGGTGTGCCTGCGCTTTCCGGTCGCGGATACCTTCAGGACCATCGCCGTCAACTCGGTTGGAACCCCGATCGACACCGCGCTCACCGTGTGGACGGCTGACAGTTCCGTCGTTCTCTTTGCGGCAACGTCGCCAATGAGCGGGCTCGGCGAGACGACCGGGTTCGTACCGGCAAGTTCCGCCGGCTGGAGCGTTACCTTGCCCGGCGCGGCGGCGCAGGTGCCACCGGCTCCCGGCCCGGCCTGCACGCCCTGAGCGCGGCCGGGTGGACGTAGAGGGGGTTCTGGTGAAGATGCGCTATCCGCCACCGCGCTGCCGTCACGGCATCCTGGGCTCGGCTCGCGCCGATCGGGGCGCGAAAGGAAGATCCATGCGATTCGCCTTGCGTTTGATCCTGCTTCTGGCCTCGGTGCTGCTTCCCGCAGCGTGCGAATCGCGCATCACGGCTCCCGGCCCGGCGCCCATCACCCAGCTGCCGCGCAGCCTCACGGCCGCCGAAACGCAACTCGTGAGCGCCGACAACCGGTTCGCGTTCACCCTGTTCCATGCCGTCGCCGCGCAGCAGCCCGCCGACGCGAACCTCTTCATCTCACCGCTCAGCGTGGGGATGGCGCTCGGCATGACCGTCAACGGCGCTGCCGGCGCGACCCGCGACTCCATGCTCGCCGTGCTCCAGCTGGATGGGCTCTCGATGGACGAGGTCAACCGCGGCTACCGCGGCGTCATTGATCTGCTGCGCGGTCTCGATCCCGGCGTGACGTTCACGCTCGCCAACTCGATCTGGTACCGGACCGGCATCACGGTCGGGCAGGCGTTCCTCAACGATACCCGCACCTGGTTCGACGCCGACGTGCAGTCGCTCGACTTCGGCGCGCCGACCGCCGCGCAGACCATCAATGACTGGGTGAGCGCTCAGACCGCGGGGAAGATCCCCACAATCGTTGACAGCCCTATCGCCGCCGACGCGATCATGTTCCTGATCAACGCGATCTACTTCAAGGGGAGCTGGACCCAGCGTTTCGATCCGGCCTTGACGCGCGATGCGCCGTTCACGCTGCGGGACGGTGGAAGCGTGTCGGCGTCCATGATGTCGCATAGCGACCCTGCCCCAGTCCGACTGTACATCGGCGACGGCGTCACGGTCGTGGATCTTCCGTACAGCGGCCGGGCCTACTCGATGACGATCGTGCTCCCGCAATCGGCAGCGGAGTTTGACTCCCTGTCGGCGAGCGTGACCGGGGAGCGCTGGAACGCGTGGATGGCGGGCCTCGACAGCACCGGAGTGATCGTCACGATGCCGAAGTTCAAGCTCACGTACGACCAGGAGCTGGAGCCGGCGCTCACCGCGCTGGGGATGGGGATCGCCTTCTGCGACCGTGGCAACGCCGACTTCACGCCGCTGTATCCGGCCGGCGGCGCATGCATTTCGTTTGTCAAACACAAGACCTATGTGGACGTCTACGAAGAGGGCACGGAGGCGGCGGCGGTGACGGTGGTCGGGATCATCGCCACAAGCATGCCAGCGGGCCCGCTGCACATCACCGTGGACCGGCCGTTCCTGGTCGCCATCCGCGAACGGCTCACCGGGACGATCCTGTTCCTGGGGAAGGTGATGAACCCGGCGGCGAACTGAGGCAAACTGGGTGACGCGTGCCGTCAGCCGCCCGGGTGGTACTCCCGCTCGGTGTGGCCCTTGAGCTGCGGGCGGTAGAAGTACACAGGCCTCAGGTCACCGGTCGTGAAGCGCAGCGCCTGATCGTCGAAGTGGGGCGACGCGGGATCGCCGCTCTCCCCGCCCGCCGTGACGGCCCTGGCCCGCACGCTGTCGCCGAACTCCACCACGGCCACGAAGCTGTTCCCACTGGTGCCGTACCACTTCTTCGTGTTGGGGTACCCGCGCGCGCCGAACGAGGCCAGCGAGCCCCACAGCGCCGACGTGAAGCCCACCGGGATGCTGGGCTTCGCGTCGTCGAAACGCGGCTCGATCTCGTCGTTGATCCGCTGGAACCGGTTGATGTCGCCCCACGGCGTCTGCCACGTCCCGAAGTCGGCCGCGAGCGTGTCGGAAGCCGCCGCGAGCGCCTCGAGCCGCTCCCGCGGCGTGGCACTGGTCGCGAGGTAGGCGTAGACGGTCGTACCTGCCTTCCGCGCCTCGGGGCTCACCCGCCGCCACAGCTCCGTTCCCCAGAACACGGCAAGGGACGTCGGCACTGACGAGACCGACCAGCGGAAGTCCCAGTGCCGCAGAAGCCTCACCTGCTCGGCCAATCTCGCCTTGAAAGGATCCGACCCCCGCGCGGCGTCGTATGCCCGGAGCAGCGTCGGTATCAGGATCGCGAACTCCGGCAGGTAGCTGTCGAACGCCGCCGCGGTGAGGGACTGCATCGTGAGGTCCTTCGCTCCCGTCAGGACTCGGAGGGCATGGAGGCCGCGCGGCGACTCCTCGGTGCCGGTCTCGACGTAGCGGGGATAGTCCTGACGCTTCGGGCTGTTCGGGCCCGCCGCCGACCATGGCCAGTTGTTGGAGTTGTAGAGCCACCCGTTCGGCGGGTTCAGCAGGTGCGGGGTCTCGTTCACCGTCAACAGGCCGTGGTAGTCCGTGGCCGTATCACTGCCGTCCACCGGCTTAGTCCAGTCGAACGCCGTGTCGCGTCGGGGAATCCAGTTGGCGTGAAAGTACGCGATGTCGCCCTGGGCGTCCGCGAAAACCGTGTTGTTGGACGAGTTGGCGTGCAGCTCCATGATCTGGCGGAAGGCGGCGTAGTCCCTGGCCTTGGTGCGCGTGTACGACTGGGTAAGCGCTTGCACCGGCTGCCGCATCAGGCTGATGCTCACCCACCGCTCACCCACCTTCCGGACGATGGGCCCGTGAGCGGTGTAGAACGCGGTGAAGGTCGAGTCGGCCAGCCCTCCGTTGGAGTTCCGGTACCGCACGGTGATGCGGCGGACCGTCATCGGCAACTCCTCGGGTCCGCGGCGGTAGTACCAGCGGCCATCCTTCTGCACCGCCGTCTCGAGGAACTCGTCGACGGCGTCCACGCCGCTCGACGTGTGCATCCAGCCGGCGGTGGCGTTGAAGCCCTGATAGACGAAGAACTGGCCCCAGGTCACGGCGCCGTAGGCATCGAGGCCGGAATCGCTCACCATCTGCAACTCGGACCGGAAGTAGTGCGACGTGTGCGGATTGATCCACAGCAGCGCGTGGTGGTTCCTGGTGTTCGACGGGGCGATGGCGATGCCGTTGGAGCCCGGCGGCTCCGGTGGCTGAGCGTCCCCGGCACCGGATGCCGCTGTCGCGCGTCCGGAGGCGCCGTAGCAGGCCTCCAACGCGCGCAGGTTCACGCGCTCGATGTCGGTCCCGATGCTCCCCTCGGTGAAGCTGAGCGCCATCCACGGCTCGAAGCGCGTGATGACCTTCGGCGTCACGTTGGGGTGCGTGTACAGGTAGTAGTTCAGGCCGTCGGCGAAGGCGTCCATCAGGGACTGGAGCCAGGGCGGGCTCGCGGCGTACTGCGCCTTCAGGCTGTCCGGGTCCACGAACAGCTTCATCCGCAGGTCGCGGAAGATCTCGCCTCTCCCCTCGGTCTCCGCCAGGCGTCCCATCGCGTTGACGTAGTTCATCTCCACCCGGTTGAAGTCGTCCTCGGCCTGCGCGTACTCCATGCCGAACACGGCATCGGCGTCCGACCCGCCGTAGACGTGGGCGATGCCCCAGTCGTCGCGGATGATCGTGACGTCCTGGGCCTCGCTCTTCCAGCGCGCGATGTCCCTGCGCGAGGTGTGCCGCGAGACGCAGGCCGTGCCTGCCAGAAGGAGGAGAAGGGCGAGTCTCTTCATGGGTGACCCGTCATCGTGGGGAGATGCGCGATGTCACGCCGGCCGCGCGTCCAGCGCGCGTCCCCGGCCGGATCGGGGAATGTAACTGCGGGGCGGATCGTGTGCGGCGGGGAGTGTCAGTCTCCCGCCCCCCGGCCGGACCCCTCGATAACGGCTGGGGTCTGACCGGGGGATGCTCCTGTGCAACTTCGGCAATCAGCGCTGCGCGTGTGCCAGATCGCGCACTGCGGCGGCCAGCGTCCGCACCTTGGCCTGGTCGGCCGCTCCCGGCGCTTCGCTGTCCAGCTGCGTCGCCAACCGCGTCAGCGCATCCCGCCGCCGCGGGCCGGAAGTCCCTTCGGCGCGTGCGAGCGCCTTCCTCGCGGCGGAGACCCGTTCGGTCGCCAGGCCGTTCGACCGCTCGAGCTGGTCGAGGAACGCGCGGGCCACCACGAAGCTCGCGGGCCACACCAGTTTCGGCTGATCCTGCACGTTCAGAAAGTCGAAGCGCACCAGCTTCGCGGCGTCAATCTCGTTCTGGGAGAGGAGGGGGCTGGGCTTGAGCTCCAGGATATCCAGTCCGCGCGCGATCTCGGAGCTCACGATGTAGCCATTGTACCAGTAGGCCGACCACGACCCGGCGCCCACGAGCTTGGTCGAGTCCATNNCCCTGATACCAGCCCTGGACCATGATGTCGCGGCCGGGAATCGGGATCAGGGACCCATTGTGGGCCACGCAGTTCTCGAACGGCGTCTGCGGGGCCGGCAGCTTGTAGTAGCTCTGGAACGTCATCGTGTCGTGGCTCAGCGTGAAGATGGCGTCCGCGCCCCACTCGGGCTTGTCGGTCACTCGGCAGCGCGGCGCAAGGCCGCCGCCCCATTCATCGCTGAACAGGATCTTGGTCCCGTCGTTGTTGAACGTGGCGGAGTGCCAGAAGGAGAAGTTCGAGTCGGCCACGGCGGCGATCCGCGTCGGGTTGGCGGCGTCGTGGATGTCGAGCAGCAGGCCGTATCCGGCGCAGGCGCCGCCGGCGAGCCCGATGGCCGGGTAGACGGTGATGTCGTGGCACTGCGTCGGTCCCGGGCGGGGGCCGCTGCGAGCGGCCGGTCCGTTGACCACCCGGTCCACGATGCCCTGGAAGACGCCTCGGAGCGCTGCGCTGTCGGCGCCGGTCGGGGCTCCGGTGCCCTGGCGCGCCTTGACGACGCTGTCGAGCAGCGGCTTGATGAAGTTCGGTCCCGCGACCACTTCCATCCCGTGCACCGTCGCCGTGAACGCGCCCTTGGCACGCGCTTCCGCGGCCGCCTTCGCCGCGGCGGCGATGTCCTCCGCCGCCTCCTGGTGCGCGGCCGGCTCGGTGAGGCCGCTGAAGATCCGCGGCGAGCTCACGATCCGCGACTGCTCGGGGTGGGCGAGCGGCACCTGAATGACTTCGATGCGGAACAGCGCCGAGTTCGGGTCCTCGTCGGGCGTCGCCCGCGAGCATCCCGGCAGCTCCCGCGGTGACCGCACGGGGGCCGTCCCCGAGATGTAGATGTAGACGTTGTCCGTGTCGCCCGGCTGCGTCACCACGGTGTGCGTGTGCGATCCACGGCAGGTCTGCACGTTGGCGATGTACCGCGGGTGCGCGATGTCGGTGGCATCGAAGATCCGGATGCCGCGCAGGCGGTCCTGGCTCACCGTGTCGGGCACGCCCTGGGTGCCGCAATCCAGCCGGCCGTTCAACGCCTCGCCCGAAACGAACATCAGGTTGCGGTATACCGAGACGTCGCTCTGCGCGCCCGGGCACACGTACGCCGTGTACAGCGTCGGGTGGCTCGGCGTGGAGATGTCCCACACCTGGTAGCCGCTGAAGTTGCCCTGGATGACGTAATGCCCCAGAAACGACAGGTCCGAGTTGATCTTGCTGAAGTCACCGGGGTCGCTGCGGTTCACGAATTGCGCCGATGGCGGCGTCGTGGAGACCAGGTTGAGGTTCC
>PMIK01000166.1 GCA_003157095.1 Gemmatimonadota bacterium | reverse complement strand
ATCGGCGGCGGCCCGCGCCTCGCCGTACAGAATCTCCGCCGGATCGGGAGGAGGCGGAGGCGCGACGGCGACCGGTTCGGAGATCTCGATTGGGTCGGCTACCGGTGCGGCCTCGCTCACCGGGGCAGGGTAGTGGTCCGGGGCCGACCCGCTCACCGCCGCGCTCGCTACCTCAGCCGGCTCAAGCCGAAGCTGCGCGGGGTCGTCGCATTCCACCAACGGGACACCGCCTTCCGGGACTTCTTCGAGGGCCAAGGCCGGGCCGGAGATCTCCGACCACGGATCCAGTCCCTCCAGCGCGAGCACCGGCGCCAGGGCGGGGGGCCGCTCGCTGACCACGGGCACGTATACCGGGGCCAGGGTCTCCGTGGGAGGCGGCAGGTCCGGCAAGTACCCGTTGCCGCTCCCGTCCCGCCGCTGCCGCCGCCTCGAACGACCCATGACCCTCACTCCTTCCGCTTGCGCTTGCCGGTGCGCGNNTCGAGGTAGGGTCTGTAGCCGCCCACGATCGGAAGGGCGACCAGCTCCGGAACCTCGTACGGATGCAGCGCGGGCAACGCCGCGGCCAGCGCCGCCCAGCGGGCCGTCGTCGTCTTGAGGACGACAACCACCTCTTCCTCTTCCGTCACCGCGCCCTGCCACCAGTAGGTGGACAGTACCCCGGGAATCACTGTCCCGCAGGCGATCAGGCGCCGCTCGACCAACGTCCGCACCAGACGCTTCGCCGTTTCTACCGATGGCGCCGTGGTGAGCGCCGCCAGAAACGGAGTGGGTGGATCATCGCGTTTCATCGTGTCACGGCCTTCGGCGCGGACGCCGAAGATGCAACTCGGGCCACGATGTCGCAAGACCCGGAGGGGTTAGGGGTTAGGGGCCAGGGGGTAAAGCGGCTTCGCAACCCCTCAGGAGCACCCCGGCCCTAACACTAGACAGGTTGTCCCATTACCTTCCGGGCGTAACCCCCACATGCCAGGTATCCAGCACCTCTTACGCGGCCCGATTCCGGACCGCCAGGCGTCAACCACCTGCTTGGCCCCAGTGGCGCCGCCACCGGCCTCGCGCGGAGCGTGAATTCGTGAACGACGCCATTTCGCGGCTCGACGCCGCGCTCGCAGACCGCTACGTCGTTGATCGCGAGCTTGGCGCGGGCGGGATGGCCACCGTCTACCTCGCGCACGACGTGCGGCACGATCGCCCGGTCGCGCTCAAGGTCCTGCGCCCCGAGCTCAGCGCCATTCTCGGGGCCGAGCGGTTCCTGGCCGAGATCAAGACCACCGCGAATCTCCAGCACCCGCACATCCTCTCGCTGTTCGACTCGGGNNGAGAACATCCTGCTGCACGACGGCCATGCCCTCGTCGCCGACTTCGGCATCGCCCTCGCCGTCTCGCGCGGCGACGGCGGCACGCGGATGACCGAGACGGGGATGAGCCTCGGGACGCCGCACTACATGAGCCCCGAGCAGGCGATGGGCGAGCGCGAGGTCACGCCCAAGGCCGACGTGTACGCGCTGGGCTGCGTGCTNNCGCAGGACCATCCCGCCGCATGTGGAGGCGGTGGTGCAGCGCGCGCTGGAGAAGCTCCCGGCCGACCGGATCGCGACCGCGGGGCAGTTCGCCGAGGCGCTGACCCATCCGGGCGCGTTGCCATTGGCGCCGTCCGCTACGGGTTTCGCGGCCCAGCAGGCGGTGGGCGCCGGGCGGGGGCGGCCAGCCTGGCGCGCCGCGGCCGCTGTGGGCGCCCTCATGCTCGCCGTCGCCGCGGGTGGAGCGCTGGGGCAATGGTTGGGGCCCAAGCCCGCGAGCCGGGTGCACCCAGTGGTGCGGTTCGGCATCCAGTTGCCGCGTGACGCGCAGCCGGTGGGCGCCACGGGATCCACCATCGCCTTTTCGCCCGACGGATCCCGCATCGCCTACGTGGGCAAGGCCCCGTCGGGCCAGCGGATCTACGTGCGCGGGCTGGACGCGCTCGATCCGGCTCCGATCCCGGGATCCGAAGGCGGCATCCTGCCGTTCTTCTCGGCCGATGGCCAGACGATCGGGTTCCGCCAGGGCAATCGCCTCGTCAAGGTGGCACTCGCCGGCGGACCGGTCACACCGCTGTGCGATGCACCGGGCGCGACGTACGGCGCGACGTGGACGCCGGGCGATACGGTCATCTTCGCCACGGACTCCGGGCTGATGGAGGTCCCCGCCGCCGGGGGCGCGAGTCACCTGCTGGCCAAGCCGGACTCGAATGAGGTCTTCATGTGGCCCGACGTCGTGGGCGACGGACGGGCCGTGCTGTTCACCGTGGTGGGCCCCAAGAGCGTCAGGCTGGCCGCCCTCGTCCGTCGCACCGGCAAGGTCAAGCGCCTTCAGCAGAGTGGAGCCTATCCGAGCTACGTCACGGCCGGCTTCGTCGTGCTCACCGATCCCTCCGGCATCGTTTCGGCCGTGCCGTTCGACGCGCGCAAGCTCGAGGTCACCGGTCCGGCCGTTCCCATCGCCGACAAGCTCTCCGCGAGCGCGAACGGTGACCGGAACTTCGGCGTCTCGCGCACCGGCGACTTCGCCTATCAGTCGTCCATCTCGGCCGGGAGCCGGCTGGTTTTCGTGGACCGCAGCGGCGCCGTGCGCGACGCCGGAGCGGACACGGCGCTCTACTACGCGCCGCGCCTCTCGCCGGATGGGAAGCGCGTGGCAATGGCGCGCTGGGTGGACGACAACCAGAACGCCGAGGATGTCTGGGTCATGGACCTGGCCCAGCACACCAGGACCCGGCTCACCTTCGACACGACCGCCACCCGGCCGGTGTGGTCCCCGGACGGACGGCGGATCGCGTACGCGCGGAACGAGAAGGGCTTCACCCACGTGTACTGGGTCGCAGCCGACGGCAGCGGGACGCCGGAGCCGCTGGTCACGAAGGACGGAGCGTGGTTTCCGGCCGCGTTCACGCCGGATGGCCTCACGCTGGTGTTTCACGGCGTCCGGCCTCAGCAGACCTGGGCGGAGATCTGGCAGCAGGGCGCAGCCTCGGGTGACACCACGCCTCAGCAGGTCGTGGCCGGCGGTTTCCACAACTACGACCCCTCGCTGTCGCCCGACGGCCGGTGGATGGCGTACATGTCCACCGAGTCCGGACGCAACGAGGTNNACGGAGCCGGTGTGGTCGGCGACCGGCCGGGAGATCTTCTACCGGAGTGGCGACCGGATGATGGCCGCGGCCGTGAAGACGCAGGGCGGGTTCGAGGTCGGAGGCCGGACCCAGCTGTTCGACGGGCCATTCGACGAGGCTCCCCGTGTGCTCCCCAACTACGACGTCACGCGCGACGGGAAGACGTTCGTCATGCTCCAGCAGATCCAGGGCACGGCGCAGTCGGTGTTCGTGACGCTGAACTGGTTCGCGCAGCGCGGGCGGGGAGCGTCGCGGTGACGGACGCGACCGCCCGTCTCTCGTCGGCGCTCGAAGGCCGCTACATCATCGAGCGCGAGCTCGGCGC